>JAZSDN010000058.1:0-29279 GCA_045531205.1 Clostridia bacterium | reverse complement strand
ATTGTTAAACAATAAGGTATTTATGGCGGGCAAAAAAGATGTGACTGTTCCTGCGTTTGATGTTAAGTTCCAGGGGTACATTCCTGTACAGATTCCCGAAATCAGCAAAAGAGATGTTATGAGTGTACAGATAGCTCTTATGGGCAAAAACGGCGAAGTTCTTGACAGTTATGAAATGAAATTTAATATATTCCCAAATGAAGAAAAATCATTAGGGAAAGTATATACTGTTGGTGCTCCCGAAGGTTTTGAGGCTATGTTGGAAAAAGAATATAATGTTTCTTATGTAACCAAGAATAAAATTGACGAAAGTACTGCAATTCTAGTATACAGTATGGATGAATACTCAAAGCTTGAAGAAGAAATTTTGCCTATTGTTGAAAAGGGTGCAAAAATTATATTCTTCCGCTTGCCACTGGGTTCAATGCAAATTGCAGGAAATAACATAACTGTAAAAGAATGCCCCGAAAAGCCTGTTAACTTTGTTGCAAGAAACAAAGAGCATTACATGGTTTCAGACTTTGAGCCCCATGACATAAGATACTGGTACAACGAACAGGATGATATAATTACTTCTATGTTATCCGAAATATTTGAGACTGACGGATTTGATGCTATACTTACAAGTGCAGACTATGCACAGAAAGGCCGTGCTGCCGGTCCTAACGGACTTTGGAAAAAGGCGCTTGCAGTAGGCGAACAAAGCTACGGAAAAGGAAAAATACGTATTTGCCAGATGGATTTGCAAGCCTATATTGCAAAGAATCCTGTTGCAAAAACATTGCTTGAACGTCTTATTAACATGTAAATTTTTATGAAAAGTATTCCAAAATTAAAGTTATACCCACAGATAAAATCTGTGGGTATAACTTTTTATTTCGAAAAATCCTTTAAAATTTTCTTAAGATTCATTTCATCCTCGGATAACATTTTATGAGGTGGATTTTCTAAAAGATTTTTACATTCTTGTGCTATAAGCTCTGGGCAAAGAGGTTTTGCCTTTCCGTACACATCAATAAAGTTATTATAATAAATATCTTTCAAAACATCTTCAAAAAGTCCAAGTCCCCGCTCAATTTTTCTGCCGGGTAAAATCTCAAGTTCGCGGCTATCTGTTTCAAGAAAATCTTTTAAAAGTACGGTTCTTGGGAAACACTCTTCATAAGTTTTTCCTTCAAGTTCAAAGGAATAGGCATCTGTACCAAACATAATACGTTTACGCCATTTCACAAAAAAGTCTTTCCACCATAAGATATCTTCGCCCATATCAAGCATTTCGTAATTATTGGGCGTTAAGTCAATCATTGTATTATCCCATCTTTGCACAAATTCTGTCATATATTCTTTGTTATCGTGCAAAAAGCCCATGTGTGCCAGAACAAGCGGAAGCTTTGGGAACTTTTCCATTATCCCCCATACTTCTTTTCTGAAATCGTCTTTTGACGGGTATGAAGAATCACAAAACCAACCCTTTTCTCTTTCATAATCCGAAAGCTTTGAGTAATCCCAGTAATGAGGAGGATCTGCTGAATGTAACACTACAGGAATCTGATTTTTTTCGGCATACTCATAAAACTTCCCAAAAAGCTTTGAATCAAGAGGAACACCAAGCTTTTTCCGTTGTCCCGGCTTACCTTCAAGCATTTTTATTCCGTCACACCCCATTGTCATATATCTTTTTGCCTGGTCAAGTAAAAATTCAGGAGTTTCATTTCCAAAATGATGCACAAAAGCCCCCGAAACGTATGCCGGCAAATATTTTTTGCAGTAAAGAGCTTTTACATTGCGAGTTATATCTGTATCTTCTTCCTCAGTATCATGAATATAACTGCATATATGTACTGCTTCAAATTTAAAATAATCAAGCATTCCCTGAAAGCTTTTTACCGAAAAATCAATATCGTCTCTTCTGTATATATGTGCATGTCCTTCTATTATTTTCATAGATACTCCTATCTTTCGTTTTTATAAATTTCATCTCATGTTTTCGTCTTCCGTCCGATTTCTGAAACAGGAATCGCGGCAACCGCAGGATGCGCGGTCAAAACCGGACTGTTGGAAACAAACCAGCCCCGATCCACATCCCATCCTGCCTCCTCATAGGTTTCGTAAAGTGTATTGTCCGCAACCTCGGAATAGGTGAATACCGATTCTGCAATCTCATACATTTCACCGCGCGGTGCAATGACAACATTATCCCGCATACAGGAATACGCCGGATTGATTGGAAAATCAATATCATCGGGATCGGTTTCAAACGAGGTCTTGATCCGCTTTAAACGCGGATAGTGCTTTCTCCACGGCTCTTCTCGGTACGGAACTGCCTCCAGATGTTTCCAATGCGGCGCATCTGGCGTGTTGGTTGCCTCGCGTGCCCAGCCGCCGTGAACAAAACCATCGCGGTTACGATCATCATACTGCAAAGCCGCACGACCGCTGTCCACGATCAGATTACCGCAGACATTGTTTTCTCTGCCACCGCCGACAAGGAAGCTGAACTTTTTGACATTGATCAAAATGTTACCATACGCCGTCTGACCTGAAAGCCCATCGTCCCAGTAGATACCGTTGGGCGTGAAGGCATTTGCCCCGATGTCACAGAGGCGGTTATACCGCACAACGCATCCGTGCGCTGCCCAGTCAAAGCCGGCATAAATTGCACCTGCGTCCGAGGACAGCAGCACCACGTCGTGAATGTCGTTGTACTCAATCAGATGGTCATTGCCGCTGTAGAAGATCGCCAAATGCGGTGAGGTGCAGATCTCGTTGTGATCGGCCATATTGCCGACCCCATGCAGTTCAATACCACCCTGATACGTCAGAAATATTTCAGAAAAATCGTGAATGTAGTTGTTCGTCACGCGATTTTCGCCGGGTGTCAGCGACGCGCGGTCACCGCCCGTGACATAGACCCCGCCCTTGCCTGTCCGCGTGATCTCACAGTCCGAGACGGTATTGCGGTACCCGTTTACGCGGATAGCAGTTTTGGCAATGTTTTTTATCGTCAGTGCGGTCAGTGTCATATCATTGCCTGTGACGACAATGCCGTCACCCATGGTTGCCATGACGGTAAAGCCGGAAAAGGTCATGTGATGAGTTCCCTTGCAGGAAATCAGCGGCTCGCCACAGCAGGAAAAATCGGCTGTCTCCGCACCATTCCACGGCCAGAAGTAGAGATTGCCCGTTTCTCGGTCAAGATACCATTCTCCTGTACTGTCAAGCTCCTCGGGGACGTTGTAAAAATAATAATTTGCGCCTGCCCGTGCGGCAAATCCCGAAACAAACTTTGGATAGACGACACGGTTTTCGATTTTGAAGGTAACCGGTGTCGACGAATCTGCCCAGTCCCAATAAAAGTAGCCGAACATCCACGCCTTGTCTGCTTCCTGCCAGCCCTCCACACGTTTTGCCGTCGCTCGGTCGATGATGTACGCACCGCCACGGTGATTTCGTCTGTCAAACCAGTCCCGGTGATAGTTCTGCGGTGGGAATTCTCGGACATCGCCAACATCCATAATCGCCTCCAACTGTGCAAAACCGCTGTTGGGATACCGCGCCTTGACCATGCGTCTGCCGCCGCAGAAAAACTCACATCCGCAACCCTTGGGCGCATCATCGTATTTTGCCGATGTTTCATATGAACCGATGGCAATCTCCTCTCCCCAGTCCTCGCGTGTCAGACCGAGGGCAGTGAGGGAAATCATGCGGATGTGCGGACGGGCATCATCCGAAAAGCGTGATGCCATCGCATCGTCCGGCATCTGCCACAGCTCCCGTCCAACCGAAACGCCGCCGTGCAGAATAACCTCCCCGTCTGCACGGTAGACAATAGGACAGTCCACCGTACCACTGTCACCCTCATCAAAAGTGATGCCGTGCATGCGGTATTCGCCCGCACCGACATGAATCGTGACAGGCTCGGAAAGTCCGTTCTGCTTCCATCCCCTGACAGCTTCCCGTGCCGCTGTCAGCGTGGCAAACGGAGCATCCATGGTGCCGGGGTTGGTATCGCAGCCGTTGATTGCTACATATAAATCCATAAATATGACCATTCCTTTCCGCTGCGCCACAAGGCACAAAAGGGCTATGAACTCTGTAAACTTATCTTTGAATAGACATTACTTCAAACTTTCAGTGATCATTCAGTCCCTGTCTGTTTTCTCAAATATTTTTTGAGTGGGATGTGTTTATGCTTAAACTCGTTTACCCCATCTGCTTTGGAATGGATGTCCACAAGTCCTTCGTCTATACCTGTATCGCTTCAAAATTAAAATAATCAAGCATTTCCCGAAAGCTTTTTATCTAAAAATCAATATCTTCTCTTCTGTATATATGTGCGTGTCCTTCTATCCTTTTCACAGTAGTCCTCCCTTAGCCTTAAAAACCATCTTTAGCATTGGCTAACAATTAAATTCCATTGCAACGTGTATAACGCCTTCCTCCAAAAAGTCGCCCGATACGGTTTTAAAACCCATTTTTTTATAAAAGCCTTCGGCTTGTTTTTGAGCATTCAGGGTTATTTTTTTACAAGCAAAATCCTTTTTTATTTCGTCAATGCTTTTTTCCATCAAAAGCCTGCCCATACCTTTTTTATGATTTAAAGTCAGCACTCTGCCCATATGTACAGTCTCGTCGTTTTCTTTAAAAACACGAAGATATGCAATAACTCTACCGTCTTCTTCAAAAAAATAATGTCTGCTTTCATAGTCTGCATTGTCCATATCCTGACAGATTATATTTTGTTCAAGCATAAAAATTTCGCATCTTGATTTTAATATTTCATACAACTCTGCAGGTGTAAGTTGATTAAAATATTTAGCCTTAAATTCCATATATTTATGCCCCTTAATATGTTTTTTTATGATTTATTATATGATAATATTTTTATATTATAGTTGTCAAGATTTTTAATAATTTTTTCTGTATGCGCCAGGAGTTGTTCCAACAACGGTACGAAACTGGCGTATAAAATGATAAATACTCTGATAGCCACATGCTTCTGAGATTTCAACAAGAGAAAGTGTACCGAGTGATAAGAGATATGAAGCTTTTGATATTCTTGCACTTATAAGGTCGTTTTTTGGAGAAACACCGAAAAGTTCTTTATATACAACAGTAAAGCGTGAACGGCTTAAATCTATGCTGTTTGCCATATCAAGTGTGCTTTCGTAGCAGTTGGGATTCTGATACATATCAAGTCTTAATACCCTGAGTGCATCTGCATGATGTCCAAAGGTTTTTTGCCCAAGCTGTCTTTTAAGTTTTATAAAAATAGAAGTTACCTCAGAAGATACAAGCTCTTCATAGAATTCGTCTTTATATATAAGTTCATGCTCGCATTTTTTTATTGAGGAAGATATAAAGCCTGTTTCCAAAGGTGTAAAAAAGCTATTTATGTCAATTTTTAAATTTAAAAATTCATTCTCATCAGATGGGACAAAGTGCATCCAGTCATGAACAAGGTCGCAAGAATCTGGATAAAAAGAATGTGCGGTTTTAGGTGAAAGTAATATACACTCTCCCGGAGAAACCCTGCGAGTTTTATTAAAAAGAGTGAATATTACCGGTGTTTTAAAGTGCAAAAAAAGATAATTATTTGTTCCGCACGGACGTGCAAGCTTAAAATTCTTGTTTTCTTTACCGTTGTATTTTGTTCGAATTACATTATAGTACAGCATCTTTTCACCTCTATATATAATATATAACAAATATAAAACAAAATGTCAATAAATAGGTCAAAATATCATTGAAATATATTATGTATATGTATAAAATAAATTACAGAAGGAGGCGTTAATATGAATATTCCAAGACCTGAACATCCTAATCCTCAATGGGAGAGAAAATCGTGGAGAAATTTAAACGGCGAGTGGGAATTTGATTTTGATTTTAACAAAAGTGCCAGAGAAAAAGAACTTTACAAAAAAGGAAAACTTTTAAAGAAAATAACTGTGCCTTTTTGCCCCGAAAGCACTCTTTCGGGAATAGGATATACTGACTTTATTGACTCGGTATGCTACAGAAAGGTTATTACTTTATCGCAAGAAGATATGGCAGGCAATGTGTTTTTGCACTTTGGAGCTGTAGATTTTCATAGCTACATATATATAAACGGTATTTTTGCAGATGAGCATATAGGAGGTTACTCTTCATTTTGCATTGACATAACAAAACTTGCACACGTTGGCGAAAATACAATTTTTGTTATTGCCGAAGATGATGTAAGAAGCAAAGTACAGCCATCCGGCAAGCAGTGTGAAAAATATTCTTCATACGGTTGCTTTTATACCAGAACTACAGGTATATGGCAAACAGTATGGCTTGAATTTGTGCCAAAAACTTATATTAAAAATTGCAAGTATTATCCCGATATTACAAATTCTGTTTTGACAGTTACGGGTGAAGCTGTAGGCTCTGGAATTCTTGAGCTTTGTGCTTCCTATAACGGAAAACCAATGGGAAACACAAAAATAAATGTAAATACCGGCTTTTTCTCTGCACAGATATCTCTTTCAGAACTTCATTTATGGGAGATAGGCTATGGAAGGCTTTATGACCTTGAGATTAAATTCGGTGCTGATACTGTAAAAAGCTATTTTGGTATGAGAGAGATTTATTTTGACGGGCTTAAATTTATGTTAAATAAAAAATCTGTATTTTTACGCACAGTTCTTGACCAGGGCTTTTACCCAGATGGAATTTATACTGCCAACAGTGACAAGACCTTAAAGCGAGATATTCTTCTTTCAAAAGAAGCGGGTTTTAACGGAGCAAGACTGCACCAGAAGGTTTTTGAAAAGCGTTTTATATATCACTGTGACAAAGAGGGATATATAATCTGGGGCGAGCACGGAAACTGGGGCATTGATTACAATGATTCCACCGCGGCAGAAAACTTTATATGCGAATGGGCAGAAATAATTGAGCGGGATTTTAACAGTCCGGCTCTCATAGGCTGGTGTCCCTTTAACGAAACATGGGGATATATAGAAAAGAATACTTCTTCCAGACTTATGGAAAGTGTTTATAAAATAACAAAGCTTTATGATAAAACACGCCCCTGTATTGAAGTAAGCGGTAATTATCACCTTGACAAAAAGGAAATCCACGACGTACACGATTATGAGCAGGACGTAAAGAAGTTTACAGAATATTATTCAGACATCGATAAAGGAGTTGTAAAAGACCAGATATACAGACGTGACGGCGATGTGCAACCCTATTTTGGAGAACCTGTTTTTGTCAGTGAATACGGTGGAATTAAATGGGCACCTGAAAAAAAGTTGGGTTGGGGATACGGAAACGCACCCAAAACGGTTGATGAGTTTTGCGAAAGATTTATTGGTCTTACAGATGTTTTAATTTCAAACCCGAACATTTTTGGGCTTTGCTATACACAACTTTACGATGTTGAGCAAGAGCAAAATGGTATTTATTATTATGACAGAACACCTAAATTTGACAAAGAGACAATGGAAAAGCTGAAATCAGCAATAACCAAAAAAGCGGCTATAGAAGACTAAATATTATAAAAGATACATATAGTTATGAAAAAAGGGGATGTAAAAATTTTTTTACATCTCCTTTTTTTAATTTACCATTCAAAATTCTTTTCGATTTCGGGGTATGGATTAACCTTTAAATGCTCCTGCAACGGAAGATTTTTACGTGCATTATCCATAAAATCCAAAAATACTAAAAACTCTGCCAAAGTATGCTGATGCTCTCCGGGTTTATACCATGCGCCGGCATTTTCTTCACAGCCAAGGTATTTATAACATTCTTTAACCGCCATAAAGTTTTGCCATGCACCTACAGGATTTAACCAGTAATCCTGCATTCCTTCGTTTTGCAAATAAAACCTTGGGGCTATCATTGCACCAAAATAATGCATATCATAAGGAAGCTCATTTATTCTTCCTTCGTATTCATATAATTTTTCTCCAACCCAGGTTTTGCAAATTTTCAGCATTCCCGAAAGAGTTTCGCTTGGTTTTTTACCCGCTCCCTGCTCTGTAACATCGCAACGGTAAGAATTTGCACCATGCATACCGCTGCTGTTTATGCAAACATATTTTATTCTTTCGTCTAAAGCTGCGGCAAGCATAACTGTTTTTCCGCCACGTGAATGACCTGTAATGCCAACCTCTGTTTTGTCAAGACTTGGTAACCCGATTTGTTCAAAAGCGTCCATACAAACAAGGTATCCCCACGCCCATGCCGATATATCGGAATATTTTCCGGGGTAAATATCGTGAATACCGCCTTCGGAACTTATAAGTAAATCAGATGCAATTTCAAGCCTGTTAAAGCGTGCAACTATATATCCACGTTTTAATATCTGCTGCTTTACTTCTCCTTCTATATAGGGCCAGCAACCGTCACCGGTTAAAAGAACAGGATATTTTTCGTCGGGTCCCCAATCAGAGTTTATTGCTTTTGCTTTGTCGGGCAAAAACGGAACTGTAATTTCAAGCATAAAAGTAAGCTGTTTTTCCTTTGTTCCTGCATGAATTTTGTACCATATTGATTTACTGCGGTAAATCTGTGTTAAACGCTCTACCTTAACAACCTCGGGTCTTGGTGGCATTCCGCCATACTCAATGTCTGTAATTTTTTGTAGTAAAGCTTTTTTATTTTTGTGCCACTCGTCAGGAGTCATTCTTGTCCCGTCTTCCTTTAAAAACGGGTCAGGCATTTTACCAAAATACTCAATTTTCATTTTCTCTTTTCCTTCTCATTCTCATTTTAACCTATTTTAATTTTACCCACCTTGTAAAATTCGTTGTCACGTTCGGCATTTGTGGCAAAGTACACTATATCTGTATGAATGCTTTTAAGTGCTATTTCAACATCATATTCTCCTGCTGTAATATCATCAGGAAGCTGTACACAAAGCCATTCTGTATGCTTACCGGGAAGCCATTTTGTTATATCAACCTTCTGCTCAAAATCATATACTTTTTCGCCTTTTTTAAGCCGTACAACTAAAGGCAACTTTTTATAGCAAGGAGCAACCCCTACGTTTTCGACTTCAAAAAGCACTGATAAAAGATCTCCTGCCACTGCCTTATCTGGCAAAGATACACTGTTTATTGCAAAGTGATAACCCATACGGCTTATCCAGTAGTCACATTTATCCTGCCAATCCCACGGTGCAGGTATGGATTTTGGATTAAATGAGCTTATATGCCACTCTAAAGTTTTTTCTATAATTTCATCAATGCTCCAGCCCTGTCGTTTCCATTCTCCAAGCCACCAGTAGGCTTCAAAAGAAACGGGAGCTTTTTTCCATTGCTGTGGCACTTTTTCAACAAGTGGAGGATATATTTCTTTTGTATGTTTTGGGCATCCAAGTCCGTCGCCTCTCCAGCCTACGTTCTGGTAGCGTGAGGCGTACTCTATAAGCTCTGTGCGTGATACCTGAGTTAAAAGCTGGGTGTTTGGAAACGCTTTTGCATAGGTGTCAACTATTGTTTCAAAAAGGTCGTCGGGATATAATTCAAGTTTGTGTCCTTCTCCCCACGCTCCGGGAAGTGAAACATCTATTGCATCAAAGAAAGGATCTTTATCAAAACGCTCGCCAAGCTTTGTTATTGCTTCTAAAAAAAGTTGCATAAACAAGGGGTCTGTGGGAGAGTCTTTAACCCTTTGCATATCGGGACGTTCGGGACAAGGTATCAGTTTTTTCAGCCACTCTGGAACATCATCGCACGCACGGGTGCTGTGTGGCAAAAGACGGAATATAAGTGTTTGTTTGTGTGCCTTTGCCTTATCAATAATATCTTGTATAAAATCGTAATTGTATACCCCTCGCTCCGGTTCAAACTCTTTCCAGAGTACACGTATGTATACAACAGTTGAATCGGGATAATATCCTTCTTCTCTACCATTTTCTTCTGCATCCGAAGATACTGGATAACACTCTACCCTTTCGGTTTCTGTAAAATTCGCTTCGGGCTTTACAACTATATCCGAATACAGCTTTTCCCCCCTGAAATGCTGAAAACTCATAAATCCAATATAAGGATTCTGTCCTTCTTCAATTCTATATTCAAAGTTATTTTTCCTATTAGGTGTTCTTAACATATTTTCACTCCTTTAATTCTTAAAAAAAGGTTGCATACAAAACTTGTTGCAACCTTTTTAAACACAATAAAAAAATTACGGGCGAAGTCCCATGCCGCCTTCGAGTGTAAGTGTTTCGCCGTTCATATACTTAAAGTCGGGCGAAGCAAGCTGCACGCATACTCTGCCTATTTCAAGCTCTGAATCGCCAAAGTGACCTGCAGGGGGCATTTTTACATTTGCCTTGAATGCTTCAGGATATGCTTTTTCAAAGCCTTCAAGCTGTGCTGTCCATGCAAGAGGACATACAACATTTGTATTGATACCGTCTTTTGCCCATTCTGTTGCGGCAACTCTTGAAAGACCGCGGATAGCTTCTTTAGCCGCAGCATACGAGCACTGACCGTAGTTACCAAAAAGACCTGCACCTGATGCAAAGTTTATAATGCTGCCCTTTGTCTCTTTAAGATAGGGGTAGCAGGCTTTCATATAATAAAATGTTGCATAAAGACCTGAATACATAGCAAGATTAAACTGTTCTGTTGTATGGTCCTGAATAGTTACGCCTGATGCTGATGCCTGTGCGTTGTTTATTAAAACGTCTATTCTTCCGAATTCTTTTATAGCAGCTTCAATAACACCTTTTGCTGTGTTTTCGTTGTCTGCACCATCAGCAATATCTGCAGCAAGTGCTAAAACCTTTATTCCGTAAAGCTTTTCAAGTTCTTCTTTTGCCTTTTCAAGCTTTGCAACATTACGGCCTGTTATAACAAGGTTTGCACCTTCTTTTGCATAAGCTGTAGCTATACCATAGCCTATTGAACCGCATTTTCCGTCAGAAAGTGCAGCATAGCCCGCACCTGTAATAATCGCTGTTTTTCCTTTTAAAAATCCCATCATTCTTTCTCCTTCAAGTTATTTTTTACCATTATATCATTTATTTTTGGCAATGTAAATAAAAAAATTAAAATATCAGACATATTCTGTCTCATTTTTATTGGCTTTGTCTGCATATAACATTTCGTCTGCATGCTTAAATACCGTCAAAACATCTTTTTTGCCATTTGCAATTGCATAGCCTTTTGATACCTTAAATTCCGAAAACTTTTCTCTTTTTCTTATTTCCATAAAAATATCTATCAGTTCTTTCTCTGTTGTGTCTTTAAGTATTACAGCAAACTCATCCCCGCCTATTCTGTACACCTTGCCTTGCTTGTCAGCAAAAACGTCACAAAGCATCTGTGCACAGCTTTTCAGCATTCTGTCTCCTGTTAAGTGACCACTTGTATCATTTATTGTTTTAAAATTATCAATATCAAAAATAACAAGGATAAACCTTTCTTTATCAAGTGCCTTAAGGTCGTTACTGTATGCCATTCTGTTTGGAATCTGCGTTAAACTGTCAGTCAAAGCAAGCTTGTGCCATAACTTTTGCTCTTTCAATTCTTCTTTTTGTTTTTTTATTGTTTTTTCTTTATTCCAAAGCAAAATTAATAATCCAAAGATGATAACAGTTAAAACAATGTCAATCAATTATTCTCGCCTTCCTTATTATTTTCTTTTTGTATTTTAGGCAAGCTCCAGCGGTATTTTGTTGCCAGAATTCTTATAAGAACAATTAAAACCATCGCCGTAACAGAAGGAATAATTGTATCTTCCAAATATTTTTTTAATACAAAATAAACTATGCAACCAAAAATTGATGCCAGAGCATAAACATGTTTTTTTAATACATAAGGGGTTGTATCAGTTAATATATCCCTGAACATTCCTCCCCCTACGCCCGTTATTAAGCCAATAACAACAATTAAAAAACCGTTGTCTGCAAAACCGTTAATAATTCCTACTTCGGCGCCTGTAACGGTAAATGCTGCAAGTCCAAGTGCATCAAAAAAATTGTTTATGTACTCAATTTTTATACGGAAATAATTAAACTGTTGTCTTTTGATATAAGCAACAATAAAAACAATCAGCGATACAAGTATTGCAATAAAGCATATATAATGGTTTGAAAATATGGCAGGAGGATTTATACCTAAAATAACATCTCTAACTATTCCTCCGCCAACAGCAGTAATGCACCCTACAAATGCAACCCCGAACATATCAAGATTTGCACCTATGGCAGCAAGTGCCCCCGATATTGCAAATGCCGTAGTCCCTATAATTTCAAGTATTTTAATAATCTCTGTCATTTCAATCTCTCTTTTATAATCAATATCTTTTTATAAAGCTATTAAAACAAGCGCGACAATTCCTAAAATCAGGCCTGTAACCTGTCTTTTGTTCAAGCTGTCTTTAAATATAAATACTCCCGAAAGAGTTGAAAAAATGATTGTCCCTCCCGTTTGGGCGGGAAAAACAAAGGTTCCGTCTATATTAGCCAAAGCATAGGTGTTAAAAAGCTGAAAAATTGCAAGGCTGATACCCGTTGCCAAAGCAAATTTTAATGTTTTAAAATTTAATTCAAAGCTTTTTTCTGCTTTTTTCTTAAATATAGGATAAATGAATATACATATTATAGCCGCTATTATGTAAAGGCAGGATATAAAAGCCTGATTTTCACCACCATATGGCGACTCACCAAAAACTTTTTGTGTTAGCATCGCCGTCGAAGATGTAATCATAGCCAATATAGCAAATAACAGCCATTCTTTTTGTATGCTCTGTTTTTGTATTTTTCCATTACATATAATAAAAGATACTAACGTAAGAATAAGTCCGCAAAATCTTAATACCGATATGCTTTCGTTGTAAAATATGTATGACGCCAAAACATTCAATACCATACTGAAATTTACTATCAGTACAGTCATAGAAACCTTTCCTATAGCAAGAGCCTTTGTGTAAAACATCTGATACAAAATTGTACCTACTGCTTCTATTGCAGCATATATCCATACCGCATGTGAACAGGCAAAAACTTTTGGCAGAAAAAGTACGGCAGAGATTATAAAAACGCATATATTAAAAACCAATACATCTGTTGAATTTTTTATCGTCTGTTTACTGAATGCGCTTTGAAAACTCATTTTAGCAGTTGAAAGAATACACATCATCAATACAATTATATATTCCATTAAAGCCACTCTCCGAAAATTCAATATATAACTTATCAAACTCCCGCATTATAATAGCATAAAATAATAAAAATGACAATCTTTTTTTTGAAAAATTGTCATTTTTACAGTTAAACAAGGTTATCCAAAAAAGGACTGTAAAAAAATTTTTTTACAGTCCTTTTTTTCATATTAGTATCCTACTTTTTCCCAGCATTCAAAGGGAGCTGCAAGTTCTTCACTGATATAAACCTGAGTCTTTTTGGTCTGGAGCATTGAGCTTGGGAGATAAGGAGTGATAGGTCCGTGTGTGCAAAGACGGCTTGTCATTCTCTGCCATGATGAGAATGTACCGCAGGTTGCAAGCGCATGAACTTCTATTCTTTCCTTTGCACGCATTACATCAAGAGGTCCGATGGTTGCAGCGCAAGGAGGAACGTTAGCGATATCACCTGACTGACCGAAGGTACCGTTAAGAGAGTTCTGCATAATTGTCATGGGGTGAAGCTTAACGATCTGTGCCGGCTGATTGAGCCATTCTTCGATATCACCGCTACCGATGAATTCCGGAATAGGATCAACAAATGCCATATGACCTGCCCATCCTGGAGATGTAGAAGCAATATCAGCACCTGTTCCTTCTGTGATATCGTCAATAATCTTGGAATAATCCTTGATATTTGCATTTGTGGGGAAATGAACGTTTTCCATAGGCATACGAAGTTTTTCGTCTATCTGACCATAGAGGTACTTAATCATAGAATGTGCAAAACCTGCTTCGTATGTAATAGGAGCTATGTTGCCTGATTCATCTGCCCATTCATCTTCAGCAACAAGATGAACCTTGCTGCAGTCGATACCAAAGTAGTTGATTAACTGTGCAAGAGGAATGTAAGTGTCAGGCTCGGGGTTACCAAGAATCATTGTAAAGCTTTTGCCTGCTTCTGATGCAGCTCTAAGACGTTCAAAGAGTGTTGCTATCAGAACGGGATGAGGGTTCATCATAACCTTTACATTGAATTCGGGATGCCACCAATCTTCTCTTTTTTCAAGATCCTTTCCGCTAAGGCTACGAACATATTCGCAAACCTTCTTGTCTTTGAAAGGAACAAATTCATGAGGCTGGAAATCAAATTTTGTTGCCGGGTCTGTAATAAAATTACTCATTGTTTTATTCTCCTTTTTTTGTTATTCTAATTTATCTGCTCACCACCGAGAATGACGTGTTTTACATCAAACTGGTGGTCAACCAATACAAGATCAGCGCGCTTTCCTTTTGCAATATCTCCTCTGTCTGTAAGCGAAAGCAACTTTGCCGGATTGGTGGATGCATATCTAAATACATCACATATAGAACCTCCGGTATGTATCATCATATTATGACAAGCTATATCAAGGGTGAGTTTACTTCCTGCAATATCTCCGCCCCAGTCAAAATTGATGTCAAAAGCATCCTCAAGACCGGGAATCGGCGGACCATCTGCTACAAATGAATCGGCAATTAAAATAATTTTATCCTGTCCCTTGATTTTCTTTATCAAACGAAGCATATAAGGATGTACATGAACACCCTTTGAATCGCAAATCAGCTCTGCATAAATCCCGTCATTATAATTTACGGTTTCATCTACACAAACGCCACGCACCTCGGGATAATTTTCCAGCGTGCCTGTTGCGTTGGTATGGTGAGTGCCAAGCTTTAATCCGTAAGGCATCAGTTCTTCAATCTGTTCAGGTGTTGCTTCAGAATGAGCAACAGAGAACACAATTTCAGGGATTTCTTTTTTAACGTACCGAACAAAGTCTAAAATGCCTTCCCTCTCCGGTGCAACACACCAAACCTTGGCAAATCCTTTTGCTGCCTCTACGATTTCGGCATAGTCTTTTTCAACAATGGCGTCTTTCCAAACGTTTTTTTCTTTATCGCAACCAAAATCGGGATTAAGGTAAGGACCTTCCATATATACACCAAAAATGTTCTGGCATTCACCTTTGGCAATAGCATCTTTAAACTTTTTAATAGCCTCCAGATGCTCTTCCTTATTCATGCTGTAGAAAAGTGCCGGCAGAACCGAAGTAACACCGTGCTTAAGCAAGGTATTAGAGCACTTAACCGGGTTTTCGTGAAAATATGTATCTCCGTCCGCATGAGTATGAATATCTATGAGACCGGGGCCAACATACAACCCTTGGGCATCAATAATTTCACAACCGTCAGGTATGGATACCTGTTTGGCTGTTCCAAAATCAAAAATCTTACCATCTTCCATCAGCAAAACGCCGTCAGGAATATAATGGTCTTTCATAACCAATGTGGCATTTTTTATAGCTATCATAAATTACCTCTTTAAATCTTTGATGAGCTCTGTGCCCTCTGAAATAATATATTCGGCAACACCTGACTTGAAGTTTGAGCTTCTTGCCTCGTATCCGCCTTCGTCATAAGCTTCCTTCATTGGGAAATATCCCTCGCTTCCGTTAGTTAAACATGTAGGAAGAATAAATTCAAATTCTTTAGCAGCCTTTAATCCCAATCCTATTCCGGTGAAGGGTTCACCAGGAATTCCAACAAATGCAACAGGACCTATTGCTATGCCGCTGAGGCACATTTTAAAGGTTTCGGGACCATTTTCAAGTCGTACCATACGAAGTGCTTCTGCAACAACGGTTGTAACCATCATACCTGTATATGGCAGTTCGCTGTCTCTTCCTGCTTCGTGAAGTTCTTTTATTCTATATGCTTCAGGTAAGTCCTTTTTATCAGGCATTGCTGAGGGCACTTCAATAATTCTGTTTATACATTTAATACTGTCTACATCAACATATTTTACCTTGTCGTACGCCTGTAAAACGCCGCCGCAAACAACTCTTCCTATGTATTTGGAATGGTTGTAGCCTCTGGCAACATCGTCAAAATCCATAAATAAATCGTTAAGATATCCACCTTTTGGATGAACATTTACGTGGTTTACATCGCCTTGGGCACCGTTGAAGAATATACACTTTGTATTATCAATTGATTTTTCAACTGTTTGTCTTACAAATCCGGGCCAGTCGGCACTTATTTTACTGCCGCCTACAACATCGGGATGGTCAGCGAAGTTTACCAAAACAATTGTTTCGCCGCCTTCTCTGTCAAATCTTATTACATTCACACTTTCGTCAACATTACCGATAGGCTCTACAATATCGGGGTTATTTACACCCGGATTTGTGCGTATGCTGCCGTCCCTCATACGGAAACGGCGTACAAATGCAACCTCCGGAGCCTGACCCATTCCAAAACCCATTTTTGCTTCTTTTAAATCGGCAATAGCCAAAATTGACGCATCAACTGTTTTACGGCGTAAAAATCCAATATATTCCTTAACTAATTCGTCATCTATATCAAACGATGTTTGGGGACCTGTATGTGTATGAGTTGCGGATATAAATATGGCTTCCACAGGAAGTCCTGTAGCTTTTGAGATATTTTCTCTATAATCGTTTATAATATTCTGCTTTAAACCCTCATGATCGATAGAAAGCATAAGTGCTTTTGTACCTGCACATTCAAGCGCTATAGTATTTACTTCTAACTCGTCCAAAATTCCTTCTGCATATCGGGGAATGAAGTATCCTGCAACAGGAATGCCCAACATAGGTGTAACATTAACTCTTGAAAAACCAGCTTTAATATTGTTCATAAAAAACTCCTTATATTCAAATTCAACAGTCTAAAAAATCTTTTTTACATCATAATTACATTATAACTATTCTTGTATATTCCGTCAATTGTTTTTTTTATTTTTTACTATTTTTTTCAAATCGAAACTTTTTCGAAAAGAATGTTTTTTTGCCTATAAATTAAATTTGCCATTTGCGTGTAAAAATACAAACAGGCAGCAATTTACATTGCTGCCTGTTTAGCGTTAGTTGTTAAGGCAATTTTTTAAAAAAGTTCGTTACTGTCAAGCACCAGCGTGAATGGGCCGTCATTTATTAAGCTTACTTTCATATCTGCACCAAAAACTCCGCTTTGAGTGTTTTTAAAAATACTTTGGCACTTTGTAAGCACATACTCATAAAGTTCTTCTGCCAATACAGGAGACCCTGCATTTGTAAAGCTTGGTCTGTTACCCTTTTTACAGTCAGCATAAAGAGTAAACTGCGAAACAACCAAAACCTCTCCCTGAACACTGTCTATGCTTAAATTTGTTTTTCCGTTTTCGTCCTCGAAAATACGAAGCTTTGATATTTTTTCTATCATTTTGTCGGCAATATCTTTAGTGTCATCATTAGAAACGCCTAAAAGCAAAAGATAACCTTTGTTTATCTGCCCTGTCACCTTTCCCTCAACACAAACCTGTGCCTCCAAAACTCTTTGCAAAACTATTTTCATAAAAATTCACCTTTTAAATGGTTGCGGGAAGCTCGGTTTTCAATTCAGCAAGATGGTGGTCTTCTCCAAGTACCTTTATTGTAAACTTTCCGTCTTTATATTCAATCTCTGTTACAGAAGCATTTGATACCCACGAAAGATTTTCGGTTGCTTCGAGTCCGCCTGTTTCGATTAAGCTTTGCGCAACACGTATTGGTGTTGCATGAGATGTGGCTACTACAATTTTCCCTTCATTCTCAACGGCAATTTTAGTAAGCACATTCATTATACGTTCCCCTACCTGCTGTATGCTTTCGCCTTTTGGGCAGCTTGCCTGTCCAAGATGATTCATCCATACAGAAAATTCTTCGGGATACAGGTTTATAATGTTTGCAAATTTAATGCCTTCCCATTTACCACCGTCTATTTCCCGCAAACGTTTTTCTTTTATTACATCTAAATCAAACTTCTCTGCAATATGTAATGCGGTTTTATATGCACGTGTTAAATCGCTTGAATATACTTTGTCAACCTTATAATTTTTCTTGATATACTCCGCTGTTATCTCCGCCTGTGTATGTCCTCTTTCTTCCAAATCCGGGTCTATTTGTCCTGCAAAAAGATCCTTTTTGTTTGCCTGGCTTTCTCCATGTCTTATAATAAGAATTGTTGTCATAGTTTCTCCTTTTTAATAAAATGCCCTTTGTATTATTACAACCGCCTCTGCCCTTGTGATAGTATTAAGCGGTTTAAATGTATTATCAGGGTAACCTGTGATTATTCCCTTTTGTACACATGCCATTACTGCTCCAAGATAGCCTGTTTCTTTAATTTCGGCATTATCTTCAAACTTTTTACCGTCTCCCATTTCTACCTGTATATTTTTTGCGTTTGCAATAATGCTTGCCGATGCAGCACGGTTAATTGCAAGCTCAATATCCTCTACCGAAGCTGTCCATCCAAGTTCTGTTGCTTTTGATGCAGCGTAGCTATACCACTTGGGACCCGCATTCTGGTCGTTCTCGATTTTAAGAGCACGCATTACCATTGTAATAAGTTCTGCCTTTGTAACGTTTCTGTCAGGCTCAAGTCCTTTGTCGCTTCCCTTTATTAAACCGTCAGAAACCGCTTTTGCAAGATATTTTTCTGCCCAGTGTCCTTTTATTGACGGGTCGGTAATTTCAGGCTCTTCATTTTTTTCAAGATATTCTTCTTTTATATATTTTTTATCAACTATAAATTCGGGATCTTCGGTGGTTGCTTTGTTCTCAATAATGTTTATCAAAGCATTTGGCACATAAAATTTACCGTCCAAATACAAAGCTATACGTCCGTCAAGGCTTACCTCTTCCCTGTCTATTGTTGCAACCGATGCATTTTTTGCAATTTCTACTTTTTTTCCTGTGACTGAAGAGAAAGTAAAGCTTTCAGTTCCAAAATTATATTCGCCCATATCGGTTACGTCAACAAAAAGGTCTTCTGTCAAAAGATTTAAGTCTATACCTAAAAGACCTGCAATGTATTGTGCTATAGTTGTATTTTCAACAAGGTTTACATTACATTCTCCGGGATTTTCCTCAAATGCTGTGGCAACCTCAGGTGCTTTTTCTATATCAATACCTTCGGGATATTCTGCCCACTCGGGGATATACATAAATATACCGCCGTCACGGGCTGTATGCCCTGCACTTTCCCAGGTAATCTTTCCGGAGTTAATGCCTCTTTTTGTATTCTTTACTATTTCTTCAATATCAGCTTCTTCGTATGTTGCACCGCCCGAGTCGTGGTCGGGCAAAATTACTACCATAGTATCGTTTCTGTTTTTTGCATATTCAATAGCAACCTTACAAGCTGCATCAAATGCAAGAAATTCTCCTACAGTATCGGGTGCATCATTGGCTTCCCCACCCTTGTCAACAGCGCTGCCTTCTACCATAAGGAAAAATCCTTCTTCACTGCCGTCATCAAGGGCTCTTATTGCCGCTTCTGTAAGCTCGGCAAGGTTAGGTGTGTCTGCATCTATATCAGTATCATAATAAGCTTTGGGAAGCTTTCCCCATACCCTGTCGCCTGCTTTTATGTTTTCAAGGTCTTCCATTGTTTTTATAACATCATATCCACGTTCTTCAAATGATTCATCTGTAAACCATTTTTCGGGCAGATAATCGCTGTGAGTCTCGCCAAATACAACATCAATTCCCTGATTTATAACCTGAGTGGCAATATTCAATGTTTCGTAACGGGTTTCGGCATGAGCCGAGAAAGTTGCAGGGGTGGCATTTGTCCATTCAAAAGTAACAACAATTCCTGTCTTTTTACCAAGTTCCTGACATGCTTCTAAAATGTTGGCATGAGGCTTTTTGTCGGGAGAAATTCCAACATAGGTTTTATTTGTTTTATATCCCGATGACAGTGCTGTACCTGCTGCCGCAGAGTCTGTTACCGCAACATCTGCAGCATAAGTCATCTCTGCTCCAACAAGATAAGGCTTTATATACATTTCGCCTTCATCAACCTGTGTTGCATTGGGGAAATTTCTGCCAAATCCACCTGCTTTTTTAACCTCGTTTGCAAGATAAAACGATCCCATTCCGCCGCCATCAGGTATCATATATATAACATTTTTTATCCCGACAGAAGATTCTGTATCTTTGGCAAATACTGCATTTACACTTGCAAGCATCATTATTGCAAGCAATAAACAAATTATTCTTTTACTGGTTTTGTTAATCATTTTTCCACCTCATAAAAATATTTTCGTAAATTTTATAAAAGCTCTATTTCATATTCTGCACTGAATGTTTTGCCGGCTTCCATATTGATTATATAGTCTTTTTCAAAAATCTCACCGTCAAAATCATTTCTGTCGCATCTGCCATACCACGGCTCTATGCATATAAATGGCGCATTTTTCTTCACAGGTGCCCATAAACCGAAAAGAGGTGCTTCAAATTTTACTGTAATATAAGGTGTTTTTTCGCTATCACAAAGTGAAACCTCACGTACCTGATTATTCTCAATTATAAGAGCATCATTATCAAACATACCACTTTTAATTTCTGCATACCCGTCGTTTTTAAGAATATGTCTGCTCTCTTTTGAATAGAGCCCGCTTTCATCAATTAAATTATATACTATATCATTTTTATTGTCAACCTTAAAATAGTTTATACCTTCTTTTAAATTAAATGCAGGATGAGCTCCTATTGAAAATGGCTTTGTTTTTGAGCTTGTGTTTTTTACCGTCCATTCAATTTTTATTTTTGACTCTTCAAGTGTGTATTTTATAATAAGTTCAAAATCAAAAGGATATTTTAAAAGAGTATCTTCATTTGATTTTAAAATATAAGCTGCCGACGTTTTGTCGCTTTCCAGAACTTCAAAATCATAATCTCTTGCAAAGCCATGCTGTCCCATAGGATAATCTTTTCCGTTAAGTTTGTATTTTTTATTTTTTAATCCGCCAACAAAAGGAAAAAGCACAGGCGATGTTCTTCCCCAGTATTTTGCATCACCGCACCACATATATTCTCTTCCGTTTTTAATTGCAGATTTAAGTTCTGCCCCGTGGTTATTGATTTCAACCGAAATTATTCCATTATTAAGTTTCATTTTCTTCTCCTTTTTAAAATAATGCGGCAAAAAATTGCCGCATATATTTTTAATCTTCAATAAATACTTCTTTTCCTGTACGTGCCGATTCATAAATAGCCAAAATAATCTCTACGCTCTTTTTAGCTTCTTCGCCTGTAATCATAGGATCTCTGTCCTCTAAAACGGCAAGTGCCATATCTTCAACCAAATGTGTATGACCAAAATTTGTTGTGTTGTACTGGCAGTTTTTACCGCCCATAGAGCCTACAACCTCAGGCCTTTCTATCTCGGAATTTTCAAGCTGCCAATAATAAAAGTCATCATCCCCAAACGAAATGCTACCGCGTGTTCCCTGGAAAGAAAACACCGTATCAAGTCCCGGATATGCCGCTGTAGTGCCCTGTATAACTCCTATAGCACCGTTTTTAAACTTAACCATAGCAACAGCTGTATCTTCTACCTCTATATCCCATGCCAGTGTTTTACAGCAAGCGTATACAGATTTTATACCGCCCATAATCCAGCTTATCATATCAATGCCGTGTATACCCTGATTCATAAGAGCTCCGCCGCCGTCAAATTCCCATGTTGCACGCCATTCTCCGCTATCGTAATATTCCTGATTTCTATAGTATTTCAAAGAAGCATCAGCCATCGAAACTATGCCAAGTTCGCCCTGTTCAATCACTTCTTTTGTTCTGATTGCTCCATCATAAGTTCTGCGTTGGAATATAGCACCAAGCTTTACGTTGTTGTCACGACAGCATTTTATCATACGTTCCATTTTTTCTTTAGTAACGTCCAAAGGCTTTTCGCACAAAACATTAACCTTGTGATTTGCAACAATACATGTATGTTCACAATGCATTCCGCTTGGTGTGAGGATGCAGCATACATCTATTTTTTCGCTATCAAGCATTGTTTCAATATCTGTGTACCATTTTTTAAGTCCTGTTCTTTGGGCAGCATCTTTTGCCCTGCTTTCAATTATATCGCATACTGCCACAAGCTCTGCGTGAGGGGCATTCTGTATAGCATCAATATGGTTGTAGGATATTCTTCCGCATCCGATAATTGCAAATTTCACATTCATAATAATACTCCTTTGTTTATAATGGCTTTGATAAATGTTCAAAATTTCCAGGAGAACAGCCTTCTATATTTTTAAAAGTTCTTATAAAATTCGAATAATCCGAAAATCCCGACAAAAAGCATGCCTCTTTAACCGAAATCCCCATATATAAAAACTTTTTAGCTTCTGCTACTTTTCTTAACAGCAAATAATTCATAGGTGTAACACCGCATTGCTTTGTAAAAATCTTTGTAAAATGGCTGTTACTTATAAATAATCCCTTAGAAATATCCGAAACCTTAATGTCCCTGAAATTTTCCTCAATTAAAAGCAATGCCTTACCAAGAGTACTTTCAGGAACATCAGGCTGTATCTGCTGTGTATTTTTAAATAAATTTGAAACAAATGACAGTATTTCAACCAATATTGAAAACTGCTTTAACCCTTCTTCGGTATTATATTTATACACAAGCGTCATAAAATCATTATGCTGTTTTTGATTAAGATTTACTTTACCCGTAAATAAATCCCCAACAAACTCCATCCACTCCAAAGAGCCTTTTATATGGGGAATATAATTTATTGCCGATATCATTTTTGAATCAATACTTATAATGCATCTCTCATAAATTTTATCGGGATTAATAAGGGCTTTATGCACACAAACCTTGGGAACGACAAACAAGTCATTCCCAAGGCATGAGTAATACTTTTTATCAAAAAAGAATCCGTCTGCCCCAGAAATATTATAATATATCTCATACTGGCTGTGCAGATGAGGAATATTTATACTGGGGTGTTCGTTTTTATTATGATAAACTATTGTTGTAGGTACCGATTCACGGTACATTGACATATTCTTTGTCATAACAGAATTTCTCACTTTTGTATAATCTGCAAATGTTTCTTATTATATTTTAATATCAAACAAAGGGTATGTCAATAAAAATTTCTTTATTTTTTTCGTAAGCTTCTATTGTAGCCTCAAGCAAATAAACAGGAGCAACATATTCTCTTTCGGTCTTGTCTGGCTTGCCTGTTTTTATAACATTATAAAAAGCTTCAAGCTCGCCTTTGAAGTAATCATCAGGCAGTATTATTTCTTCGGCTTTGGCATTGAATCCGTCTGTATAAAGTGTTACCGAATATCCTGCTCCGTAAAAAGCAGTTACCGAAAACTTTTCATAATTATATATTGCCTGTACACCATTTACTGTTCGTAATGCTCTTACGCTTTTAACATCTGTGCCAAAAATGGTTGTAAGCATAGCTACAAGATGCTGCGTATAAAACCAGAATCCGCCGTAAGGATTATCCATATTAACAGGTGCCGTTAAGTGTCCCCCTACTATTTCGGTTTTTCCTTCTTTTACAATTTCAGCAAACTTTTTAACCGATTCATTAAGCTCAAGCGAAGAACCGCCGCTTAATATTGCACCATGTTTTTTTGCTAAATCCAAAAGCTCTAACACTTCTTTTGTACTGCGTGTAATAGGCTTGTCTATCCATACAGGAATACCTTTTTTAATATAATTTTCTGCATATTTTAAATGCTTTGCCCCATCTCTTGCAGTAACCATTATGGCATCTGCCGTTTCAAGAAAATCATCTTTGTCTTCTGCAAAAACTCTGCAGGTGCTAACCTTTTCAACCCCTGCGTTGCCCTGTTCTACTCCCGGCTCATCCTTTTCTCCAAAAACGCCTATAAGCTCAACGTCTTCAAACATTTTTTTGCCGTCAAGCGGAGCTAAAACAGATGCAAAACAACAACAATGGCTGTTTTCGCTTCCAAGTATTGCAAGTTTAATCATTTTCTGTCACCCTGCCCTTTTGAATCAATAAATTGTTTCCATGGGATTTTGTGCATGAATAAGCTCCATAACACGAATCTGCTGTAAAACCTTTTCAGGCTTTATAATAAGTTCTTCTCCATTTACAAAATGGTTGTATATATTTTCATAATAATTTTCGGTGCCTGCATCAAAGGCTGTTCCTGCAAAGGTTTCTTCAACCTCGTGCCATTCAAGCTTTTCGGCACAGTATGAAGGCTGAATTCCGTCAGGACCTCTTAAAGGCTTTAAGTTCAAAGCAGGCATAGGCTTTTCGTCAAAATATTTGAATTTTAATCCTGTAGTTGTTGCACGAAGTGAGCCTCTGTCACCGCAAACGCGGTATACATGGTCGCTGTATGCATCACAGTGGTTTATTTCTACTTCTATCAGGGGTCTGCCTGGATAAGTAAGCATAACCTTAACAAAATCTTCTGCATCGCCTGCATTATTTATTCTCTTAAGCACAGAAAATACATTAGGCATATCATCTGTATTAAGTAAATCAAGAGCCTGGTCCATTGGATGTGGAGCCGTGTTTAAAAGCTCTCCGCCGTACATTCTTCTTGAACACTGCCAGTCCCAACGGCGTGCATAGTTTGAGAAGTTAATTGAAATGTGCTGAACCTTTCCTATAACACCGCTTTCAATTATTTCCTTTACTCTTGTATAGTAAGGAGCAAGACGTGACTGCTGAAAAACAGTTAACATAACTCCGTTTTCCTTTGCTGCCTTTATCATCTTTTCACATTCCATAGAATACTTCGAAAAAGGCTTTTCTGCAATAACATTCATTTTATGGTTTAATAAATCCATAACAACAGGGAAACGTTCGTTAGAAAATGTTGATGCTACTACAAAATCAACATCGTTTCTGTTAAAAAGTTCTCTGTAATCTGCGTATGTATCGCAACCGTAAAGGTCTTCTGCACGCTTGCGTCTGTCTTCTTCATAGTCAACTACGGCTACAACATTAAACAGCTCTTTTCCTCTTTCTGTCAGCAAATATTCACCATGAATTGCATTTCCGCTTCTCCCCTGACCAATTATGGCAACATTTAATTTTTTCATTTTATTCCCTCCACAATACTATAAAAAATTTTTACAGCAATGATGCACTGTCGGCATCGCAATATAAAATTGCATTTTTATGTGTTCTTAAAATTGAAGCAGGACATTTTTCGCTTATATTCCCAGTCATAGTTTCTTTTACTGCGTTTGCCTTTGTTTTTGCAGGAACTACACAGAACATAAAGCTGCCCGATGTAAGCATTGGTATTGTTAAAGATAATGCTGTTTTTGGAACCTCGTCAATATGTGCAAAGCAACCGTCGTTAACCTGCTGCTGTCTGCATATATCGTCAAGGTCAGCAACCTTTATTAAAGCTTTGTCATTAAAATCAGCAATATCAGGATCGTTAAACGCAATGTGTCCGTTTTCGCCTATTCCAAGACATACAATGTCAACTGGATGACTTTCAAGCAACTTTGTATATCTTCCACATTCCGATTCAATGGGTTTTGCACTGCCGTCTATCAGATAAACATTTTTAAAAGGCACCTTGTCAAAAATAGCATTTCTTAAAAATGTACCGAATTTCTGCGGTGCTGTATCTGCAAGACCTATGTATTCATCCATGTGGAAAGCATTGATTCTTTCCCATGGAATATCTTTTTTAGAAATTAAAGATGCAAGCACTTCGTTCTGCGAGGGTGCTGCCGCAAAAATCATGTTGATTTCTTCCTTCAAGGAGAGTAGCTCTAAAATTTTATTGTATATTTCTTCTGCTGCTGCCGCTCCCATTTCGTTTCTTGAATCATAAATTTTGCACACAAGATTGTCTTTTTTTAATTCTTTCACAAATATCCCTCCAGATATATTTTTCTAATTCAAATTATATTCCCAGAGTTTTTAAAAGTCAATCTTTCGAAAAAATACAAAAAATAACGCAATAAAAACATATATTCAGTTCAAAAAATATGCTTTTCTTTTCCCATTTATGTGTTTGTTTTTTAACATTATTCTATCATAACTCGCCTTTTCTTTCAATAAATTTGTTGATTTTCATTTTTTATTTACGCATATCATCTGTTGCAGGATTATTTATCAATTTTCCGTCCTCTTCAAACCTTGAACCATGACAAGGACAATCCCATGAATGCTCTTGCTTATTATATTTAAGCGCACACCCCATATGCGGGCATCTTGGAGTGCCAGGGGTAATTAACCCTTTTGTAGATTCAAATAAATTCACCGCAAGCTGAGGGTGAAGCATACTTCGTGACGGAGAATAAAGCCCCTCAAATTCATTTTTTCTTTCGCATATTAAATCGGTTAATAGCATAGCCGAAAGCATTGACGATGTCATTCCCCATTTATTGAATCCCGTTGCAACATACAAGTCTGATGTTGATTTTGAATATCTGCCTATATAGGGAATGGAATCCAGCGTCATACAGTCCTGAGTTGCCCATCTTGCAACTTCTTCTGCGTTTTTATAATACTTATCTGCCGTTTCTGAAAGCTCTTCCCAGTTTCCTCCCTCACTTCCTGTGCGGTGACTTCCCCCACCAAGAAGGAGTAAATCTTTATAACTTCTGAAAGATAAACCCTTTTTTGCCTCGTCAACATACATTCCCTCAATATTTTGAGCATTTTTAAGTGCAATAACATAGGACCTATGCTGATACATTTTAATAAAGTACCCACCGTGCTTGTTAATAAAAGGGAAATGCGTTGCCACAATAATTTTCTTTGCAAAAATTTTACCCTTATTTGTAATTGCGGTATTGGGTGCAAGTTCCAAAACTTTAGTATTTTCATATATTTTTAAATCCTTTGCAACGGAATACGCAAATTTTAAAGGATGAAATTTTGCCTGATTTTCTATCTTTACAGCACCCGCAACATTAAAAGGCAGTTCTGTGTCCTTGCAAAACTCTGCCCTGCAACCTATTTTGTTTAATGCACTGACTTCTTTTTCAATTATTTTTCTGTCATTTAACGAATATACAAACGAATCACATATTTCAAAGTCATCATCTTTTTTTGATGCCATCCCTGCAAGTATATCAAAAGCCTCTTTCTGACTTTTGTAATAAAGATACGCATTTTCTTCCCCGTACTTTTTCATTATCTTATCATATATAAGCCCGTGCTGAAATGTAATTTTTGCCGTAGTGTAATTTGTTACGCCGTTTAATATTTTATCGGCTTCAACCAAAACACAGTCTACCCCTGCATTTTTCAGCATATATGCACATAAAATGCCGCACATACCTCCCCCGATAATTAAAACATCCGTTTTTATATCGCCCGAAAGCGAATCAAATTTTATCCTTTCAACATCATTCCATACAGATTCCATATTCTTTCACCTCTTTTACTAGTATTTCAAATTGCAAACAGATTATTTAAATAAAAAACAAGCATTTTAAAAATGTAAAAATGCTTGCTTTCTTATATTTTTTCTGTTATTTCTTTCGCCCTGTTACTATTCCATAAACAACAGCTGTAACAGCATACGGTATTAAAAGAACTATGCAAATAATAGTGCTGATTGGAGGAAGAAAAACACTCACTAAAAATAACAGTCCCATTACAACTGTTTCATATCCAATAAATCTGTTTATTTTTCTTGCTTTTTCTGTATCCAAATCATAATTTTTAATATAGTCAAATTTAGGAAGATAATTTCCTATTGCAAGGAACATAATACCAATAATAATTGCAACTGCTTTTCTTGTATCAATATCAAACCCAAGCCCATAACCTAAAGTTATTATCTGCAATACAACGCTTAAAACAGGAATAATCCATTTTGTTATAGTTTCAAACTTTTTTCTGTCTCCATGTTTTGCGGCATTTATGTCATTTATAAAACAGCAAAACAGCTGGAGCAAAACCATCATTACAGGCAGCCCAAAAACAACAAATTCCTTTGATGCAAAGTTGTCAGGATTACCATAAATATCAAAATGAATTGCCATCACCTCGGGCAACTTATCCCAAAGTAAAAGCCCTAAAAGTATTGGGAGCAGACAAACAATACCCGTAATTACAAAAATTTTCCACTTAAAGAATCTCATTATTTATTACCTCCTAACATATAAATCCATCTTAAAACATCTTCAAAAACAGAGGTGTTAAGCTCATAGTATATAAAGTTTTTGTACTTTTCCTCTGCAACAAGGTCTGCATTTTTCAGTTTTGCCAAATGATATGAAACGGTTGCCCCCGTTAAATTAAATTGCTCTGCAATTTCTCCTGCCGATTTTTTACCACCTTTAAGCATAGCTAATATATCCCTCCTTACAGGGTCAGCTATAGCTTTTAAGGTTTCATTCATACCCATTATTATCACTCCCTCAAATCTATTTAGAAATATTTCTAAATAAATTATACGACATAACAATACAAATGTCAAGACCTATTTAGATTTTTTTCTAAATACCTTTTTATAATAATTAAATAAACGCAAAAAAGAACATCCATTGGATGTTCTTTTTGTAAAGAGTAAATGGTTTAGATGACACTATTTATTTAACAAACTTACATTCCCATCTTCCCATTATGTGAAGAGGTGCGTCAGCTTTCGAAAGACCGTACATCTTTTCAATTACGATTGTGTATTCTTCGCCTGATTTGAGCTTAGCGTCATTCAAAGAAAGATTGACTAATACCTTGCCGTCACTGATAGTTCCTTTATCTCCATCTTCTGCAGAAACTTTAGTTTTGATGATTTCTTTATTGTTGCTATCAAGTATCTTGTACTCTGAAACCGCAAGTTCCTGAATATAAGAGAAAGGTGCTTCTGTCGGATTTTCAAAGATTAACGGAATAATAACATTTCCGTTTTCGGATGTTAATTCCAAAACATCAATTTTAATATCGTTGGTTGCGTTTTCGTATTTAATCCCGGTTACAGCTCCGTCAAAACGAACTATGTCGCTGAAAAATCCTTTAATCGAATTTGCTAACGGTGTCATTGTAACAGTTATAATGCAAAGCGCTAATACTGCAGCGATTGCAAAAGTTCTTTTCATTGTAATTCTGCCTTTAGTTTTACTCATAGTGCGTTCCTCCATATTCTTGATTTCTTCATTCAGGTCGAAAGGAGCCTGCATGACACTTTTTGTTGTTTCAGCGTGTTTTCTTAATTTGTTTTCCAATTCAGATATTCTCATTTTGCATCTCCTTCCAAAAGTGTTTTGATTTCGTTAAGTGCCTTTTTTGTTTTGTATTTTACAGTTGAAACAGGTAATTTCAATGTTTTCGCAACCTCATCATAAGTCAT
>JAZSDN010000032.1:0-43842 GCA_045531205.1 Clostridia bacterium | reverse complement strand
TTGACAAATAGGGGGAAGTGTGGTATAATAAAGAAAACAAAGGTGTTGCCGAGAGTAGCGGCTTGACAACGCTGTTATATCGGTAACACCAAGTAAACCTCGTATGTTTAGAGCCGCTACCTCTAAATGTGCGAGGTTTTATTATACCATAGGAGAATTTTATATGTATTTTCAAGTTATTGCAACCCATAATCCGCAGGACTTTTTCTGCGGTCAAGAGCCAAACGATTTAACATTGACATTCATAGTCAAGGAAGATGCGTTGATGGAAACAGTAAAACAATGTGTAATCGGCGGTTATATTGCCATAGTATATCCGTTTGAAAATAAAAATAATTAAACCGAAAGGAAATGAATGGAATGGAATTAAACATCAAGAAATGTCCGTTTTGCAACGGAGAGCCGCGACTTATGTCAACAAGAGGACGATACGGTTTTTTTGCGTTTGTGCAATGTTCTTTTTGCGGTTCACAGGGAAAGACCTATTCAATGGGAAAAACAAGGGATGACGATTGGGAAGAAACAACGGCATCAAACAATGCTGTAAAGGCGTGGAACACAAGGGCGGTGGATTGCGATGAAGAATAAAAGCACATTTATCAAACTTGACAGAAATATCAAAAAATGGCGTTGGTATCAAAATGCAAACACTTTCCGCGTCTTTATTCATTGTTTATTGAGTGCAAATATTGCTTCAAATGAATTTGAAGGCATAACAATTAAGCGTGGCGAGTTTCCGACATCATACGATAAAATAGCTAACACCCTAAATCTGACAAATCAGCAAGTTAGAACAGCAATAAACCACTTAAAATCCACAGGCGAGATAACAACCAAAATTTACTCAAAATTTCAAGTAATATCAATAGTAAATTATGGTTATTATCAAGACAAATCAACAGGCAAATCAACACCCAATCAACAGGCAGTTAACATCCAATTAACAGTCAATCAACAACAATTAAAGAATAATAAAGAATATATAAAGAATAATAAAGAAGAATGCCCTACGGGCGTTTCGCCTGTCGGCGTTTCAAAAGACGGTTGCGACATATATATTCACAAAAATTCGGGAGTTCAATATGTGTTGAAAGATGGAAAGCAATTTGATTTAAGTGGTAAGCCGTTGAATGATGCGGGGTATCCGATTATAGATTTTAAGTTGAGCAAACACAATAATTGAGGGGTGAACGAAAATGTATGAATTTAAGTCAAGCGATGTTTTGGACTTTGCGAATTTTATCGGTGCAGAGGTAAAACAAAAAGGGAACGAGTTATTTTTCAAGTATTGCCCTCAATGCAAAGGTGGCGGTGGAGATAAAGAAACATTTTCGGTAAACCTTGAAACGGGGGCGTTTAAGTGCTTTCGGGCGAGTTGCGATTATCACGGTCATTTTGTGGAATTGGCGAGAGATTTTGGCTTTAAGTTGGACGATGAACAGGAAAGGAAATATAGAAAGCTCCCACAGCCTAAAATCGAGAGTAAACCGAAAGCTATTGAATGGCTTGAAAAGAGGGGAATTTCTGCCGATGTGGTAAAGCGTTATAAAATCACGGTACAGAAAGACAACGATAATATTTTGGTTTTTCCTTTCTATGATGAACAAGGCGTGATGCAGTTTGTCAAATATCGCAAAATGGATTTTGACAAAGAGAAGGATAAAAACAAGGAATGGTGCGAAAAGGACACAATGCCGATTTTATTCGGTATGGCTCAATGTGAGGACTTTTCACGGCTTGTTATAACCGAAGGACAGATTGACAGTTTGTCGGTGGCTTCGTGCGGTATCAAAAATGTGGTCAGCGTTCCCACGGGTGCGCTCGGCTTTACTTGGTTGGCTAATTGTTGGGATTGGATAAACAAGTTTGAGGAAATCGTTGTTTTTGGCGATTATGAAAAAGGTAAAATCACGCTCATTGAAACGCTTGAAAAGAGAATACAGGGAAAAGTAAAGTGTGTTCGATGCGAGGACTATCTCTGCGAAAAAGATGCAAATGATATTTTGCGGAAGTATGGTAAAGATGCTATAATTAAGGCGGTGGAAAATGCAGAATTGCGTGAGGTGAAATATGTCAAGCGATTGGCGAATGTTGAAGCGGTAAACCTCACAGACCTTCCGAAAATCAAAACAGGGATACGGCAGTTAGACCGTGTTTGCGGTGGTTTGTTAAGAGGACACGTTGTATTATTGAGTGGTAAGCGTGGCGAAGGTAAGTCAACATTTATGTCGCAGATTGTGGCAGAGGCTATTGAGCAGGACAATGCGGTATTTGTGTATTCGGGAGAATTGCCAAACTACCATTTTAAGAATTGGATTGACTTGCAAATTGCAGGAAACAAGTGCGTATCTACACGGCAGAATGAATACGGCGACAATGAGTATTATTTGACCGATGATACCGTAAAGGCAATAAACAAGTGGTACTATGACAAAGCGTTTATTTTCGATAATTCAGCCGTTACTGATAATGAGTATGAAGGACTTTTGAAGGTCATTATTGATAGTATTTGCCGATATGACATAAAGCTCGTTTGCATTGATAACCTTATGACCGCTATGGATTGCGATGTAAACACAGACCTTTACCGTCAGCAGTCCTCTTTTGTAAAGAGCCTTGAAAAGTTGGCGCAGCAATACGATGTTGCAATTATTCTTGTGGCTCACCCGAAGAAAACGCAGGGAGATTTTGATAATGATACTGTCAGCGGTTCAAGTGATATTACAAACGCTGTTTCTTTTGTCTTTAACTATCAAAGGGCGAAAGATGGAACAGAACACGACAGCGAATTGATGATAACCAAAAACCGCTTGAATGGTAAAATCCTCACGGGCGAAAATTCCATAAAATTGTATTACAGCGAAAAGTCAAAGCGTGTAACCGCAAATCCGTATGAGGACAAGGAATATTCTTGCTTCGCTCCAAAATGGGAAGATATAACAGACCTTGACGAATTGCCTCTGTAAAAAACTTCAAAAATATTTCAAAAACTTTTCAAAAACCTATTGACATTTTGATTTTTATGTGTTATAATATAATCACAGTAAGGGGAACGCCCCAAGAAAGAAAGAGGTATTTGAGATGAAAATAGGAAGATATGAAAAATATTCGGACGGCAAATTTCATCTTGTGGAAACAATGTCAACGGATAGCCCATATTGGAGAGTAGAAAACGGACAGATTTTTTATATTATTTGGGATGTTATTCGTTCCGTATATGTTGAACGGAAAAAGATTAAAATTAAAATGTCAGAACAAGAAGCGATAGCTGATAATTGTGGTTGCTATTATGAGGTTATAGCATAAATTTTCGGCACGAAGTGGTGTCGGCAAAACCGCCATAAAATAGGAGGGCATTATGACAACGATTTTAATTATGTTTGCGATTGCTTTTGTTTCCTTTGTTTCGTTTTTTATATCTTATATTCTTGACAAGGAAACATTTTCAAAGGTGTGTTTGATAATAGCATCGGTAGATTTGTGTGCATTGTTCATTGTATTGTGGACTTGTGCATTTTTAGGATTATAATTTAGTGGCAAAACCGCCACGGAAAGAGAGGGAAACAATGAATTTATTTGAAAAAGGTTGGATTTGTCCGAGATGCGAAGCGGTTATGTCTCCGACAACAAAATGTTGCATAAATTGCAGAGGAAAGACACAAACGCAAAACACAAGTCAAGAGATAACCGCCTATTTTACTACTGAACAAGTGAAAAAATGACTCCGCTTGAAGTAAAAGAAAATTATAGTGCAATATTAAAAAGTATGGAAAGGTGGGGCACAGATGATGATAAACAATAACCTTTTCCGTGATTTGCTCCGATACGGCAAAATTAAAGCGGATTTTGAGGTCAAGGATAATATGGGACGTTTATTCCGTGTCCGTGTGTTTGAGTATCAAGAGAAAAATTATTTTACCGTTATGGTGGACGGTGAGCCGTTAAGGTATGAGGAGGTATAAATATGAGGTGTTGGCACAAAGATATTGTCAAGTCGCTTCCTGAATTGCAGTTAAAATCTCAATGGAGAGAGCTTGTCTTAATGGCAAAAGATTTGCACGAAACAGGATTTACGCATCATTTACTTATAAATCAAATTATGAATTATAATCGAGAACACTTCAACGCTTATTTATATTTGGTTTATAGGGCGATGGTTGAAAGAGGATATAGAGTACAGACTGCATCGCTTTTAAAGTTAAAAGAATATGTGGGATTTGAGCCTTATGTAAAGCCTGAAACAGATAATATTTGGAGTGATTGGCACAACAAAGAATATCTGCGAGTGTGCGTTTGCAATCTCTACGAAAAATATCATTTTGGCGTAGGTAAATCAAAAATCACGCAAACAGAATGGGATAGGATTTTACAGGGATATAAACAAATAACGGGAGAAGATTGGGTATTATGAGTGAAACAGGAGTAGTTTTTGAATACGAACAGCAGGCGATGAATGGTGAGCAAATGCCCGCGGGTCTTGACTATGCGGATCAAATAATGTTTCAACAGTTAAGAATTTTATATCAATCAGTAAAGAAAGGTATAATCAGCCGAGAAACTGCCGTAAATGAAAAAAGAGAATTTTTGATAAATTACGGCAAAAACAAAGAGGAGGTTAAATCTATGAATTATTATATCAATTACATCAGTGACACACAGCAGGCACGGATTGATTATAATAAAAACAAAACCTTGGAAAATGCCGATAAAATCGTCAAGGCAATAGAAGGGAGAACTACAAGTGAATACAGTTGTTAATAATGTTAAAGTTTACGGATTCGATGAAAGCATAAAGGCGAGTAAATATCCGATGTCGGTTTATGTAGATGCTTGCACGGACGAAATCACCGAAACGGTACGCAAACTTGCTACAGCAGAAAAAGGAAGCGGACACGATAATTTTCTTAATGGAATTATAGTACAGTTTGATTTGACGTTTTCTCTCAAGGCGTGGGTGGAAGCCCAAAGATATCATTTTCTTGATTTTGTTTCTTCTCAAAGCACAATGCACAGAATAGCGCGAATGGATATAGAAAAGCAGTGCAACGAATATGTGCATCCTGCTACGCTGTTGACTATGGAAAGTCTTTTAACAGTATATAAAGAAAATCCCACAGAAGAAAATTATCTTGCACTTCTGTATAATATTCCTGCGGGATTAAGGTATACAGCGAGAATGACAACCAATTACAGACAATTAAAAACCATCTACGCACAGCGTAAAAATCATCGTCTTCCAGATTGGAAAAGATTCTGTGAATGGATTGAAACATTGCCACATTCTGAATTTATAACAGGTGAAAAATGAGAGTAAAAAAATTATTAAAAAAGAAAGAATATAATAAAAATATGGCGATAGCGGAAGAAGAAGCGCAAAAACTTGTTTTAAGCGAATATGAGAAAGTTTGTGAAGATGCAGATATTTCGTTGTTGTATACTCTGAATACGTGCCTTGGATATGGTAAAATACGCGCAGGGCGGTTTTATCGTGATTGGGTGTTAAATCATTCTATGATGATAAAAGATTATCGTCAAGGTATGGGAGATAAAACGCATATTGAAATAATGAAACGCAGGCTGAAAGATCGCGGTATTGATTATGAATCATTAAAAAAAGAAGTTGCAAATATAGATGTCGAGGATGAATGGGAAAATCGACAGGCGGAAATAAATAAATTTATGGAAGGTAAAATCAATGATTAAGGACAGTGGAGAGCGTAGAAAATTTGAAACAGGTGCAGTTCGAGACATACAAAAGGGAAAAGGGCGTTGTGATCTGCTTCCGTTAGACATAGTGGCACAAATGTTTGAGTCACAATGTGCGCGTCGTGGACTTGCAAACATAAAAATGAGCTTATAGACATACCCGAACTTGACTAATTCGGAAAAGTATGTTATAATATAACCAAGTTCACGGGGTGCGGGGGCAATAGTCCTCCATTCCGTAGACTGGACAATGGGATATCGTCAAGCGGTAAGACATCAGACTTTGAATCTGACAAGACCTTATGGGTCGCTCGTTGGTTCGAATCCAACTATCCCAGTATGAGTGTTTAAGTATTGTTATATGAACCTCCTTTCTTGAATGACGGCTCGGAAAGACGAGAAGTGCCGATGGGTGAAATTTAGACCATCGGTGCGAATTATATGGATAGTGGCGGAAAAGGTATACGCGGGGAAATGTTAGGAAAGCCTCGGAGTTAAAGACTTTACGGCAGTAAGAGGCACAGCGGTTCGAAACCCACTAACCCGAGCAGATATCGGCTCATACAAGGTGCAAATCCTTGTCTATCCACCAAACGAAATGCCTTGCGATAGTAGGCGCTTAATAAAGCGGTGCTGTTTTTACATAACAGTTAAATGTGCAGTAAGGATAAGGTGCTATGATGCATACATAGACCGAAAGAGCAAACAGCCGACAAATTTAACTATACAAGGAGTTTGATATTATGACAATATCAAGTGCTATATTTGGTTCTGTGGTTGCTATTTGTATAGCATCCGTTATAAGCAAATTTTTAGATGAATGGTTTATGTGGAACGATAAAAAATAATTTTACACGAAATGGAGTTGATGCAATATGCTAACAAAACACAGCCGATTGTGTCGGCTCTTTTGTGCATAATGGGGTGAATGTATGGAAAACGGTTTTGATTATGACAAAATAGATTTTGATAACATTCCCGAACAAGACAGATTTTGGGTTTTTGCTTTGTTAATGTTTGCGTTTGCAAATGACAAAGATTTGGATAGATTGCAAAAACTCAAAGAAAGAATAGAAAAAGAGTTAGACAAACAATGATATAATGCAAGGACAGAGGGTAGCTCCCTTTTCAATGCCTAACCATTGATTACTTGCTTTATATAAATTTAATCTGTTAGGAGATATGAGTATGAACAAAAAGTATTATATTGCTTCTGTTAGTTGCGGAAATGACAGTATGGCAATGGTGCAAGAATTAGTCCGCAGAAAATACCCACTTGACGAAATTGTTTTTTATTCAAACGGAATGGATTTTGATTGTATCTATAATGTTTGGGAATGGGTAAAAAGACAGTATGAGCCTTTGGGTATAAAATGCACAATGATAAAACCCGATTATGATTTTGAGGATAAAATGTTTAATATCCTTGTAAAGAATAGGGACGGTAGCGGTTATCATAACGGATATTCTTGGTGTGGAGGTATGTGTCGGTGGGGAACTACTGACAAGATAAAAATACTTGATAAATATTGCGAAGAAAAAAATGCAATGGTTTATGTCGGTATTGCTTCAAACGAAATCAACCGAACGCCCGATAAAGAATATAAAATACACCCATTGAAAGAATGGGGAATGAATGAAAAAGATTGTTTACAACTCAACAGACAAAACGGCGTTGAATGGCTTGAAGAAACAGACAAGACCGATTGCGGATATATTGACCTATATTCAATACTTGATAGAGTGTCTTGTTGGTGTTGTGCAAATAAAAATCAATGGGAATTATACAACATTTGGTATTATTTCCGTAACACCTATTGGAAACGGTTGAAAGAAATGCAGACCAAAACCGATAGACCTATGAAAAAGTTTAGCCGTAAGGAATATGGCAACTTTGGAAATATCTTTGATATGGAAAAGGTTTTTGAAAGTGGGTATGTGCCAAAGCACAGAATTTGACTGACGGAGGTGGTTTAATGCCCAATAAAAGACCACCTAACGCAGAAAAGACACAATTCCGAACAGGTAGCGAACAGGTGGAAATAGCAAGACAGGGCGGTATTGCAAGTGGTAAAGCAAGACGAGAGAAACAAAAGACACAACAGATATTAGCCGATATTGTGAGTATAAAAAGCAAAGACCTTAAAGCGTTTGAGAAAGAAGCGTCAAAATTAGGCTTAGGGGACGATGTAAGCATACACGAAGTATTTACCCTAACTTGCCTACTAAATGCCGTTAAAAGCGGAAATTTGGGCGATTTGGAACGGTTGAGTAAGTTGTTGGGTGAGGATAATGCGAAAGAGCATAACAACGGCATACTTGATGAATTGACGGAGTATTTGAAAAATGAGTAAGCAGATGTTGAGCGAAAAGCAAAAGAAGTTTCTAAAAGATGATTTATGCCGTATCAATCTGCTTTATGGCTCTGTTCGTAGTGGTAAGACTTGGATAAGTTTGTTAAAATGGGCGATATGGGTAGGACAACAGGCACAGGATAAGCAGTTTCTTATGGTCGGCAAGACAATAACCACCTTGAAAAGAAATTGCCTTGTATTGCTTGAAGAATTGATAGGCGATAATATAACCTATTCAATATCGCAGAAAAAAGCCGTTATATTTGGGCGTACAGTTTGGCTTGAAGGTGCAAACGATGAACGAAGCGAGAGCAAAATTCGTGGTATGACCTTGATGGGCGTTTACATTGACGAGTTGACACAGATACCGCAGGACTTTTATTTGATGGCTCTTTCTCGTTTGAGTGAAAAAGGTGCGGTATTCCTTGCAACCACCAACCCAGACCACCCGAAGCATTATGTAAAAACCGATATAATAGACAATGACAACCTTGATAAGCAGATTATAAAATTTCTGCTTGATGATAACATTTTCCTTGACGAAGATTATAAAAAAAATCTAAAAAAAGAGTTCAAGGGCGTTTATTATGATAGATTTATATTAGGTGAGTTTGTCCGTGCCGAAGGTGTTGTTTTTCTTGATTTTGCAAACAATACACAAAATTATTTGATAAACAAAAAAGATTTACCAAAACATTTTAAGTGGACTTGCGGAGCATACGATTTAGGCGGTAACAAGTCAAATTTCGCTCTTGTATGCACGGCAGAGGGAATAGACAGTGTTGTATATGTCTTGCGAACAAAGGCAATATATCCCGAAGATTTAGACCTTGCAGATGTTGAGCGTGAGTGTATAGAATTTATCAAAGGCGTAGAAAAAGATTACTCGGTAAAAATGAGTAGTTGTTATGTCGATGATAACTACTATACAACAGTGAACAGTTTGAATAATTGGCGCTATATCTTTGACACGGCTTCACACATAAAGTCAATAATGCCACTTGAAGATAGACCGCTTTTCTTGTCAAAGTTGATGGCACAGGGGCGTTTTAAGTTGGTAGATGGAGAATGTGAAGCGTTGATTGAAGAACTGCAAAATGCTGTCTATGATGAACGGAGCGAAAAAGCAGTAATAGCGGACGATGGCACACAAACCATCGACCAAATAGATGGACTGTTTTACAGCCTTGCAGATAACTACCACTTTATTTTGGATTAAATATAGGAGCGTGATATTTTGGGATTTTGGACGGTGTATGTATGAATTACCGAGAAACACGATTTTGCGAAAATCTAAATATAATGCAGTTCGACACAGAGGGCGAATATAACACGCCTATATTAGAGCCGTACAAGTATGAGCCTACGGAGTTTGTCGGCTTCAATTATGCGAGGTCAGCAAAGAATAAGAAAGAAAAGGGATTGCATTTCTTTATTGATGACTACCAATTTGAACGGCTATGGCGTGAGCCGTTGGCGTATGTCAATTTGATAGGCGAATTTCATTCAATAATGACACCCGATTTCAGCTTATACACCGACTACCCAAAAGCGTTGCAGATATACAACCATTATCGCAAACATTGGCTCGGTGCTTTATGGCAAAGTTTTGGGTATAAGGTTATTCCCACGATAGCGTGGAGCGATAAGGATAGTTTCAAGTGGTGTTTTGATGGTACGCCAAAAGGTGCGACAGTTGCAGTTTCGAGTGTAGGCACTCAACGGAGCAAGGAAACAAAAGCGTTATTTCTTGATGGTTGGAATGAAATGCTGTGTAGGTTAGAGCCTGAAACGGTTATATTTCACGGAGAAATACCGAAAGAATGTAATGCGAATATAGTTAGAATAAAATCTTACCAAGAAAAATTTAGGGAGGTATTAGTCGATGGGCGGTAGAGGCGGTTCAAGCGGAATGAATAAAGGTGCAGGCGGCGGTGGTTCATCAGCGAATAGTGCGGCGGCAAAGATAAAAGCAACAAACACAAAATTTACAACGGCACAAATAAATTCAATGAGCAGAAGCCAACTTGAAAGCGTGGCAATAGCGGTATTTGCAAAGCAAAATATGGCAAGAGGCTTGTCAGCGGAAGAAGCGGTTTATCGTGCAAGGTCGCTTATGAGTGGAAACACTACGGCACAGTTAAAGAAATATATCAAGCGTAATGGTTAAGGCGGTGATTTATAGTTGGGATTTTGGGATAATGTAAGACGATGGGTAAAAAAGACTTTTGTTGATTTTGATGAGGAAAAGAAAGTCGAAGTAAACGTTCAAAAATGGGAAGATGTCAGGGAGTATAATCCTCTTGCTATTGCGAACACAAAACTGACCTCACTTGTTTGCGATGAAGCAACAGTGGAATTGCAGACGGACAGCACACTTGTTGAGCCGTTGATACCTCTTGCGGAAAACCTTGAAGCAAAGCGGTATGAAATTTGTGCTATGATGAACGGCAAGGGCGGTTGTTTCGTTACAATGGCAACAGGTGAGGACGATGAGCCGTACCACCGCATAATCGCTCCTGCTGATGTTTCCGTTTATCGTGTGGTAGCCGACAAGATGTATGAGGTTGCTATGGTTATCGACAAGAAAATTGTTAAGCATAGGGAATATCGCTTGATTAGGCATCATATCCTTGACGAAAACGGCACTCTGTATGTTTACTACTACACTACCGACAAAAGCGGTAACGAGGAATATTTAGAAGAATGGGAGCATTACAAGAATGACAATGTTGCATATTATAATGCTAATAATATCGGTGTAGCGTATTATAAATCGCCGCAGGACAGCCGTGGACTTTCTCAATGGGGAGTTCCGCTTAACTTCGGGTGTGAGGAAGAGGAAGCCAAACTCAAAAAGGCGAGAAAAGACCTTGACGAAGAAATGGAATTGATGAAAGCCAAGTTATTTGCTGATGAAAGTATTGTCCGCAAAATAACCGCCAAAGAGGGCGAAAGATTTGACTTGCCCGAAGGAATATACACTATCCGTAAAAAAGCAGGTGTTGACGGTACTTTGGTTGATGCCTTTGCAAATCCTACAAGATATAATGATTATAAGCAGAATGTAGTTGACAAAGAGGGCGATTGGGAAGACCAAGTCGGATTGGATAGGGGCTTTTTGACAGAGGTTGACCCCTCAACCGCACCGACAGCAACTCAAATTAAAAATTCCAATGTAAAAACTCGCTCAATGGTTAAGAGAATACAGAGTGCTATGTTTGACGGCATAAAGGCAACACTTGAAGCCGATGCGGTGTTCTTGAATATTCCACTTGACCTTTACACAGTTATGGTGGATTGGTTCGATGCTTTTCAGGACGAAACAGAACTTTATAACCGTATTGTTTCAGCCGTTGACCGTGGTGTGCTTGAAAAAGAGGACGAATTGAGATGGCTTTACCCGAATATGACAGATGAGGAAATAGCCGACAAACTTGCACGAATATCCGCACAGGCACAGACCAACACCGGCCAAGCATTAGAGAGGATTTTGGCAGGGCAATAATGTTCTGCAAGTTACAGGCAAGTTAAAAAACCTTGATATATAAGGGTTTTGGTAAGGACATTTGTGTCCGTAGCAAGTTACCAGCAAGTTAAATTCACGATACCTAAAACAGAAAGAGAGGTTGATTAAATGGCATTAAAAGATAATTGGATTGATAAGGTAGATGATGTTGATATTAACAGCGCGGAAGATATAAACCAAGTAGCTCACGCTGTTATTGAGTTGGAGGAAACCATTCCCGATTGGGCAAAACAACCGAACAAGCCTGCATATACAGCGGATGAGGTGGGGGCACTTCCCTCTTCCACAACTATACCTGCCAAGACGAGCGACCTCACCAACGACAGCGGATTTATCACAAACGCTGTCTCCGATCTTGCGAATTACTACGCAAGATCCGAAACGTACACACGGGATGAAGTGAAAGAGCTCATTTCGGTGATACCGAAGTTCAGCATCTCTGTAGTGGCGTCTCTACCTACGTCGGACATCAGCGAAACAACGATATATCTTGTGGGAGGCGGCTCGGGTAGTGACCTTTACACCGAATATATTTACGTTAACGGTGCGTGGGAAATCCTCGGTTCACAGAAAGTAGACCTCACGGGTTATGCAACGGAATCGTGGGTGAGCGCACAACTTTCGGGTTATCTAACCGAATCTCAGCTTCAGACAGCTATAAATACTGCACTTGCGCAGGCAAAAGAGAGTGGAGAATTTGACGGAGCTGACGGCGTCTCTCCTACCATCTCAGTTTCTGCCGTTGAAGGCGGTCACAGGGTCACCATAACGGACAAGGACGGCACAAAGACCGTTGACGTCATGGACGGATCAGACGGACAAGACGGACAAGACGGAACGGACGGACAAGATGGCACATCCGTGACCGTGGAATCCGTGACCGAATCCACCGAGGACGGAGGCAGTAATGTCGTAACCTTCTCGGACGGCAAGACCTTGACCGTGAAGAACGGACGCGCGGGAACTGACGGCGAGGACTATGTGCTGACCGAAGCCGATAAGAAAGATATAGCTGAGGAGGTGGCGAGTATTGTTTCCGATGACGGTATTCCATCCTATTGGGAAAGCCATCTATCCGAAAAGGTATACACTATCAAGGCATTGGAAGACGAGGGCGGCAAGGATTGCTTTAGTTTTGTCGTTATGACGGATATGCATTATCCGTCCAATCTCGGTAAGTGTTCTCCGAAACTGGCAAAGCATATCATGGCGCAGAGTGACATTCGATTTGCCATGTGCTTGGGCGATGTGCAGACAAGAGGATGTCACAATACCAAAGAAGCGTTGCTCGCCGAGAATGTGGAAATCGAAGCAATGCTGTCCCCGATTCGAAAGAATCTGTTGCAAACCGAGGGCAACCACGATGGCAGTTATGGTCGCTTTGACAAAGACGGGGATGGAAGTATTTCAAACTACGATGCAAGCGGAAATATCAAACCGCCTGCTGATCGTGAAACCTATGTGAGCAATCTGACTCCCGCCGAACTTCACAGCGCAATTTATCGCAAAGTCGGTCTTGTCGGTGATGTCCATTTCGACGGAAGTGGAAGCGGTTATTATATCGACGATACTGCAAACAAGGTGCGGTACATCGTATTGAACACGCAATGCAATGATTACGAATTGCAAGCAGACGGCACTTCAAAATATCCGAAAATGTGGCTGTACCGCTTTACACAGCCGCAATTCGACTTCGTTGTTGATGCGCTGAACGCTGTTCCTGCTGACGATTGGGGTGTTGTTGTGGCAGGACATTGTCCACTTACCAACGAAATCGGCGACAGAGAACTGATGAAGTGTGTTCTTGGTGCATACCAAGCGAAAGACGCTTATTCCGGCGAATATGAAGGAACGGCAAGCGGAGGTGCGGCATACGAGAATCTTGCCGAGCCATTGCCTAATAATACAACCGATACAACGAAGTGGGTAAACGGTTATCGTTTTTCTTCCAGCGGTATTTCCGCACAGAGTGGAACAACAATTTCCAACAGAATTGCATGCAAGCCCGGTGATATTATTCGAATTAAAGGGGTTGAGCTTCGCTCTAACAGCGACAGAGTTGCGTTATATTACATCAAAGATGATGCTGAGTTCGAGGGCGTAGAATATTGGAATGCAACAAGTTATTTCTATACTTGTACACAAGCTGATGACGTGTATGAGATAACTATATTGGAACATGACGGTTATGCGCCGTATGCGTTCCGTTTTGCAATGCCTACGCCTGCAGATGCAAGTTCCGTCATTATTACGGTCAATCAGCCTATCGTCGAGGGCGGCGTTGCGGGATATGATGCTGTTTCTGTGAATGCAGACTTTTCGGGTGCAAAAGGCAATCTTGTCGGCTATTTTGCAGGACACACTCATGCGGATAGCGAAACCGTTCTGTATGGTGCAACCGCTGACGGCGCACACGCATTCTATTGCGTTACTACCCGTTGCGATGCGAAAGAAGAAAACGACGAAACGCTCAAGGCGCAAAGAGTAGCGGGAACAACCACCGAGCAATCTTTCGATGTGTTCACTGTAAACAAGGCTGAAAGGAAAATCTACGCAACCAAGATCGGTGCGGGGGCTGACCGAGAAATCAGCTATTGAACAAAATAAAACAAAGATACCGAGAACAGAAATGTTTTCGGTGTTTTTTTGAAAAAAATTAAAAAAGTTTTGAAAAAGGTATTGACAAAGTAATTACAACGTAGTATAATATAGACACAGTAAAGAAAGCGAGGAAATAAAAATGACAGAAAAAATTAAAATGTTGTTAAATAAGTTAAATTTTGAGGGTTGCGTAGATTTATTTAACAGATTAGAAAAAGGACACCCTATGATTGATATGGTTTTTGACAGAATGGAAGAATTAGATTGTACAAGATTTGAGGAGTGGCTTGATGAAGTGTAAGAAATGTAAGTATTACTACCGAACAATGACAAACGGGCAGGGATACAACCCTGCTCCGTATTGCCACTTATTTGAAGATACAGGCAAAAGACCAAATGTATTAACACAAGAATGTTTTGCGAAAAAGAAAGCGATAAAACAATATTAAGAGGGATTTATAATGAATGTGATTAAAGTTATAAAAATTGAGCCTTGCAAAAAATGCGGAGAAACACCAAAAGTTAAAGAAAATGTGTTGCAATATTCCGAAACAAGAGGAATGAGATATTATTCTTGTTGGTGTACGAAATGTCAATTATTTGAGGTTGCAAACACCAGAGAAGAAGTGATTGAGAGGTGGAACAAAAAATATGGTCAACAAGTGTGAATGTATTATTGGCATCAAAGGAGAAGACCTTGTAACATTTGATGAATTAAAAGAAATCATTAAAAGAGATGCCGAGTTTAAGAAAACAAACTACAAAATGTGGTCAATAATGGGAAATAAATACAGTTTGAATGATTATTGCGACAGGAGAAAATCAACCGATTTAACCCGATTTAATTATTGCCCTGTTTGTGGCAAAAAGATTGATTGGAAAAGTTATAAGGGGGCGATAACTTGAAAAAAGAAACATTCCAAATGCGAATAAGCAAGGATACGAGGGCAGACCTTGACAGAGTGGCAAAGCATTATAATCTGTCTGCATCTGCCACCGTTGATATGCTTATAGCGAAAGAAACAAGGCTGATATATAAGCAGAGAAAGGAAGATGGGAAGAATGAGCAGAGAGGATTTTGAGGGCATTAGAGAATATGCCAAAGAACAACACGCGAAGAGGGTAGCGGATAACCCGAACAGAATACAGTATGCTATTGAACAATTTGAAAAGCACGAAATTGAATATACTTTGAAAAACGAACAGACGGGGCATTTTCATTGTCGCAGAAAATCCGATGATAAACTGTTTCAGTTTTATGCAGGAACAGGAAAAATTATGGGATTTGAAAACAAAAGAGGTATTCATTCATTGATTAGATTGCTTAATGATATGAGAAAGGAAGATGAGGGCAAATGAAAGACGGAATTTATTTTGAAATATTTGCAGTAAAAGATGGCGTAAGATACAACGCCAAAATTATTGATGCTAAAGAAGTAAGCGGAATAATGGCTAATTCTGTTATGGACGGTCTTAGAAAGGTTATAGGGTTTGAAGAAACCGCCCGCCCAACCGAGAAAGGCGGTGATTAAGTGGAGAACATAGAGAAGATGAACACGGCAAAAGAAACAAAATGCGACAGTTGTATGAATGGTTGGGTGCGTATCAGCGAAAATGGATATTGTGCAAAGTGTGCTTTAAGCCAAAAGAAAGCCGTTGATTGCTTAACAGGAATAAAATCGCATTACATTCAAAAGCCGTCAATAAAGGGTGGTGCGAATGGCTGATATTATGAACAATATAGTTTTTTCGACAAGTCAAAGAGTGATAGGTGATACTTTGTTTGTTGCATATTCAAACGGACAAATAAAGACTTTTGATGCGGTAAAATTAGGCTGTGAATGGTTTAATATGAGCAATGATGGATTTTATTCCGCTTATGGCTTTAATTTTAACCCTCATAAATGGGGATTGTATGACCGTTGCAGAAAGTTGGTGTATGGCAATGGCTGATATTTCAAAGTTAGAACAACAGGCGGATTTGCTTTTTAACAATGTTGCAGGGTGGGAAAGTTCCACCTTGCAACGCATCGGTAAAAGAATAAAGAAATATGGCAGATTATCATTGGCTGATGTTAAAAGCATAAACAACATTGCAACGGTCAAGCAAGATATGGATGCCATAACAAAGGAACTTGCAAAGGTTACAGGCTACAACATATCACAAATTGAGCAGATGTATGGGGAGTTATTGGAAGAACAGCACCTTGCAAATCAGCCGTTGTATGATTACAGGGGCAAAAAGTTTGTGCCGTTTGCGGATAACAGAGAACTACAAGCAATCGCAAGAGCCTACGCCAAAAGCACAGGCGAAACGATGATAAACCTTGCAAAGATTGGCGGTTCTAATTTAGGCTTTATTGATAAGAACGGAAAATTCAAGGCAATAGAAAAGATGTATACCGAAGCACTTGACAAAGCCGTTCTGCAAGTTAGTACAGGAGCGACAGACTTCCATACTGCAATGAGGGACACCATTGTTGAAATGGGCGGTAGTGGTATAAGAATAAATTATGCTGATAGTGGTATCACTCGCAGACTTGACACGGCGGTTAGACAGTCGCTTTTGTGGGGAGCAAAGCAAGCGAGCATTGAATATAACGAAATGATAGGTCAGGAACTTGGTTGTGATGGGATTGAGATTGATTACCATTCAAACCCCCGCCCAAGCCACGAAATAATGCAAGGAAAACAGTATTCTATTGTCGGTAAAAAAACAATAAACGGCGTAACCTATGAAGATGCCTATGAACAGGGCGTTGATGGTTCGGGTGGATTACTTAATGATTATGGTTGTTTACATTATAAGACACCAATAATATTAGGCATAAGTGAGCCCCGATATAGCGAAAAAGAACTTGCAAGGCTGAAAGAACAAGACAAAAAGACCTATGACATTGATGGAAAACAAGTTACAGGCTATGAAGCAACACAGATGATGCGTAGGCTTGAAACGGCTATCCGTAATGAAAAATCAATCAAGAATATGGCACAGGCAGGAGATAGCAAAAAACTTGTAAAAGATTGCAATGCCAAAATAAAGGCTTACAAAAGCAAATACGAAGAAATAACTAATATCACAGGCTTTTACCCCGAAACCAAGCGAATGTCCGTACCTCGCAAATCAAAAACAAATTAAAGGAGTAAATTATGGAAAAAGTATTAGGTAAAATTGATTTTGTGGAATTTGGAAAGGTTAAAGATTATCCGTTCTTGATTGGCTTGCAAATTGGCTTTAAGTTGGCTGATTGCGGCGCTATTATGTGCGGTGGTAAATACACCGTAAACATCAACAAGGCTTGTAGATGGGAAGAAAGCGAAAGACAACAGGCAATAACCGTCAACATTGAAAATGTATATAAAATTTTGAATGATGCAAAAGTGAGTTATGTTTCCGAATTGCTTAACAAACCCGTTGAAGTAACCATTGACAAAAACACATTTCAAGATTTTAGAATTTTAACCGAAGTTCTTTAACATTCCCCCTGCTCTAAAAAGCAGGGGATATTTTTTTAGAAATTTGCGAAAAGGGGTTGACAAACACGAAAATATAGTTTATAATATAGGTGTACTCAAAAGGTACACAAACGGCATTGCATATAACTGTTACTTCGTGCTGTTGAAAATATACAGTTATAAATTTTATCCGTTTGCTATATTTGATGAAAAGCAGTATTGCATATAACAGATACTTCGCTTTGGGAGCCGTGTGTCGCAGGTTCAAGTCCTGCCCCGCCGACCATATCGGTGGGTAGCTCAGTTGGTAGAGCAACGATAATAGATACTGTTATAGATTTTATCTGCTTTTTATACCATGGCAAGCGTGCATTGCAATAATCAGATACTTCGTACTGTTAATATGAAATTGACCTGATTATGAATTTATCACGCTTGCTTATTTTAATTTTAGGAGGTAAAAAAATGAGCAAATTTAACACAAACAACACAATCAAAACAGAAAACAAAAGCGGTAGAGTTTCTTATGGAATGAGCGAAAAATCAAAACTTATTACACAGATTTTAACTTCCTTTTTTAACGAAAAGAAATTCTATGGCGATAATTCTGCGGAAATTCAAGAAACAATCAAAAATGTAATTAAGCAAGATGCAAAGTTTGTTTCCAATCTTGCGGTATTTGCAAGGCGTGAGTTTAATATGCGTTCTATATCCCATATTCTTGTAGCATATTTAGCACACGAAATTGAGGGAAAGCCTTTTGTTAGACAAACAGTAAAAGGTGTTTCATTGCGTGGCGATGATGTTACAGAAATTATGGCTTGTTATATAAGCCTGTTTGGGAAACCTATTCCTAACGCATTGAAAAAGGGCATAAATGATGTTTTGCGGGGATTTGATGAATATACACTTGCAAAATATAAAGGCAACGGAAAAGCGGTAAAAATGCGTGATTTACTTTGCCTTTGCAGACCTACACCCAAAACAAACGCACAATCGGATATGTGGAAAAGACTGCTTGAAGATAAACTTGAAATTCCTATGACTTGGGAAACAGAGTTATCCGCAAATGGAAATAACGCTGAAACTTGGGAAAAGTTGATTGATAGCGAAAAGGTTGGATATATGGCATTGTTTCGTAATTTAAGAAACATTGTTAATGCAAATCCTTCAAACATTGAAAAGGTAATGAAAGATATTGAAAATCCCGAAAAAGTTAAAAAATCTAAACAGTTACCTTTCCGCTTTTTGTCTGCATATAAAGAACTTGCAGATATTGGCGGTAGCAGATTGTTTGATGTTCTTGAAAATGCAGTTGAAGCATCTATTGAAAATATGCCTACTTTTAAGGGAACAACAGTAATTGCGGTTGATGTTTCAGGCTCTATGGGCGATAATATAAGCGATAAATCAAAAGTGCGTTGTTACGAAATAGCAATGTTGCTTGGGTTGATAGCAAATAAAATTTGCGAAAATAGTGTCTTTTATACTTTCAACAACGATATAAAAAAATATGCTATATCGCACAGAAATGGAATACTTGAAACTGTTACAAATTCATATTGTGGCGGTGGTACAAATATGTTTTTGCCTTTCCAAAAAATGATTGATGATAATATAAAGGCTGACCGTGTTATTATTCTTTCCGACAATGAATGTAATTCTTGCGATGGTTGGTGGTATTCAAGAAAGCCTGTTCAATCAATCGCTGACGAATACAGAAAAGCATCAGGCAATGATATATGGGTACACGCTATTGACTTGCAGGGTTACGGCACACAACAATTTCACGGAGCGAAAACCAATATAATTGCAGGTTGGAGCGAAAAGGTATTTGATTTTATAAAAATTGCAGAACAAGGAGAGGGAACACTTGAAAAATCAATCGAACAGTACATATACTGATATTTTGAAAATAAGAATATCAAAAGATTTATTGGCAAAGGCAAAGAAAACGGCAAAGGACAGCGAATTGTCCTTGTCTGCCTTTGTTAGAATGATATTGAAAGACTACCTCGTAGCAAAGGAAAGGAAGGAGAGGGAGAAATGATTAAAATTTTCTCAAAAGACAGAAAAGAGTTAAAAACAGATGTTGATACTTGGATTGTAAAGTGGACTACTTACAAAAGTGAGTTTTTGAGCAGTATTCAATATCCAAAAGTCAAAGAGTGTTATAAGGCATTTACTGATAAGAATGAAGCCGAAGAATATGCAAGTGCATTAAATGATGCAATGAAATTATTAGGAATAACATCTTTGCCGAATGCGGAAGTTTACAAACAAAATGTAAACAGCATATAAAGAAAGGGGCAAAAAGAAATGACCATTGAAAAGTTAAAAATGGCAGTTCAAAATATGAATGTTTATTTTGAAGAATGCCACGATGAAAATGATACCATTACATTGACTGCAAAGGTTCTTAAATCTATAAAAGAAAATTATGAGGAACTTATAAAATTAAGGAGTGCAGATTGTGAAAAGTGTGTTCATTTTGGTAAACACGCAACAGAATATCCTTGTAGTCATTGCAGAAATTGTTATACTGACAAATTTCAGCCAATCGAACACGGCACACCCCAAAATGATGAGGTGAGGGAATGAAAAGTGTATTGATTAGTATTCAGCCGAAATGGTGCGGTTTGATTGCAAGAGGTGATAAAACGGCTGAAATAAGAAAAACCAAACCAAACGCAAAAGAGCCGTTCAAGGCTTATATCTATTGCACAGAAGGAAAACCAAACAATCCACACGAAGTTTTGGAGATACATTCAACAGACGGAAAAATCCGAAAAGGGAATGGAATGGTTATTGGCGAATTTGTCTGTGGCGGTATTATTCCGCTCTTCAATATTGCTACGGACGATTGGCAGTATTTACAGGGAAATACGCACGAATTTCACAAGCAAGTTGTAACAAATTGTGCTTGTTTAACCGAAAAAGAATTGCACGAATATTCAAAAGGCAAAAATTGTTATGCGTGGGAAATAGAAAACCTTATAATTTATGATGAGCCAAAATATTTGAGCGATTTCAAAGTAAGAGTAACAAACAAGATATGGAGTTTTACAAAGAAACTCGAAAGACCGCCACAAAGTTGGTGCTATGTCGAAGATTAACCGCCTATTGACAAAACCAATTTAATATGATATGAGGTTAGAATATGAATGTATTACCATTTGAATGTGATACAAGGTTTGTATATGAAGATTTTTGCGAAGGTTGTCCCGAATTAAAAGTCGATACAGCTGTGGAAATATCAACAGGAGTTATGGGCGAACATATCGTAAATATATATCACACTTGCCCTGACCTTGACAAATGCAGACGATTGAAACACATCTTGATAAATAAAAAATAATATGATATGAGGTGAAAATATGAAATTTGTTCAAATGACCGACAAAATGCTGATAGAATTTTGCAAAAATAGTATATGCCAATATCAAGATTGCTTTTTTGCAGGATGTCAAGGAAAACAAAATTGTATGTTCTTTGAACTTTTGAAAAGATTTGAGAAAATAGTAACGAAAGGCGATGAAAAAAATGAAAGTGAAATTTAAGGCTATATGCACAATGTATGTTCCTAATATAGATGTTGCAAGATATTTTGAGCCATTTTGGAAAGAGGGAAAAAACACAATGAAAATTGATGGCAAAGAATATTATGTTTGTTCTTTTGAAGCGAGCAACCCTAATGATTTTACAATAAAATTCACAGAGGTAAAAGAAAGTGAACACGAGATAGAAATCGGAGACTATTGACAAACAGAATAATTTGTGCTATAATGTAAGAGTAGAATTGTAATGTTCTACTCTTATTCTATTTTGAAAGGAGATAGCGAAATGGAAGATAAACAGTTTCAAGAATTGAAAGAACTTATCGCAAAAGATGGTTTTTCGGGTGATTGGGCTTGGATTATACTTATGCTTTTGTTTGGATTTAACAACAATGGAACGGCAAGAATAAACGAAGAAATCAAGATGAAAGAAGACATTGCCGAATTGAAAGGTAAAATGTCAATGATTGAGAAAATGATTTAATGTATTTTATAAATTTAGTCGGTTGATTAGACTTAAAAAGGTCAAGCGAAGTGCAAAGATACTCACTTAAAAAGGACTTAAACGCAGGGGGTAATTATGGCAATTACAGTAAAGTATTTGGAAGATTTAGGCGTGGAAAAGGAAGTCGCTGAAAAAATCTTCGCAGAAAGAAGCAAGGAAATTGAAGCCGATAAGGCAAAGAGAGAAGCAGTTGAAACAAAACTGAAAGAAGCAGAAAAGAGCCTTGAAAGTCTTACTACGGAGATTGACACGCTCAAAACAAGCGGTAAAAATGCCGAAGAAATTCAGGCAAAACTTGATGCACTTATTGCAGAGAGAGAAGCCGAAAAGACAAAGGCGGAAGCAGACCGAATTATGAAAGAGAAGCAGGACAACATCAATAACCGTTTCAATGCGGTTTTGGGCGAAAAGAAATTCTCTCACGATGCTATCCGCGAAGCGTATCTTAAAAAATTCGGAGATGCTCTTGAAAACACCGATTATCAAGGAAAGAGCGACACAGAGATTTTTCACGATTTAACTAAAGACGATGCCACCGCATTTACAGGCGTTACAGCCGTTAAGTTGCAGGGTGGCAGACCGCAAGGAAGCGGTTCAAATAGCAATGGAAGCCGTGCGGCTGAACTTGCAAAGAAATATCACACTAATTTATATGGAGAAGTAAAGGAGAATAATTAATATGTCTTTTTATGGAAAAGATAAGGGCGAAGCATTCGCTCCCGGTTGGTTTTTGGCAGACAATGAAAATTGCACAAGGCTGACATATCAAGTAGGCGGTGATGGTTATGCAGGCACCGTGAGAGAAACAGACGGTAGAAAGGTTGTACCTATGGGAAGTCTTTTTCCCAGCATATCCGCACCCACAGGAATTGTTTACGAGGATATTGATGTAACAAACGGAGCAAAACCTGCATCTATTGTTACAGCAGGAAAAGTATATCGTGAAAGAGTTGAAAACGCGGCAGAGATTGAAGGTATCGTTTATGAAGACGAACCCGAAATCACACGCCCTTATTGATTGGAGGTAACGCATAATGTGGAAAGATAATATTCTTGGTTTTATACCCGAAACAGATTGGCTTGAGGTTGGTTTTAACGTAAATCGACCCAATGACCCTATTGACCGTCTTTTCGGTGATGAAAGAACAAACAACCTTGTGGCATCTTGGAACAGCATTGCGGCTGAATATCAAATTCCTGTGATGGCTCAGTTCCACGGGTTCGACACAGAAAGCCAAACAACGTTCAGAATGCCCGTTGATACCCACAATGTAGAAAAGGGACTTATTAAGGTCAAAATTAATCAGTCTGAAAGAATGAGAGCGTTGCTTCGTAGTGGCGTTCGTGAAGATGAAATGCTTGATTATGTGCTTAATGACGGCATCAGACTTGCAGACCAAGTTGTAACTCGTTCAAAGGTTGCAAAGAATGAGCTTATGGCAACTGGTAAGGTTACAATCAAAGAAAACAACCTTGATTTAACTGTTGATTATGGAGTAGCTTCTGAAAATACAGAGTTTACACTTGACCTTTCCGTAGGTGCTGATGTTCCTGCACAGATTCAGGCTATTGTTGATGCGGCGGCTTCAAAGGGCGTTATTTTAACTGGTATTCTCACTTCTCGTAAGAACCTTACCAAGATGAGAAGCAATGAGGCTGTACAGAAAGCTATCAATGGCAACTATGGTGCTGGTGCTCTCGTTCGTGGCTCTGCTCTTGAAGCATATCTTGAAGAGGAATACGGCATCAATACCGTTATCACAAACGACCTCACATACGGTTCTTCGGCTAATGTGGATATCGCCACGGCCAGACCTAAGATTACTACCGCAAGATATTACCCTGATGACAAGGTGACGTTCTTCGCGACGAACCCCGCAGGTCGTATGGGTGTAGGTCTCTGGGGCGATCCTCCTGAGCTTGATGCGGCTAACTTTATGGATGTTACAGGTAGCGGTGTTTCTCCCTTCGTCTATGTGTCCCAGTGGGCAGAGAAGGATCCCGCCGTACTTTGGACTAAGGCAAGCGGTCTGTTTATGCCCGTTCTTTACAACCCCGACAGCCTGTTCATCGCAACCGTAACGGCGGGGGAATAATGCGGCTGTCAAATGAGCCTGCCGAAGATGTCGATTTGTCAAGTATGACGAAAGCGGAATTGCTTGAATATGCAAAGGCAAATAACATTGAAGGTGTTGACAGTTCGATGTTAAAGGCTGATATTTACAACACAATTATAAATAGCATCTAACGAAAGGCGGTTGAATTATGCAATATCTAACCTATGAAGAATACACAGAAATAGGCGGTACGCTTGATTTGACCGCCTTTAAGCGAAATATAGACAGGGCGTGCGCATTTATAGATGCAAGCACTCAAAACCGCTTACAGAGCGTTTTAGAGGTATCACAGAGGGCGAAAGCGTGTGTGCGTGATTTAGTTGAATACCTCGCAAGCAATATGGCGAGTGGCAAGGTGGTTACAAGCAAAAGCCAATCAGCAGGTGGAGTCAGCGAAAGCGAAAGCTACGCAACGAAAACCACCGATGAAATAAATGCAGAAATGTTCAATATCGTTTATGAATATTTGGCAACCGAAAAGGACGATTGCGGAACGCCTTTGATGTATAGAGGTGCTATGCGATGAAAGTCGGATTTAAAGTCAAATATGGCTACAATGAAATTGAGATACCGATAACTGAAAATACAAGACCGTCTTTTCGAATGGACGGTATGACGGATTTGTGGAAACATAAGGTTACGATTTTCAACGACATAGAAAAGAATGGTGTTGAAGAAAGACACTTCGACCGATTTGTAATTGATTTGTGCAACATTCAAGGCGGTATCGTTAGCAAGGCTGATGGAACGATTGAAAACATAGTCAACGCGGTTACGGTTATATCCAAAGATGTTGACCGATACAAAACACCGCTTGAATATGCCAAACTGCCCGTAGATATTCGTGAGGATTTTTATACGGTGCAAGTGGGTGATTTCATCGTATTGTCGGAGGTTGACGATATTGTAACGACGAGCCGAGAATTTGCAGAATTGCAAGAAAAATACAAAGATAATGGAATTGTGGTTCGTTCTGTATCGGCAAACATTCACGGAATGAGCGTTGATAATGTTACCATTACAAATGTGGGGTGATTGAATGAGCCTTAAATTAGTAAAGACTTGCGAAAGATGCCCCGAACAGTACGATGTTTTATTGAATTGCGAAAAGGTTGCATATATCCGTTTGAGGTTTGGAAATTTGACCGCAGAAATTGGCGACAAAGAAGTTTATTATCACAAATTCGATAATGAATTTAAGGGCGAATTTGAAACCGATGAGGAAAGGGAAAAATATCTGTCGGAGATTTTGGAGGTATTGAATGAGCAAATATGCAAAGTTATTTGAATATTTCCGTCAATGTCCCGAACTTGCTGACCTATGGAGCATAGCGGCAACAGAGAGCGATAAAATAAGGGTTATTCTTCCGCAAGGAGCATCTCCCACACACCAATATCAAGAGTTTTTTGACAATTTAGGAGATTATCATTGCGAAATTGTTCCGTATCCGTCAATTTATGAGGATTATCAAATAAATTGTTATCAAGCGTACGACCCAAAAGATAGTGCCAAACCTTTTGATAATTATAACGTATTGCAGTTGGAAGAGGTAGAGGCAGTTTGCAAATGGGTTGAGGAACAGAACGAAATTAAAAATTTCCCCGAAATTGGCGAAAAGGTTGTATCTGTTGAATGTAACCCTTTTGTACCGCAAATACGATACGTAAATGATACAGAAAAAATAATTTGTTATTTTATCACGGTTCGATTGCGTTATGTAAACAGAGCGCAAAGAAAGACGGTAGAATATGAATGTGAGGATTGACCTTAACGAGCCAAAGATTTTGGCAAAGGTGCAGAATGACCGATTTGGATTGCTTGTATCAAGCGAGTGGAAAAGGTTGATTGACCCATACACGCCGAGAGATACAGGAACAATGCAAGATACGGCAAAATTGTACCCCAATAAGATACATTACATTCAGCCGTATTCAAGCGCCGTATATTATGGCAGAGGGAAGAATTTCCAAAAGAAAAACCCATATTCAACTTATGAATGGGACAAAGCGGCGGCAAATGCAGGACAACTTGATAAATTAACACGCACACTAAACAACGCTTTACAAAGCGGACAATATTGATGAAAGGAAATACAGATAATGGCAGAATTTAACAGCTATGCGGCTCCCAAAGTGGAGACCAAAAGATTTAAGATATATGCCGATGTATCGAAAAGCGGTCTTGCGCCCGAATGGGAATTACAAGGTCGTGGCGTTGAGTCTTGGACTGTTGAAGAAAACCAAGATGTAGAAAAGACTACCGATGTTCTCGGCTATGTTGATATGGAGAGAGGCACGGCACAGCCTACACAGAGCGGTGTTGCAATTAAGCTCCGTAAGGGTAGCAAGTTTGCTGAGATGCTTTTCAATGCTTGGTTTAAGAGAGATACAAGCAAACTTGACGCTGTAAAAATGCTCCAAAAGTTTGAGTTTGCAGATGGAACAGATGAGAATACTTGCCTTGCAAGACTTGAAGAAGATGTTATGATTGCGATTAACAACTTCACAGGTGAAGCAGGCGGTTATCTTGGTTTTGAGGTAGATATTCACTACGCAAACAAGACCACTACAGGCACAATGCCTAAGACAGATGGAGAAACAATTACGTTTACTCCCGATAGCGCAGAGTAAAAACAAACAATAATGCCGCCTTGCCCTATATGGTAGGGCGGTATAATTATTTTAATGAGGATATAAAGAGAGGTAAAGAATTATGAATGCGAGAAAAATTGATGTAATTGACACGGGTTTGGTAGAGTTTATTCTTCCTTTTGACAGAGGAACAGAAAAGATTTATTTCAACCCCAACGACCTTGACTTTTTTATTCGTTTGACGGATATGATAAACAGTATGAGCGACACATACGAAAAAGCAAGCGCAGAATATGAAAACGCCACAGATAGTATGGAAAAAATGGAAATCACAAAAAGATTGAATGAAAAAATCAAGGCTGATTTTGATATTGCTTTTGGTAATAATGTTTCCGATGTGATTTTCAAATATGTATCTCCAAATGGAATTATTAAGTCGAAAAGCCAATATTATCCTTTTTACATTCTTGAATGGCTTATGCCTGAAATTGAGGAAGAAACAGGAAAGACTTCAAAGGCTACGATGTCGGCTCTTGAAAAGGCTATGAGCAAACACACAATTAATTATCAGCACAAATTCAATAGATGAGTTGGGATTATCCTCTTTCCGTTAATATTGACGGCGAAGAATATGAAATTGAAAAAGATTGCGATTATCGTGTAGTGTTGGATTGCCTTGATGTGTATGAGGATGTGGACATTGACTTACAACATCAACATCAACTTGCATTATTTATATTTTACAAAGAGCCTCGCAAAATAAAAAATGCAGAAAAAGCAATTTTGGAAATGATACGCATTATTGATTGCGAAAGCGAAGAAGAATTTGCGATAAAGCCAAAAACCAATGGCGAACCACAACAACGGCTTATGAGTTGGAAAAAGGATTTTAAGTTTATTGCGCCTGCCGTTAGCAAAGTTTTGGGGTATGATATAAGAACTCCAAACAAATTCACACATTGGTGGACTTTTATGTCAGCTTTTCGAGAGGTCGGAGAATGTGCTTGGAGTACAATTATATCTATTCGCAAGAAAAAAATGCGTAGTGAAAAATTAGAAAAATGGGAAGAAAAAATATATCGAGAGAATAAATATGATATAGATTTACCCGTAAAACTTACCGCAGAGGAGCAAGAATTTTTAGACTCCGATTGGTAGAAAGGAGTTGATTTTATATGGCAACACCACAAGGCGACGGAAGTATAATTCTTACTACCGCCATAGACCAAAGCGGATTAAAAAAAGGAATTGGTTCTATAAAAAGTATGGCAAAAACCGCAACAAAGGCATTTTTGGCAGTTGGTGCAGCGTCGGCTACGGCTACAATAGCAATAGCAAAGGCTTCTGTTGATGCTTTTGCGGAATATGAGCAATTAGTCGGTGGTGTCGAAACGCTTTTCAAAGGTTCTTCCAAAAAACTAATTGCGTATGCAAACGAGGCATATCGCACAACGGGTCAATCTGCCAATGAATATATGCAGAACGTTACCGCCTTTTCTGCGAGCCTTTTGAGTGCTGTTGGTGGAGACACTGAAAAAGCGGCAGATATCGCAAATGCGGCAATGATAAGCATCTCGGATAATGTCAATAAGATGGGTTCGTCTGTTGAGTCCGTGCAATTGGCATTTCAAGGCTTTGCGAAACAGCAGTACCAACTTTTGGACAACTTAAAACTCGGCTACGGAGGAACGAAGGGCGAAATGGAACGCCTTTTGAAAGACGCCGAAGCGTATCGTGCATCTATGGGTGAAACCGTTGACTATGAAATAACAAACCTTGCCGACGTATACACAGCGATTGGAGATATACAAGAGAAGCTTAAAATCGCTGGAACCACCGCCAAAGAGGCTTCGACCACTATAAGCGGTTCAGCGGCAACAATGAAAGCGTCTTGGCAAAATGTATTGACAGCTATTTCGGGAGGTGGCGATTTAGATAGAGCCATAAACAATTTGGTTGGCTCAATTTCAAATTATTTTGGAAATATAGTCCCCGTTGTTGAAAGGGCATTATCGGGTATTGGAAAACTTATAGAAAAAGTTACGCCAATGCTTGTCCAAACAGTTGCAAGGTCTTTAATAAAGGCAATACCAAGTCTTTTAAGTGCCGTATATGAAATGATTATTGGACTTGCAAAGGGAATATATCAAGGCATTATTGATTTATTTAGTGGAACTTCAAGAGATGTTTTAACTGAACAAGCCGACAACATTAAGCAGAGTGTCGAAAATCAAAATGATTTAACAACGGCGGTTGAAGAAACAAACGATGAATTAAAAAAGACTACCGCAAGTTTTGATACCGTTGAAATACTTTCCGCAGGTACGGCGCAAGAAGCAAGTGCGGAACCCATTATTCCCGAAATAAGCGGAGATGGTTTGGGCGAAAGTCTTGAAATTAAAGAAACCGAAAAAGAAATGTCGGGCTTTGAAAAGGCTTTGAAAAAGTCTTTTGATAAAATATCGAAAACCATAAAAAAAGCGTGGGATAGTTCGCCTATCAAGTATTTTTGGGAAAATGTTATTTTAGAAAGTTTGGGGGGAGAACTTTCTTGGCAAACAATAGGAGAAAGAATTAAATCAATAACATTGTATATGTGGGATTCCGAACCAGTAAAATCTTTTTGGGGAGCAGTACAATCATTAGCGTCAACGGGTTTGAGTGCATTTCAAATCATTGGAACAAGTTTATGGGTGAACCTAAAAACTACTTGGGGCAATATCGAGGGCGATTTCAATACAATGACTTCAAATATGAGTGGTTTGTGGACTTCTTTTTGGCAAGACGTTCAGATTGGAATTGACACTTGGGGACAACCTATAATTGAAGGCGTAAACGGTGTGTTTAATTCAATTTGGACTACTGCAATAGACCCATATATTCAGCTTATGGTTGGAGCTTGGAGCGATTTCACAAGCATTTTGAAAAGCAAGTGGGAGGAATACGGACAACCTCTTGTTGAAAATATAGGGCAATTCGTAAATAATGTTATAGAATTGTTTCAAAGTATATATGACAATGTTTTAGAGCCTATTATAACTCCGTTTTTGGAGACGATGAGTTCTTTGTGGGATGAGCATATATCGGTGATGACCGAAAAAGTTGTTGATTTCGTTATGAAATTGGTAAATGGCGCACTTGAAATATACAACAAATTCATTCATCCAATAGTTATGTGGCTTACTGAAACATTAGAGCCGATATTTATTTGGATAGGAAACACGATTTCGGATATATTTGACACAATAATAAGTACAGTATCCGATGTTCTCGGTGGCATATTTGATGCCCTCGGCGGACTTATAGATTTTATCGTTGGAGTTTTCACGGGAGATTGGGAACAGGCTTGGGAAGGAATAAAATCGTTCTTTGTTGGAATTTGGGATGCAATATGGGCGGCAATTAAAGGGGTTATAAATCTAATTATTGATGGATTGAATGCTCTTTGGGGCGGTCTGTATGGAGCATTGGCAAGTATTGTAAATGGCATCGGTGGAATAGTTGAAGGTATAGGGGATATAATAGGAGCAGATTGGGGTTGGGAAATTCCATCAAATCCTCCACTTATTCCTAAACTCGCACAAGGCACAGTTGTACCACCTAATAAAGAGTTTATGACAATTTTGGGCGATAACACCAAAGAACACGAAATCGTTAGTCCTATTTCTACAATGAAACAAGCCTTTACAGAAGCAATGATTGAAATGGGTGGCACAGGACAAACAGTAAAAGAAGAACATTATTATTTAAGCGAAACTGAACTTATGACAATTTTGCATAAGTTAGTAAAAGGTGGAGAAAGGTTACAAGGTAACACCCTTATTTCAAGTGGAGGTGTGTATTGATGAATTATTGTGTAATAAATGGCAAAAGTTATGATGTAATTGTAACGGCTATTGAGGAAAGTTTTTCTATACTTTACACGGAAAATACAGGCAGAACGCTTGGTGTAGGTGCTCCGATGACCCTCGATCCGTTGGGGACGTTTTTCTCGTATAAAATCACCTTTTTAAGAAACAAAGACAATTATAAGGATTTTGATGATTTGTATGAGTTTCTTTACACACCTCGTTATGATGGTTTTTCTGTTGAATTTGCACATAACCAAACAACCTTAAAATTTAATGCTTATGTTTCACAGGGTGCAAGAGCAATTAAAAAGATTGATTTGAAAGCAAACAAAACACAATGGGGGGAATTTCAAGCAAATTTCGTGCCGATTGAAGCACAGGTGTTACCTGAATGAACACAAAAGGCGTAAGTATAAGATATGGAGATATTGCACCTGAAGCAAAGGAAAACTTTGTACCAACGGCAAGCGAAAGCGAATTTAACACACTTTCGCAGTTGCAACAGTATAACCTTAATTTCAATAATTATGCAAACCCTTGTGAATTGTATCAAACGGTATTAGACGGAATGGCTAAGGCTTTTCCGTCTGTACCTGAACAAACAAACTTAGGATTATGGAGTGAACAAATCAGTAACGATAACGGAACATTCACAGAGCCTATTGTCTTGGAATTGGAAAGTGTAAGTCAGTATTCGTCTCAAGGACTGACTTTTACGTTTGACACATACAATAGAATATTTGCAAATCGTTTGAAAATAAAGTGGTTGAGAATAGACGAAAATGGAATAACGGTTTTGTCAGAAAAAGAATTTTACCCAAGCGGAGCTTTTTATTTCTGCAAAAACAAGGTTGACAATTATAACAAAATTGTTGTTACGTTTTATTCCATAAATATGCCGAAAAATCGCCTTAAATTGCGTGTTATTGATTATGGGTACGGCACATTTTTTTATGGCAATGAATTGAGAAATGTGAGGTTAATACAGGAAGTTGACCCGATATCAGCACAGATAAGCATAAATACGGCTGATTTTACCCTTGACAGTAAAACCGATATGGAATATTCATTTCAAGCAAAACAGCCTTTATCGGTATATTTTAATGGCGAATTAAAGGCAACAACCTTTGTCAAGAAATCCACACGAAAAGCAAAAAGATTGTGGAACATACAAAGTGAAGATTATATCGGTTTGCTTGACAGCATACCATATTATGGCGGTATTTACACCAATAAAAACGCAGTTGAGTTATTGACGGATATTTTCACAGTTGCGAAAGTGCCATATAGCATTGACGAAGTGTTTGCAGATGCGACAGTTACAGGATATATCCCATTCACTACTTGCCGAAATGCTCTTATGCAAGTGGCATTTTCCATACAAGCAATAGTTGATACAAGCAATAGCGAGGTTGTAAAGGTGTTTGCACTTGAGGAAGATGTCAAGCAAATTGTGCCACTCAACCGAATTATGCAAGGTCAAAATTTTAATGATGAAGAAACAGTGACGGGCGTTGAGGTTACAGTTCATTCATACAAGCCAATAACGGAAACAATAGATGTTTATGATGCAACAGAAAGCGGAACGGGGCAGAATGTTTTTGTTAAATTTTCCGAGCCTTTGCACGACTTGTCAATTACAAATGGTGAAATTGTTTCAAGTGGAACAAATTATGCTGTTATCAATGCAAATACAAATTGTATATTGACAGGGCAAAAATATGAACATACAACACAGATACGCAGACAAAATAATCCTATCGTATTGGCAAATGAGATTGAAAAAGTTGTCGCGGTGGATTCTGCTACACTCGTTTCACAATATAACATTGACAAAGTGATTGAAAAGTGTTATAATTGGCTTATAAAGACAAATACAACAAATTTGAAAATTGTTGAGGGTAAACATATCCAATATGGACAAAGCGTAAAGTATGGACAAAAAAAATACGGAACACTTAAATATGGCGAAAAAGTTTCAAGTATTGTAATATACGATAAAGTTGTAAATGTTGGAGATAATATACAAGCAGAAACAGAATATCTTGGCAATATTAGTGGCAGAATAATTAAACAAGCATTTAATTTGAATGGTGGAATAATAATCAAGGAGGCGGTGTTAAAATGATTTTTGATAGAACTCAAAACGATGTTGACACCGCCATTCGTTTAAGGCGAGAAAAAGTACAGAAATTTCAAGATCTGACAGATGACGAAATTGCGATACTTGAAAAGGGAACGCTTACAATCAACACTCTTAATCGCATTGAAAACAAGCAGGAAGAATTAAAAAACCTTTTCAATGAAATGGGGTATTGGAACACTCCAATTTCAACAAGACAATGGGAGTATACAGATATATTCAAAGGCACACAATTTGATAGAATTTTATATAATCTTGAAATTTTAAGAGAAGCATTTTTTGTATATAAAAATACACCAAATATGCCTAATGATAATTACAGAAAATATCAAACAATAAATGATGTTGAAAAAAATTTGTACGACCTTGATGTTATGATAAATGATATAAAGAGCCATTATAGAGAATGTGGCACTTTTGAATGTGGGGAATAATATGATTGAGTTTATAGATAAAACAAGCGAACAATCAGGAACGCCAATAAATCGTGAAAACCTTATGGCAATGCAAGATTTTATTGATAAAGATACAGTATTTAATGCAGATGGTAGCATAACAGAAACAAATAGCAAAGGTGAAGTTCTGACAACCGTGTTTAACGAGGATGGAAGTATAACAGAAACTTTTGCCGGGGAGAAAACTATCACAAAAACCACAACATTTAGTTCAAATAAAAATATAACGGAGGTATTATCGTGAGTTGGGCGAAAGTATTCAAAATAAATAGCAATATGAAAATTCCTCTAAATAAACTTTTAAGCAATTCTTTCTATGATTTAGCCGTAATAATTAATAAAGGATACGGGGATATAGAATCAGATGTTCTTATCATTCCTTACGGTACACAAAGAACTAAATCAAAAGAGTATGAAATGGGCGTAATGAAAATTGTGGTGTGTCCTGAAACATTAAAAGGTATTGAAGGTTATCCATTTTATCAATGCGGAGCGCTTGAAACAATATTTATTCAAGAAGGTCTTGAAACAATAGGTCCACAATCTTTTTCTTATTGTTATAAGTTGAAATCAATAAGATTGCCTTCAAGTATAACACAAATCAGTCCAAAGGCATTTTTAGAAACAGGAATAACAGATATATATGTTCCGTGGGCAGAAGGACAAATTGCCGATGCTCCTTGGGGAGCTGATAACGCTACAGTTCATTATAATTGTTGAGGTAATATATGGCTATAAAGATAATGCTTGACGCTGGGCATTCGGGATATTATTTTAATCAATCTCCGTTAGTTCCTCAGTATTATGAATCAGCACAGATGTGGAAATTGACAGAATATCTTGCAGAAGAGCTTCAAAATTTAGGCTTTGAAGTTGCCAAAACAAGATATGACATTCACCAAGACCCCGAACTCGTCTCAAGAGGGAAAATGGCGAAAGGATATGATTTGTTTTTATCGATTCACAGCAACGCTTCAAACAACTATTCTGCTGATGCTCCTTGGATTATTCACTATTCGGAAGATGCAAAAACCAATCTTGATGAGAAGTCAAAAGAATTGGCAAAAGTATTGGGCGATGTTATATCGATTACTATGGGAGTTAGCGAACCACACTTATATACTAAAAGTGTGGATTTCGACCGCGATGGCAACGGATATTTTGATGATGAATATTATGGAGTGCTTTTTGGTTCAAAAATGGTAGGCGTTGTAGGATTGATTCTTGAACACAGTTTTCACACCAATAAAGAAGCGACGGGATGGCTTATGCAAGATGAAAATTTAAAAAAGCTTGCAAAAGCCGAAGCAAAAGCACTCGCGAAATATTATGGAATAGGTGACAAAATGGAAGAAAAAATTGAAAAACTTGAAAAACGAATAGAAGAACTTGAAAAACAGGTTAAAGTAAAGTGGGCGTATGTAGATAGCAATGTTCCTTCGTGGGCAAAACCCACTATGCAGAAACTTGTAAATAAAGGAATTATGAAAGGTAATGGAAATAATTCTTTTGAAATGTCATATCTTTTTATGAGAATTATGGTAATGCTTGACCGCGCAGGAGTATTTGAATAATGAGGAGAGAAAATATGAAAAAGTGGCTTAAAATTGTGGGGATAAGAACCATAAAAACAATGGCAGAGACAGCTATTGCGGTCATAGGTACAAATGTAGTAGGTATAACAGAAGTTGACTGGCTTGGGGTAGGCTCTGCGGTTCTTCTTTCGGGAGTTGTTACAATTCTCTTTAACATCAAATCAATTCCCGTTAGTGAGGATTCCGAATGAAGATGGAACACAGCGAATATGTAGAATTAAAAACACAATTAATCAGTGATCTAAACAGTGAATATAAAAGGCTTGATGATTGCGAAAGACAGGTAGAAAAAGAAGAAAATAAAATTGATAAAATTTTCAAAGACATTGCTCAGATGAGACAAGATTTTTCTTCAATGCGTGTTGAAAGAGCAAAAGACAGCACGAAATTAAGTATTGTTATAGGTATTTTATGCACAATCGCTGTTCCTCTCGTTTCTCTATGTATCAAGTTGCTTTTTGACGGTTGACAAAAGTATAATATTATGTTATAATTTTATGGGGGATAGGGATGTACACCCGAAAGCAGTCACCTCGCTGTTTCCCCTCTTTCTTTCTATTTTATGAGGTTATGGAGGAAAAAATGAAAACTTGTAACAACTGCAACAATGAACCAAAAGAAATGACAAAAGTCACAATGTCAAGTGCCGATTGGCAAAGAAACGAACAACGCCACGAGCGCAGAGAAAAGCGGCATTGGATTCTGCACATAATCCTCGTTCTGCTTCTTGTAGGAAGCAATATCGCTTGGTTGACGTATGAAAGCCAATTCGAGACTGTTGAAACAATAACCGAAGAATATGACATTGAGCAAGATGCAGAAAGTGGAAACAATAATTCTATCATTAATGGTGGTGGTATTGTAAATGGCGAAGCAAAAGATAAAGTACAAGAAAACAACAACTAAAACACGTAAAAAGAAAACATCAACCCGTTGCAAAACTTGTGGGCGTTATAAGTAGGTGATAAATTGCTGATATATGTATCGTGCGATAACAGCGAAAGTGTTTCGGATTTGCAAATGAAAGACCTCGGAAATTGTTATATAATCGCTTCTGAAGTGTTTGGGTATTTATCCGATAAAGAAATAGGGTATGATGATTTAATCGCTCTACGTCTCGATTTATTAAGTGGCTGCGATGTTTTAATGATATCACAACACAACAATGCTTTTGCGGAAGCAGAAGTTGAATTTGCTGAACTTGTAGGGATGGAGGTAAAATATCTTGAAAGCACCGAATACTCTTGATATTCCCCGTTCCGAATGGGAAAAACTTATTGACGAATGGATATTCAATAAAAAACACCGTGATATGTTAAAAGAATCACTTCTTGACGGAATAACTTACGAAAAATAGCGGAAAAGCACGAAATGTCACCAAGGCAAATTGCGAGGATTATTCCTCGCTTGCAAAACCAACTTTTCAAGCATATAAAATAAATAAATAAAGTCATAAAAATGGCACTTTCACGACATTGTGAGGGTGCCATTTTTTTGTTATCATATATGCAAGAGGTGATGATATGAATATTACACAGTTTATTAAATCGCACAAAGAATTAAATGAATTACCTTTTCTTGTAGTTTTCCGCACCATTCAAATATTGCGTGAAAAAGGTATGATAAAGGGTTTTGATGATGTGGATAGAGTACAACAATAATCCTTTGGGAATCCGTGTAGGCGATTGCGTTATCCGCGCCATATCCAAGGCTTTAGATATGCCGTGGGAGAAGACATATATAGATTTATGCGTTCAAGGATTTATGATGGGCGACCTCCCAAACTCCAATGCGATTTTTAGCGCATATTTGAAACACAAAGGCTTCAAACGGCACACAATAGAAGATTGTCCCGACTGTTATACCGTTGATGACTTTTGCCAAGAACACCCGAAAGGCGTTTACGTTATCGGTACAGGCTCGCACGTTGTTTGTATATGTGACGGATGCGCTTTCGATGCTTGGAACAGTCTTCGAGAAACACCCGTTTATTATTTTGAAAAAGGAGAGTAAATATGGCTTACAATAATTACTATCAAGGCGGTTACTATCCGCAGTATCAAAATGGAGCAGTACCCGATATGCTCAATCAGTATAAGGGACAGTATCAACAAATGCCTATGCAACAGCCGATGATGCAACAGCCCGTTCAGCAGATGCCTATACAGTCAAATGGCGGTTTGATTTGGGTTGACAATGAGGAGCAAGCAAAGAATTATCTTGTCGCCCCGAATAATGTTGTACCGATGTTTGATAAAAATTCTTCGCAAATGTATATCAAAAGTGCTGACGGAGCAGGAATGCCGACATTCAAGAAATACAAGTTGACAGATTTTGAGAATGCCGACAATGCCCCTAAAACACCCGTAGAGCATAAATGTACTTGCGGTGATAAGTTTGTACTTAAAAAGGATTTTCAAGCCTTACAGAGCGAAATAACGGCTCTGAGAGGGGAATTAGAGGAATTAAAAGCAAAACCAAGAGCAAAGACCGCAAAAAAGGTGGTTGAGGAGGTAGAAAACGATGAGTAATACACTTTATAATCAGTTTGGAAATGCGCCTGTATCAAATGAAATGGCGCAGATTGTGAAACAAGTACAAGATTTTCAAAAAACATTCAAGGGAGATGCAAAGGCGCAAGTCGAACAGATGGTCGCTTTGGGTATTCTTCCACAAAATGTATTTAACGAATTGGCGCAACAGGCTAATCAAATTATGCCTTTTATGCCAAAATAACTATGGCTTCAAATCAAGAGCGTACGGCTTGATTTTGGCAAATATATTATTATAGGAGAATTAAAAAAATGATGGAAACAGGATATTCCCTCGCTGATATTGCGGCAGCTACTGGTAATAGCGGCAATAACAACAATGATGGCTGGGGTGGAAACAACGGTTGGTGGATTATCATTCTGCTTCTCGCCCTCGGTCGTGGTTATGGCTTCGGAGGAAATGGCGGCGGACAGGGTGGTGGCTATTCACAGCCCATCGTAATTGACAACGGAAGAAGTGGCTCTTGTGGTTGCGGTTGTTCGCCTTGTGCTACACAGGCTGACCTCTCTGCCGCTTTTGCAAGTAATGCAACGCTGAATGGTATTAACGGAATTGACAGCACGCTTTGCCAAGGATTTAATGGTATTCAACAGTCCTTGATGAGCGGTTTTGCAGGTATTGACCGTTCCGTTTGCACTCTCGGTTACAATCAGGCACAGCTTGTAAATGGTCTGTCCAGAGAATTGGCAGATTGTTGCTGCGGTACTAAGCAGGCTATTGCAGATGTTAAGTACACTATCGGTAATGAGGCTTGCGAGACCCGCCACGCACTCTACAACAGCACTCGTGACATAATCGACAACGCAAACGCAAACAGCCGTGCAGTTCTTGACTTCCTTGTAAAGGACAAGATTGACACGCTTCAGAGCGAGAACCTTGCGCTTCGCTTCCAAGCTTCGCAGTCTGCACAGAATGCGTATATTGGAGCGACTGTTGACAGCGCCGTTGCCGAACTCATCAGACGCACGGGCAACGATTGTCCTCAGCCGAGTTACATCGTTCAGCCCCCTCAGCCTGTTACCTTCCCCACTAATTGTTGCGGACAGGTAAATTATGCGGCTACGGGTTGCGGTTGCAACGGCGGTTTCTAAAAACCAATAGATAAAAGATTGACTACTTTCGCATTTAGCGGATGTTCGGGCGATAAGGTTACTGCCCGATAATGACTTTCGGGGAGTAAATGGGCAAAAGTAGACGTTTACTCCCCTCTATTTTTTATTATGAAAAGGAGATTTTATTATGGCGGCTGAATACAGTTATACCCTTGCAACACCTCAAACAGTTGCAGAGGACGAAAACATTATATTCCTTGACGGCGATAGAGCTTGTAAAAAAGGATATATCACACACAGAAGCGGTTCGGGCGTGTTCCGTCTTAAAGGAGCAGGAAACGCTTGTAAGACCGTATACAGAGTTACTTTTAACGCAAATATAGCGGTAAGTGCGGCGGATGACGGTGGCGTTGTAGGTCCGATAAGCGTGGCAATTCAAGAGGATGGGGAAACCCTGCAAAATGCTGTCGCAACGGTCACACCGACTGTGGCAGAGGCGTTTTTCAACGTGAGTTTGACGACGTTTATTGTCATTCCCTGCGGATGTTGCGTGACCGTATCGGTAGAAAATGTAAGTGTTGGTGCGGCAGGCGCGGCAGGATCTGCGATTGATGTTACCAATGCAAACATAATCTTTGACCGTGTAGCGTGAGAAAGGAGAAAACACAATGAAACATCTTGAAGAATTGAAAGACTCCATAAAAATGGAGCTTGAAAAGTATGGAAAGCAAGGTCTCTCTGCAAGCAATTTTGAGCGTGTCAAGGGATTGCTTGCGATGTATAAGGACGCTTGCAAAATCGAAATGCTCGAAGAGGAAGCTGAGGGTGGTTATTCCGAGGCAAGAGGCGGCAGAGGTCGTGGTCGTTCTTCCTATGATGGCGGTTCATCCTATGATGACGATATGATGTACTCCGAGCGTAGAGGCAGAGGCAGAAATGCAAAGCGTGATAGTATGGGTAGATATTCTTCCGAGGGTGGCTCTTATGAGGGCGGTTCATCTTACGAAAGAGGCGGTCAAGGCGGTTATTCTCGCGACGAGGCTACCGATTGGATGATGCGTGAGCTTGGTTCTATGATGTCGGAGACTGACGACCCAAAGCAACGCGAGGCTCTCAAAAAGTGTATGAGAGAGCTGGAAAGGGATTAAATCCCAAAAATAGCGGTGTGAAGTCAAGAGAATATGAAGATAGTCGCTTACCCGAAAAAAAGACAGATGCTTATAGCGAGATTGCCGACATCTTCCCTGCTTTACAAAAGTATAAAGACGAACACAGCACCGCTAACCTACAAAAATTGATGGTTGAGATTTTGGAATTTTGCCGTTCCGTTTATGCAAGTACGCGGAGCGAGGACGAAAGAAAAATTTACCACAATTTCATTGAAAAATTAAATAAATAATTTTTGGAGCGATGGAGAAATCTGTCGCTCTTTTTTATTACAAAAACATTTAAAAAAATTGAAAAAAGTTTTATAAAACCTATTGACAAATAAAAAAATATATGTTATAATAGTGTTACAAAAAAAGAAAGCGAGGCAACAAGATGAAAAAAATTTTAAAAGCATTAAGCATTGTAGGAATAATAATAGCATTTTTATTGATTATAGGTTCGGCAGGAGGGCTTGAACAAGGCACGATGGGATTAAGGCAAACAATCGGATGGTGCATTTTTGGAGTTGCGATTGGTTATGTTTCAGCGTTTTGTTATAGCAAAGTAGATAATTAAGGAGGAATAAAATGTCATATAAGTGTTTAAATTGCGGTCACATTTTTGAATGGTGTGAAGCGAAAGAAGTTAAAGAAGATTATGGATATGAATATTGCTGTCCGATTTGTGACGGAGATTTTAAAGAAACTGTAAAATGTTCAATTTGCAAAGGAGAATTTCTTGAAGATGAATTGAACGGTGGAGTGTGCGATGAGTGTATTAATGAATACCGAAAGAATTTTAACGCTTGTTATGAAGCATCTCTTGATGAAACCGTGGAAATTAAAATAAATGCTCTTTTGGCTTCTTTGTTTGACGTTAGAGATATTGAGCAGATTTTGAAGGAATATATCAGAGACAATTGGCAAGATGTTTCGTGCGACAAATTCATAGATAAAAATATATCTTGGTTTGGTGAAATGCTTTCAAAGGAGGTGAAAAAGAATGAACAAAAAAAGAGTTGATAGAACCACAATAAAAGATGTCCCGAATACATTTATGTGCACAAAAGAGGAACAAGAAGCCATTCAAAAAAAGGCTGATGAAATGGGAATTACAAAATCCACTTTATGCAGAATGGTTTTGAAAGATTTTTTGAAAAAAGCGAACCAGTAAAAAACAAAAAAAGAAAGAATGAGGTAAAAATGACAGAACAGGAGTACAGACAACACCCTGCGATAAGCAGGTCGGAACTTTTCAAAATTAGCGAAAGTCCCGAAAAGTTCAAGTATTACCGAGAACACCCCGAAGAGCCGACACCTGCGCTTGTATTCGGTCAACTATTTCACGCTATGGCTTTAACACCCGAAACAGTATGGGAACAGTTCACAGTTATGCCGAATGTTGACAGACGGACAAAGGCAGGTAAGGAAGCGTTTGCAGAATTTGAAGCATCGGCAGGAGGCAAAACCGTTGTATCTGTTGATATGGTTGAGCAAGCAACGGCTATGTGTGAAGCATTGAACAGAAACGAGTTTGTCAAAAAACTACTCAAAGGCGAAAAGGAAAAACCGTTCTTTTGGGTTGATGAAATGACAGGCGAGGAATGTAAATGCCGTGTAGACTGCTTGACAGAGATTGGAGAAAATCTTATCATCGTTGACTTGAAATCAACCGACAATGCAGAAACCGAGGCGTTTATGCGGTCTGCCATAAAATATGGATACGATTTACAATCTGCTATGTATAGTGAGGGCGTAAAAGTCAACACGGGCAAAGAACCATTATTTGTGTTTATTGCTATTGAGAAAAAACCGCCATACGCCATCAACATTTTACAAGCGGATAAATTGCTTATTCGCAGAGGGTATGACCTTTTCCGTGAGTATTTGGGTATTTATCACGATTGTCAGCAGACAGGAAACTTTTATGGTTATCTCGGAAAATTCAATCAAATCAATAATTTAGCACTTCCTTCGTACTTGGCAAAAGAGGTGGAATGATGGAAAAAGAGATAATAAAAAAGTACATCGAGGAAATTGAGCATCTTGCGGAAGACGTCAACCGTGCAGAGATAAATTCGCATTTATGTTTTGGTACTTTATCGGAATGGTTGAGTGCTTGAAAAAATGCAATGAAACAATGTGTTGAAAACATTAAGGAGGTTTTATAATGGAAAACAACGAAATCATCGTACAGGAACAGCAGATGCCAAATATGCCCACTATGTCCGGTGGCGTCGTGATGCAGATGGACAAAATCAATCAGGGTACGGTCTTAATCGAGCAATCGAGAGCTGTCGCAGAGGCACAGGGAAAGCTCATTGTTGCCAAGCGTTTCCCTCGTGACGAAGTACAGGCTTATAATCGTGTAGCACAGGCTTGTCAGCGCAAGGGTATCGCAGAAAAGGCGTTTTATTCTTACAACAGAGGCGGTGGAACTGTAAGCGGTCCGACTATCCGTTTCGCAGAGGAATTGGCGAGATGTTGGGGCAACATTGATTACGGCATCAAGGAACTTTCGCAAGACGAGGGAAAGAGCGAGATGCAGGCTTTTGCGTGGGATTTGGAAAGCAATGCAATTTCCACTCAAAACTTCACAAATCCCCACGTTAGAGAAGTTGGCGGTAAAGCAAAGATTTTGACAAGTCAGCGTGATATTTACGAAATCAATGCGAATATGGGCGCAAGGCGTTTGAGAAGCCGTATTCTTGCAATTCTGCCGACAGACCTTGTCGATATGGCTATCAATGAGTGTAAAAAGACACTTGCAGGAAACAATGACGAGCCGTTGATTGACCGTGTAAAGAAGATGATTGTTGCGTTCGGCAAAATCGGCGTTACACAGGAGCAGATTGAAAAGAGGCTCGGTCGCAAGGTTGACACAATGACTATTGATGACTTTACCGATTATATCGGCATTTACAACGCTATCAAACAGGGCGAGAGCAAAATCGCAGAATGGTTTGAGGCGGAAAAAGTAGCATCGGATTTGACGGATGCGTTGAAAGGAGAATAAAAGGTGCTTAATCACATTATAATTCACGGCAGATTGACCGCAGACCCCGAATTGAAGCAGACACAAAGCGGTGTATCGGTTTGCAATTTCACAGTAGCAGTTGACCGTTCATACAAGAATGGCGAAGAAAAACAGACGGACTTTTTCACAGTTGTATGTTGGAGAGGTCTTGCGGATATGGTATCAAAGCATTTCACAAAGGGCAAGGAAATCCTTGTCAGCGGTGAAATGCAGAGCCGAAAGTGGCAGGACAACGAGGGAAACAACCGTATTGCTTGGGAAATTATGGCAAATGGCGTTGATTTCTGCGGTAGCAAGTCGGACAATGGCGGTAATTCTGCACCGACAAATTCTGCACCAAAGATGGAAGAAATTGACGCATCGGATGATTTGCCTTTTTAGGCGTATTTTAAGGCGTTTAGTGGTGTGGGGGTATAGTTGGTACTCCCATACCATAAAAACGCAACAGAGGGCAAATTTGGGGCATTGTGGGGTATTTTATGAGCCGATATGTATTTGATACAAGAGAACGCAAGAATGAACACATAAAAGCATATTTTGACAAACACGGCATTGAATATGAAATCCGCAAACTTGATGTCGGAGATTATCAAATCGAGGGGAAACCGCAAATCTCAGTAGATAGGAAGCGCAACCTTGCCGAATTGTCAAAAAACCTTATGAACGCCAAAGATCACAGCCGTTTTTGGAAAGAGGTTCGCAGGGCGAGAGAACAGAAAATCAAGTTGTTTGTGCTTGTCGAACACGGCGGACAAATAAAATCCATTGAAGATGTCGCAAGGTGGACAGACAAATATAGCGGTGTGAGTGGACGAAGACTTGCGGAAGAAATTTACAGGGTGCATATTGCTTATGGCGTGGAGTTTTTATTCTGTGATAAGAGAAGCACAGCAAGAAGAATTATTGAGATTTTGGAGGAAAAAGAATAATGTTATCGGATTACAGATTTCAAATTAACGCATATTTAAGACTAATAGAAAGTTGCGATAAGTCAGAGAAATCAAAAAAGTGCTATTATGAAAAGAAAGTGCTTGAATTGATGGAATGTATGAACGACCAAGAAAGTTGCGAGTATGTTCCCGATTTTTTGAAAACAAATTGTCATTTAATGTGCGAAAGCATTTTGAAAAATTCGGAAAAATGCGATTATAGAGATATGACAATATCTGAATTTATTGAGTTTTATCCTGAATTAAAACAATTCAAAAATTCAGAAATCGGTGTTTCTCTTTCAAAGTGTGGTGTTCATTGCAAGGTTGTGAAACTTGATAAAAAGACAAAAAGAATAAGAAATTTACCTATTCCGATGAAAGATGAGGCAGACAATGAATAAATATGCAGTATATGAACGCATCAAGGCAGAAATCGCGCGGACGGCGAAAACTCCGCAGGAATATGAGCGTAGGGTTAAGGCTCTTGCGAAAAAGTTAAAAATTTGAGAAATTCCCTCTTGACAAATAGGGGGAAGTGTGGTATAATAAAGAAAACAAAGGTGTTGCCGAGAGTAGCGGCTTGACAACGCTGTTATATCGGTAACACCAAGTAAACCTCGTATGTTTAGAGCCGCTACCTCTAAATGTGCGAGGTTTTA
>JAZSDN010000006.1:0-1644 GCA_045531205.1 Clostridia bacterium | reverse complement strand
TGCAGTTTTGAATATCAGATTTTTATATTTAGACAAAGAATAAAAAGCCCGTAATACTTAACGTATTTCGGGCTTTTTTGATGTAGTATAAATTAAAAATATGGCTTCAAAACCAAAACTGCCTTACCTGGTTGTGGCGTTATGCCTTGCTTTGTTTTAATTGAGTTTATTCAATTCCTCTATAACCATTCTTTTCAGCATTTCCTCGTATTTTACGCTTCTTTAAAGACCTTACGAACAGCTTCAAGGTATCCGTACCCATATTGATTGTCAGGCAACAGATAGCTTGTTTCTGTCCATTCGTTCCAACTGTTGAGAGTAATCAGATTTACACCCGACTTATCTGCAAAAGCCTTTGCCAGGCGAAGTGCCTTCTCAAAGTTTTCGGGAGTATTGTTCTTGGCGATAGGTTCACGGTATGCAATAAGTCTTGGATTATTATCCCACCCTATGGATACATGAGGAAAGTATGGTATATCATATTCTGCGCGTATTTTTTCCCATTCTTTTTCTACATCTGGAATAATCTCCAGATAGTCCCTGTTCATATTTGTAAAGTGTACAAACTGGTAATGGGTCAGCGATTCAAAACCCAGCTTTTTAATGAGGTTTTGTCCTGTTTCAATTACATTGCCGTCCACGCCTGAGACGTTTTCGTTATTACCTCTCCATCGTATAAACTGAAAATGTACGCCGGCAAAACCTTCTTTAATAGCTTCATTGCGAAGCCAGTTCATAGCTTCTGTAGCCTTTTCAACACCGCCAAGACCGGACACAAAATTGTGCATTTCATAAATACTGACTACCGGCTTTCCGTCAATCTTGTAATAATTATCCCTCTTAAAATACTGGTCAATCCATCTTTTCCCTATAATTTTGAACTGGTCAAAACTTACAGCACCCTTCCATACCGTTTCATTTCTGCCAATACGTGCAAGACGTCTGTTCCACATATAATTGGCATCGTGGTTTGCCCACATGATATAAAAGCGCATTTTATGATTGTTTGCAGCCTGCAGAAAACCATTGTTCAGGCACTGCTCTAAAAAAGGTCTTTCATCATACCAATACCAATCGTAGATAAAAACGTTAACACCGTGGTCTATAGCAGCCTCAATCTGCATTTGCATAACATAAGGGTCTGCTTCGTTTTGATAGCCCCATACAGGTTGCCTGTTCCATGTATATCCGTTTTCTTTGGTGATTGCGTTTTTTACTGTTTGCCATTCACCAAAACCCTCTTCCCAGAAAATTCTTGTTCGAGGTTCATCTCCTGTATATGCCGGCCATATATATGCCGCAACATCATATTTTTTTCCCATATTATTTTCCTTTCTTGAAGATTACTCTGCCACGAAATTTGTCAAATCCTAGCTATCTATCATAACATAAAAACAACAAGATAACAATGACATTATATAAGAAAAATTCAGATAGAAATTCTACAAGAAAGCCAAACTCTATTTTCTTGCTTTTCACTTTTGTATGTGCTACACTATAGTCACGAAAGACTAACTATTAAAAGTCAATAGGTAAAATAAAAAAAGTTAAAAATTTATCTAATAAAAACAGGCATGGCAAACAGACTTCCCAAGGGAAGCCCCAAAAAGGTATTAGAAAACAAGTTATGCAACAGGAATGTAA
>JAZSDN010000046.1:0-6400 GCA_045531205.1 Clostridia bacterium | reverse complement strand
TGAATTAAAAAGATATATTGATTATTACAACAACGAAAGAATTTCTATGAAACTAAAAGGAATGAGCCCGGTACAATACCGAACTCATTCACAAGCAAGTTAATATTAAATTTTTGTCTAAACTTTGGGGTTCACTTCATTATTGGACAGGCTTTTTTGTAGTTATAACAGAAAATTGCACAAAAAACTTGACAAAAGCACTAAAAACTTTTATAATTATCTGTGCGCGTCGGGAATTAGCGCAGTTTGGTAGCGCGCTTCGTTCGGGACATTGCGATAACCAATTCATTCGCAAAACGCCGAACCCCCACAAACCGTTCAACACCGCCACTTATGGCGACCAAGAAAACAAAATACATGTGGTCAAATCAGTTTTGACCACATGTTATCCCACAGACACGGGAGATAGAAAAAAATCGAATATTTTATATCGGGATGTAGCGCAGTTTGGTAGCGCGCTTCGTTCGGGACGAAGAGGCCGCAGGTTCAAATCCTGTCATCCCGACCACCTTAAACCTCAGTAACCAAGCGGTTTCTGAGGTTTTTGCTTTACTTAAAAATATGTATTTTTTGAATTTGACCACATGAAATTTTTGATTTATTGTGAGGTAAAACATACAAAGATTTACCAATTTGATTTATATATATAATTGTGTTATAATTCATTTTGAAATAATTTATAAAAGGAGTATTCTTATGAATAATGATCTTTTTAAAGGAATTACTTTAGACACATCATATACTGCTAATATTGCATCGAGTATCCAACGAAGTTTTGACGAGGATATTCAACGAACTCAAAAAATTGCTGAGGAAACGTATCAGAATCGCCAAAAGATGCAGAAAGCCATTGAAGAAACAGCTGAAAACACCGCCAACACAAATGTACAATTACAAAAAGTTGTTGAAAATCAAAACGAATATATTTCACTGTTAAAACAACAACTCGAATTTAGTCAACAACAATTAAATATCCTTAAAGATATATTCAATTGTGAAAATGATGGAGTTGAAGCCGAAAAAGAAATTCTTGCTTTAATTCAAGAACAAATCGACTCTGAACATCCATTATGGGATTTTATTAAGGATAAGGGCGGCGATATTCTTGTAAATGGCGCTGTTGCAGGTGCTCCGATTTTATATAATGCTTTGAAAATGTATTTAGCATCAAAAGGAATAATGCTTCCATAATTTTATTTAAATCCCTTTTCTTTGTTTAAGGCGTATCATATTTTAATATACCCAAAAGCTATGGCACGGATTTTTATGTCCGTGCCGTTTGTGTTTACTGTGCCATTCTAAGCTCGGCTTTTTGTGCTGCTATTTCCGCTTTCATCCTGACTATGAGCTTTGCGAGTTCGATTTCGCATTCTTCCTCGGTCTTGGTATATACATTCCTTGCCATTCGTTTGCCGTAAGCATCCTTTGGCGAGTATCTGCCCTCGTATAGGTGGTCATTTATCTTACTGATGCATCCTGTGCCTTGTTTTCGCATTTTGCCCTTTTTAGGCTCGAATTTCGTCTCCTGCGGTGTTTGTTCACTATCTGCTTGTACATTCTCATCTGTGACTTTTCCCATGCTGAATCGTGCGTTAATCTTGTCTGCGGCATTCTTTTTCATTTCGTCTGTGCTGTGCAGGTATATGTCTATGGTTGTTTTGCTTGATATGTGTCCGAGTATAGTGGATAGTGTTTTGATATCCATTCCGTTTCCTACCGATGTGGTTGCGAAGGTGTGGCGGAGGTCGTGGAATCTTACCTTTTTGCACTCGGCTCGCTCTAATACTACCTGCATTTGGTGATACACCGCCGATGGATCTCTTGGCATTCCTTCGACTCTCGGTGATGGGAACATCCACTCTGAATCTACCGTCTTCTTGTATTCTTTTAGTATGTTCAGTATATTTGGTGGCAGGATTATGCTTCGTATGGAGTCTTTTGTTTTAGGCTCTGTTATTATCAGCTTGCCCTTTACTCGGCTAACTTGTCTTCCTATATCTAACTGTCCTGTATCGAAGTTTAGGTCTTTCCATTTGAGTGCCATATCTTCGCCTCGTCTCATTCCTGTTGCGAGTACCATTATGAAGATTTCGTAGTAACCGTCATATTTGGCTTGTATGAAGAATCTTTTCAGTTCTTCCTTACTTAGCACTTGCATCTCTCTTGCTTTCTTTGGTGGCAGTTTACATCCTACAGCAGGGTTTGTTTTGATTAGTCCATCATCTACTGCCCTTTGCAGTGCCGTTCTGCAGTTTGCGTGGCAACTCCTGACTAATCTGTCGGAGAGTCCTTTGCCGAGGGTGTCGGCATATCTTAGTCTGCCATTCTGCTTGAGGTCCGTGTAGAATTTTTGCAGGTCATTCTGTGTTAGTTTATTGAGGGGTATATCTCCGAGTTTCGGTATTATGTGTTTGTATATTCTTGATTCATATCCCTCTTGGGTAGTTATTTTTAGTCCTATCTTACAGTAGTATTGATACCAGAAGTCTATCCATTCTCCGAAGGGCATACTGCTTTTGACTCGATTCCGTCTTGTGATGCCGATTTTGTCCTTGAGTTTATTAAGCTTTTGATTGCATTCGCTCTCCGTTTTGGCAAGGACATTCTTTGTTATCGGCAAGCCTTCTATATCGTAATCTACTACAATTCTGCCTTCCCATCGGCCATCCTTTCGTAGCCTTATCGTACCTTCGCCGGGTTTTCTCTTTTTCTTTGCCATTTTATCATCTCCTCTCATAGTATTTCGTCTAAGAAGCTCCCGACTATTTCGGATGCTCTCTTTTGCATATCGCCTGTCACATGGGTGTATGTATCTACTGTGAAGCTTGCGTTTGTGTGACCGAGTATTGTTGACAGTGTTATCGCATCCACTCCTGTTGCTAATGCATGTGTTGCGAAGGTGTGCCGGAGGTCGTGGAAGGATATGTTCGGCAGATTCAGTTTACTTAAGAAGCTTTTCGCTTTCCTGTATGCTGCAGGCGGTGCTATGGGCAGCTTTGGATTCAGGATGTTCGGGAATATCCATTCTGATATCCGTTTCCTATTTCGGAGTCTGTCTGCCGTTATCTTAGGCAGGAGGATTTTTCTCTTACTTTCATCCGTCTTAGGTTCACCCTCGTATATTTCTCCGCCTTTTAGCAGGGATATGCTTGTCTTAATTCTTATGACACCTTCTTTTTCATCGAAGTCTTTCCATCTTAGTCCGCATATTTCTCCTCGTCTTAAGCCGGTGGTTAATTCGAGGTAGAAGAAGTCACCCCATTCTTCGTCACTATCTATAGCTTGCATCAGTATGTCAAGTTCTGCGTTGTTCAGTACCTGAAGGTCTTTCTTCTTTTTCTTCGGTCTTTTTGTTTTCTTGGTTGGATTCTTTGGGATAAGGTGATTGTTTACCGCTATCTCCATCGCTCTGTGTAGTGTAGCGTGTATGTCTATGATGGTGTTATCCGCAAGTTCGTGTCCGTACACAGGGTGCTCCTTGATTCTGCCTGTCTTCTTTAGTTTGACATACATTCTCTGCACTTCGTTTGTACTCAGGAAGGCAAGTTTCTTTTTGCCGATATGCGGTCTGATATATGTGTTGACGATTCTTCGATGCCTTTCTACTGTTTGAGGTCTAATTGTTCCGGGCAGGTATTCTGTAAGCCATTTATCCAGCCATTCGCTTACGATCATATTACTGTCCTCGGTTAGCTCTACGCCACGATATTCCTCTTTTAGCTGATTGAACTTTTGCAGGAAGTCTTTTTGGTTTTTATCGGTTGCATATCTGAATATGGGATCGCCATTCTTCTTGTGTCCGACTACGATTCTGCCTTCCCAGTCACCATTAGGTTTCTGTCTTACCATACCATCTCCTGAAGGTCTTCGTTTTGCCATTTTCATCACCTCGCTTTTTCTGTAACACACACAATACTGTAAAGGTTCGAGTAAGTCAAGCGAAAAAGCGAAACAAATCTACAAAGAATTTCAAAAGACATACAACAGTAATTTTATTGACACAAACCCAATAGAAAAGAGGTTAAGCATACATTTTATACTTAACCTCTGGTTATATAGATTCTATTCCATTGTGCCGACCATTTTATTTATATCACCATTCGAGTCTACGATAATTGTTTGGGTTTTGCTCGGTGCTACATATCCAAATCCGTCTATGTAGGCTTTATTTTTCTCTTCTATGATTTCAACTCTTTTTGCTGTTTCCTCGTCTGTAAGGTAGCAGGTGTCTTTTGCCATAATTTCGTCATTTGGATTTATGGGTTCTGCCGGATTCTTTTCCCATTTCGCATACAAGACATCAGGCTTTGTAAATTTAAATGTTGTTACCTGATTCTGCTTTGTTCTCGGATCGGTGAACCACCCTTTGAATGTGTACCCGTATTTTGTCGGGACATAACTTTTAAGGCTTATGCTCTCAACGTATCTTTTAGTTATTGGCCTGATAAAGCTTCCGCCGTCCGATGCGAAGGTTAAGGTTACATTTCCTACGATTCCAAGTTCGTTGTCGAAGGTCACTCGGTATTTACTGAGCCACCAGGGTTCTGCTGATGCTGTGGTTGTCATCAGCATCATTGCTGCCAATGCCGTACATAATACTTTTTTCTTCATAATTTTCATCCTTTCTCATTTTGGGCATAAAATTAACGACATACTCGAATCTCATTCATCGAATATGTCGTTATCATTTTCAAAACATTCTATAAAGAACCTTGCTCCTAATTTGAAGCCTTTTATAAATGTTTGACATTCTGTTATTTGTATCATTTCATCGTAGCATGATTTGACCTTATTAAATAATTCTTTTTCCTGCTCATTTAGATTTTTAAGCAATTCTTCTTCATTTTTAGTCAATAACTTGAATACTTTGTCAAACTTTCTTTGACTTTGAAATGGTCTTTCCATAGGATTAATATTCCCATACCAGAATTCTTCAAGCACTTTCATCTCATTTCACCTCCTTTGCAACACAAACATACCACAGAATTCTGCATAAGTCTACGAAGGTTTTCATAAAAGTGCTTTTCTTTGGTTACAGCGTATCATATTTTGATATAGAAAGCCCTCTGAAATAACGTTTTTGTTATCTCAGAGGGTTCAAATAAAATTCTTGCACAACAATAAGACCAAGCTTACCTTTTAAAATCAATATTCTTCAATGTATAAGCCTTTGCAGGAAAGAAGAAGAAATCCAAAAACTTTACTTTCTTTGCAATTACCGCCGCTAACACCGAAAATGCTAATCCGCAAGCAGTTCCCAAAAGAACGTGAATCCACCATTGGGCTATATTCATACGAAGTAAAATTATTCTTATTCCGGCTGTAAATATGGTGTGTAATAAGTAAATCTGAAAAGAATACTTATTTGCGAAATCGAGAAAACGAGCAACAGGTTTACTGCACTGAAGCATAGAAATAAACATAATACTTGAATATATTCCAAACAGTATCATTATTTCCTTTATGAACGGAGCTTCTATTTTGTTTAGTATAACAAAAACGACACCTGTTACTATATGCATTAATACAATTAAACATTTAGACAAATTTGAGAGCTTTGTGATGCTTTTAAAATTCACAAATGTGCCGATTCCAAATGCGAGTGCTGAGTAAAACACTACATCCAGGCTTCCGAGGGGAATACCAAAAAGCGGAGCTAAATAGCCTATTAAAACAACAATAAGCGTAATTTGCCAATTCTTTAATACTCCTGAAAAAGCTGTCCAAATACAAAACAAAAAGAATAATGCATATAAAAACCAATATTGGGCAACAGGAGTTTTCCATATATTCAGAATATCTGAGGGTGCAAAACCTGTATTTGCCTCTCCAACCAAGCTGTTTATCAATATATATATTACTGAAAAGGCTATGTAAGGAATACCGAGATTGTAAAGTTTATAGAGAAGAAATCCCCATTTACTTTTCTTGCTTTTCCACTCTCCGGTAACTTTATATACAACACCGCTCAAAAATAGAAAAAGTGCAACATGAAAAGACCATATAAACTTTTCCATTCCCCAAAAAAACATAGGAATATCTATGCCTGCAAGCCTTATTCCCATAATAACATGACCAAGCAGTACCAAAAAGCAAGCATATCCTTTCAGTCTGTCAACAAGCACATTTCTTTCCATATTGCACCTCCTTAAAATCATTTTACCTTTTCCTTGCTCCTGCAAGTTGCAGAAACAATATATTTCGGTCTTCCTTTAATTTCATCATAAATACGGGCAACATAATATCCGATAATACCCAGGCTTATCATCATAATACTTCCTATAAATATCAGGATAATTATAACCGTTGTCATACCTTCAAGGGCAATACCACGGATTTTATCAATAAGTGCCCAAACACTGAAAATTGCAGTAATAATAAGCATCATAACACCAAGCAC
>JAZSDN010000043.1:0-22003 GCA_045531205.1 Clostridia bacterium | reverse complement strand
GCTTATCATCATAATACTTCCTATAAATATCAGGATAATTATAACCGTTGTCATACCTTCAAGGGCAATACCACGGATTTTATCAATAAGTGCCCAAACACTGAAAATTGCAGTAATAATAAGCATCATAACACCAAGCACCGTGACAATCTGCATTGGCGCTGTTGAATAGGCAGAAATATTTGAAACGGCATATTTCATAAGGCCTATGGCAGACCATTTTGATTCACCCTCTAATCTTTCATTAACCTCAAATTCAACCGTTGTTTTGTGATAACCAACCCAAAATGAAATTGCTCTGAAGAAGCCTTTTCTTTCGGGAATTCTATTGAGTATATCTACAACTTTACGGTCAAGCAGTTTAAAGTCAGAAGCGTTTGACATATCAAATCCTACTACCGAACTAATAACCCTATAAAACTTTCTTGCAGCAAAGCCATGCATTTTGCTTTCTTTGCCTCTTGTTTTTTTAATACCCTCAACAATTTCATATCCTTCTTGCCATAAACGATACATCTCGACGATTTTCTCAGGGGGATGTTGAAGATCGCAATCAATTACTACAACCGCATCTCCTGCAGCACTTGCAAGGCCTGCTGAGATGGCTGCCTCTTTTCCAAAGTTCCTTGAAAAATGCAGTCCATATATATTTTTTTCTTTATCGGCTAAATTTTTTATTTTTTCATATGTAGTATCGGTAGAGCCATCATCAATAAAAATAATTTCATTATCAATTTCTGCTTCTTTTAAAATCTTCGATATTGTATAGTAAGCTCTTTCTACGGATAATTCCTCGTTGTACGCAGGAATAATTACGGACAGCATTTAAACACCTCCTGGATTTTCATTAAATACTTTTTGAAGCTGCGCTACCGGCATAGGGTTGTAATAGTAGAATCCCTGAAGGAAATCACTGCCTGCTTGTATTGCCGCTTCTTCTTGTTCCTTCGTTTCGACTCCTTCACACAACGTCTTAAAACCTATATCATGTGCAGTACGAATAATATTTTTTAAAATAATAAATCCTGTATCAGTAACCGAATTCTGTGTTATCGCCTTATCGATTTTCACAATAGAAATATCAAGGTTTTGCAAATCACCGAAAGTAGTATATCCGCTTCCAAAATCATCAAGCAAGATAGATATACCTTTTTCCTTAAGAGCTGATAGATTATCTATCATTTGTTTCCTTGCTTCTCCGGTTATGTTTTTATCCTCTAATATTTCAACCGCCAAACACGAAAACTTCAAATCATATTTTTGCGCAATAGCTATTATCTTCTCGGCAAACTGTGGTTCACACAAAGTTGTTCTTGAAAAATTGATGGTATATTTATATGATTCCCTTCGTTTTTTATCGTTGGAAATCCATTTGCAGTTTTTTTCAAAAATGTAATAATCAAATTTATCATTGATTCCTACAGAATCCACAGCAGACAAAAAGCTACCCGGAGATAATACCCCCTCGCTTTCCGAATTTAAACGAGATAAAACTTCCGCACCTATTATTTTCTTTGTTTTTGCATCTAAAACAGGTTGATACTCAAGGAAGAAACGATTGTTATCAATTTCTTTTTCTATGTTATTTTCTATTTTAATTTTTTTCTCAAGAGCCTTTCCGCCTGAAACATTCCACTCGGCATAGGAGATGTTTTCATTCTTTGCAAGCAAATATGCTTGTTTTGCACGACCTATAGCATCATCTAAGGGCACCTGTGTGCCAAAGGCAAAATACACTCCGATTCTGATGTCAATAATATTAAGTGCACTGTGTTTTAAGAGACATTTATTCATTTCTGCAAAGCAAATTTCTATTTTCTTGCGTGCAGTTTCCATATTCCATTTTGAAAAAACAACAAAGTTTTTTTCTCCATACATAGCAATATTACTGTCATCACCGTTTGAAAAAACTTCAAGCAAGACTCCCTTTATTTCAGAAAAAACATTTGAAGTTTGGTGTGCAGAATAAAGACTTCTGAAATTATCCAAAGAAACTTTAGCATAGAAGATGCATCTATCCTCATGCAATTTGCCGGATTTTTCAAAAGCGGCTTCTAATTTACTTATATTTATAAAGTCCTTTTCTTCGCTACCTTTCGCAGTTTTCGCTCCTCTTACAGCAAAATATATGCCAATAGCAGTAAGAACAATAAAGCATAAAACCAAAATGGTTATAATTATATATGGGTATTCAAATATATGCATACTTCAAGCTCCTATTTTTTCATTTTGAAAAAGTCGGAAATTCCAAGCTTCCACCCGAATGTTTAAGTCCTATTTTTTTTGCACTTTCAATGCACTTAAGTCCATCTATGCGAGCTCTTTTCTTACGAGAGGGAATTTCCGATGCAAGATACGGTATTCCAAATAAAAGCATTGCTTTTATTAGTTTAGTCTTTGTAATACCTTTTCTTTTATATTCTGCCAAGATTTCAAACATGGCATAGTTTAACGCATCTTTACTAAATGCTTTCTTTTTGCGATTAACAGCCTTTAGCCATTTGTAAAACTCGCAAAACTTATTAATATCTGTATTTTCCCTAAAATAAATTCCTTTGATATAAAACTCCTCTTGATCCGAATCCATAACATCAAGGAGCTTGCCACAATAGTTTTTTTGGATGGCAACAACTTCTTTGTGTTGTTTTTCAAGAGTTGTTTCTGTAATCTGCTTATCGTGAAGTCTGTATATCATAAGATATTCAGGCATAATTTCAATATCATAGCCTGCCATTACAAATCTCGTCCAAAGTTCCATATCTTCGGTACAGGTGAAATTTTTATCATACCCTAAACTCCTGATTGCATCAGCTTTTGCAATAATTCCGGGATGAAGTATAGGATTAGTAACTAAAAGCAAAGCTTTTATAGATTCATTGTCACTTTTTCCTCCGCATCCTCCTGAAGAAATCACTCCATTTTTAAGTGTCATAAATCTACAAGATGACAGAGATATATGTGGGTTTTCTTCCATAAATCCATACTGCTTTTCAAGTCTTTCAGGGAGGCATATATCATCTGCATCCATCCTTGCAATATATTTACCTTGTGCTAAAGATATTGCTTTATTAAGAGATGACGGAAGTCTTAAATTTACTTCGTTGGTATGTACTTTCACACGCTTGTCAAGCTCCGCAAATCTATTTAATATTTCACCTGTGGTATCAGTAGAGCAATCGTTAATCACAATAAGTTCAAAATCTTTAAAAGTTTGATTTAAGACGCTTTCAATCGCTTCGACTAAATAATCTTCGCCATTATACACACTCATTATTAAAGATATTTTAGGTGTTGTATTCACTCATTACCACCCTTTCTCATACGCTTTAATTCTTTACAGAAATACAAAAAGTAAAATGCTAATCTGATTTTTTGTTTTTTCATTAATGATATAGCAATTCGACTCTTAAAGGTAACATTTTCAAAATATGCCTTTTTAATTTCCTCTTTATGTAAAGAACCTAATATAAGTTCCTTTAATTTTCCCACCGAATTAAAGTGATTTCCTTCAGCAGCTGCCGCAAGTATTGCAAAACACATAAAACAAGAATAACGGGAAATCTGCTTTTCAAAGTCTTTCGGTTTTTCTATATTTAAACTACGAAGTCCCGAAATTACATCCGCTATCTGCGAAATCTGATGGGTTTTAAAATCAGTTGAAATGGAATCATTTCTTATTGTGTAAAGATATATGGCTTTTTTGCTCATATAAACTGTTTCTGCTTCTAAGTAACAAGGAACTATGCAGCTTAAATCCTCGCCTAAAGAAATAGCAGGATTAACATTAAGCTGATGTTTTGTTGCAAGTTCACGTTTTATTGCCTTGCCCCACAAAAAATAGATTATGTGGTTTTTTAATTTTGCATCCGCACGAGTCCCATTTTTTGCATTTGTCTGCGGTGGGTGTTGCCATTTTCTATGGTATAGATTCTGGTAGTGTTTATGCTTGAGTGGCCGAGTATATCCGCTAGGCGAACGATATCTTTTTGCAATGAATAATATGTCCTTGCGAACAGGTGGCGGAGGTTATGTGGGAACACTTTTTCTTTAGACACTCCGGCACTTTCACACAATTGTTTCATCGATTTCCATATTGAGTGCCTATCTACAGGCTGACCTTTTCTCGTTACGAATACACTGCCCGAAGTGATATGCTTTTCCTTGATATATTTTTTAAGCAGTTGGCATAACTCTTTCGGCAGAAGTATCATTCGGATTTTACCTTTCAACCTAACCTGTGCCTGTCCTGTCATTACGGAATTTACATCGACATATTTTAATTCACTTACGCGAATCCCTGTGGCACATATCGTCTGCATAATGAGGTAAAGTCTTTCGTTCTTTTTACTCTTTGCCGCTTTGAGAAGTCTTTCGTATTCAGCCTTGGTAAGTTCCTTTTCGCTTTGACAGAAGATTTGCCTTTGCATTTTTAAGTTCTTAACTTTCAGGTCATATCTTTCAATGTAATTAAAGTATCCATTGAGAGAAGAGAGGACTGAGTTCACACTTGCCGGGGCATATTGCTGTGTGAGCATATTTTTATACTCAAGCACAAGCGTTTTTGTAAGTTCATTGCCCTCTGTCCAATTTATAAATGCAGTGATGTCACGGATATATTTTTCGATGGTGACTGAGCATTTTTCTTCTTCGATTAAATATTTTTTGTACTCATCAATAGTGCGTTTAGTAATTTCATTCATGATTCAACAACTCCTTCTCAAATATTATATACCGAATAAATTTTTCGAATACAGTTTTGAAAATTTGTTGTCAATGTTTCAGCTTATTTGAATATTAAAAGGCGATTACTAATTCATAAACGGAATTAACAATCGCCTTAAGTCATTTGCATGCTTTGCCATATTTATTTCACCTCCTGTTGACACAAAGCATACCACATAAATTTTGATAAGTCTACGAAGTAATTTTCGAGGTCTTATCTTTGTTTCCAGCATATTAAATTTTGATATGCCCGAAATAAAAAAGCGACCGGATTTCATATAATTTATGACTACAATTTCAACATAAAATTTCAATTAAAATTCATTTTAATTCAACTGTGACAGCAGAAAAAATTACCTCTGCCGGTACACTCAGCAGAGGTAATTTCGCTTGTGACATAATCCAAATTCTTGTAGTCAATATCACTTGCATATGAGAAGATATTTTTCAAGAAAATCTTCCCACTCAATACCATATGACATTTTAAGAACAGCTCTCATTTTGTCAGGTTCAATAACCGATGTGGTTATCTTTTTACAGATTTTATCTTCCATGTTTTGCAGCTTATTATATAGTTCAGCTAACACATTCTCGCTTATGTATTCCATAGTTGTTTCATCTTTTAAGTGTTTGTTATAGAACTCAAGAGCTGCTGTTACATAATCTGTTTTATTGATTTCTCTCTGACTTCTGATACGATTCTGTTCACATTCTCTGTATAATTCATCGCTAATCCATACGCTTAATTGCCTTCCATTTTTGTGTTTTCCCATCAAAATTCCTCCTTCCTTGATATTTTAAATTTAGCACACGCTGTAAATCCCTTAACTGTGCGGTTTTATGGCATAATAGCACACGAAAACTTTGCAAAACCCACAATTCTCGACACCGCCCAAAACACCACCTAAATGGCTCAACCATCGCAAAAACTGAGTCATTTTCACCAAAACAGCACCAACACCCCATTTTCAGCACCACCCCGAACGGCACTGCCGGTCGGTGTTTGACCGCATTGGTGGCGTCTCACGACACCAATGCTTTTTCCTGCTTCAATTTATTCCGTTCATTTTTCATTCGGAAAGGGGCGCCCCAAAACCTGTTTTTTCATGCTGCGTTCATCTGTAATTTTGCTTATATAATTAACCTTGCTTCAGGCTCATCGTTTTACCTGTTTCTTTAGGACATATATTTTCCGAGAGATTAAACTACCTTACCGAGATAAGTTTTACCTTCAAATCTACCGGGAAATCGTTGCCATCAGCTATTAGAATCGATTCTGTGCTTTACAAGCGTTGCAAAACCCCTTGTACAAGAGGTTTTTATGCCTTGGGTAGTGTAAACCCCTTACCGCAGACTTTCTTTCTTCAAACACGCTGCAAAACCCCTTAAATTTTCTATGCAATCGGCATCTGTTTTTTCGCAGAGGTCAAACTATATTACCTACGATATTTAACCTCAGATTTTTCTTGAAATCTTAGGGGTATTCGCATGCAAAATCGCATTCTATGGTTTTATCGTGCCGTCACGTTTGAAGCATTTGCGTTTTATTTTTTTAGGGTGGGTAAATACCCTACCTTGAAAAACAAATCGCTACTGTCTCTGTCACAGCTGTTGTCAGTTCTTCAAAATCGATTTTAAGGTCTTACCATAGGGCTTTTCTTTTCGGTCCGAGAGATTAACTATTCAGGGTGGTGTACCTACCTTACCCTGAATAGTTATATGTCGAACACCCCTGCTTATGTTTCGTAGATAAACCTGATTATGCGGTTTGCATGAAGTGTATCTCATGCAGCAGGAACAGGAGTAAGGCCGCTTTCTTTAAGCAGCTCTGCTACCTTTTCCTTTTGCATAGCGAGAGCGTTCTCCTGCATTTGCAGATGATAGAAATGCTCGAGCGCATCTTGTATGGGCCTGATGGTATACAACAGATTTCCGTTGACCTTCTTGCCCTTACGAAAGATAGTAGTCGGCTCTGTATAGATGAGACATTTCTCTTCAAGCTCTTCAACATATTTTTTGACAGTGCCCTTGCTCTTGATAGAGAGAGCCTCGCCTATAGTTTTATAGCTTGGATGACACTGATATGTCTTGCGGTCTTCCACATATAACAGATAGTTATACACGGCGAGAGCGCCGATGGAGAGACCTAAGATCATTATCTCATTCGGTATAGAATACCTTCTTGGTTGAGGCTTTGGAAGATTAGAATATAACATTATGCAGCACCTCCTTTCGCATGAGATTTTTCATCTTGAGCCAGGTCATACTCTGCCATCATAGTTCCGATTGCATCACCGGATAATGCCTCGTCAATTATTAAATAACCGAGGAGTTCATATCCTTTGGCGCGATACAATTTTACAAATCTTTCGATTGCATACTGGAACTCACATGGTGATAGCTTTTCAAACAATATGTACCTGATGTCAGCGCGAGTGAGTTTCCTTCCGCAGACCTCAAGCTCTTTTGCTTCCCATAGATATACCATTGCTGAGAACGCCGTGCCCTTAACCTTTGGTGTAGGGAATGATTTTTCCATCTCATTAGTAAAGTATACCGTCCATAATAAATCCTTAAATTTTTGTTTTATCACAACAAAACACCTCCTAAAAAATTAATAATTATTTTGTTTTCGTTTCTACCCATAGGCGAAACTTTTCCTTCGGAACCAGCAATCGGTTTCCGATTTTCAATGCAGGAAAGTCTTTTTCGTGCATTAATTCATAGGCAGTAGATGTAGCAACACCTAATACCTTTGCGAGCATATCTGCGTTCAAAAACAGAGGCAGCTCGTCATACGATTTCACAATCGACTCCTTCATTTTGGTAAGACACCTCCTAACTTTTTTAAATTTTTTGCAACAGAAGAAGAGGAAAAAGAAATACTGCTCTCAAAAAAGTGAGGGCAGTATTCATATTGCTTTTTGAAAAGGTTTATGATATAATTTTTACAAAGTGAGGTGAGCCTTTGTATGCGCAAGTATAAAATCCATATGATGTCCGCAAGAAATATTGTCAGCTACGCTGAGAAAGATTCTGACGGTATAAACAAATTTAATTTACAGGCACGGGAAACAGAAAAATGCAAGGTGCCGACAGCAAGTAATGAGCAGGAAAGCAACGCATTGTTTTATCAAATAATGTGTCATCTCCATGGAGATAATTTTGAATTTCCCGAGGATATAAATTTAATAACCGACCTTGAGGATATTATTTTCTACATAGATTTTTCAGGTATCTTTGACAGAAACGGAGAGCAGAAAAGATATGCAGAGAGACAACAAAAAGCAAGAGATATGTTCAGGCCCGAGGGAATCAATTTAGACTTTGGCAGAGGTTCTATGCCTTATGTTGCATTTGAACGCTCCCAAAGCATGAGCAGAAATGCAAGGCTCTCTTTTATTCGTGCCGACCTTTATGATGATATTCGCCGCCGTATAATGCTTGATATGAAAATTGGAGAGTGCCAGCTTTCAAAACTATATGCATATAACGGTTTGATGCTTTCATCTGGAACTCGTATTGACGGCGTGGAAATTGACAGACCTCACAGAGTTATTGTTATAGAGAATAATAAATTGCAGGCAAGTGCTAATGTTATTACAGTTGAAGATGATGGCAGTAATTCTAACATGCGTAAGTATCACAGAGTTGAAAGACATGAGCAGTTTACTGTCCTTGAGTATGATGGTGAGGGACTTATTTCCAAAGAATATGCCGCAGTTGTTGATAAAAAATTATGTGGTAAGTCTGTTCATACATCGTTTCAGATTCGTATGCCCTATGTTAAGGGAATGCTTCATAAGGTAGATTTTAAAGACCTTCTTACCAGGGCAGGCTTCGAATACATAATTGATGTTTGGGGAGAGAAACATTTAATAAGCGATGTGGATATTATTCTTACTGAGAGTATGTTTAAGGGAAAAGGCTGGCTCGCTGATTCCAAAATGACATGGCAGGACTATTGGGAGAAATTCGGGAAATACAAGCATGCCCTGTATATTACTAATGTCAGCAAACATCATCCCGAAAAATTTACAGAGTTAAATTATCAATTTTTAAATACACTTTCTGTCAGGGCAGAAGAATTCAGACCCAGTGATTTGCCGCTTAGTTGGGAGCATAGTCCGGAGGAGGACACACGCAACTGGCTTACCAAGCAAACGGAACTTGAATACTATAATCTTTGTGCTAATGAAGAATACAGAAGACAATATTTTCTGAAAGAAAAAGAAAAAGGTTTCTGGAGAAAGAAAACTAAGGCAAATTACCTTGCGGATATTTTGGAAATAAATCCTTTGTTTATAAACGAATCTATATATTCAAAAGAGCTTGAGGACAGAGCCGAAAGCATTTTAAAGGATTATTCTCTCGGCACACTGCTTGTTGCCGGAGACAGCAGATACTTATCTGCAGATTTATTAAGGCTGTTATCTATACTCCCAATGGAACGAAAGTCCAAGCTTACAGAAAGTGAAAAGAAATTTTACGCCACTCTCATGAGTGATCGTTTCCCCGAACAGTCCTTCTATGCTCCAAAGGCAGCTTACGAAGTTGATGCATTATGCACGCTTCTTCGTAATCCGCATATTGCACGAAACGAGGAAATTATCCTTAAGCTTATGAAAGAAATTAAGAGAATGCGCGAACATTATTTAGGGCATCTCAGTGATGTTGTTATGGTAGATTCTGAAATGTTTGCCGCAGAAAGACTTGGCGGTGCGGATTATGATGGCGATATGATAAAAACTATTGCTGATCCTATTGTTAATATATGTGTACAGAGAAACTACGAATTTGAAGGTTCCTTTGAAGACAGAAACAATATGCCCTTTTTGAAAATCCCGTCAGCAGAGCCTTTGATAAGCGATGCAAATGATTGGAAAGCAAGATTTGAAACAGTAAAAAATACATTTTCATCACGGGTAGGTCAAATTTCCAACGCTGCATTTGACCGTAGCGTTATTGCATATAACGAAAACTCTACCAGCGAGGAACGGCAGAAATGCCGTGAAGAGGCGGAAACACTTGCAATTTTAACAGGACTTGAAATTGATTCTGCAAAAACAGGAATTAAGCCTGATTTATCGGAATACTTGGGGAAATCGAAAAGACAGAGAAGTATCTTTTTAACCTATAAGAGACTGCTTGAAAATGTTAGCAAAGGCGTAACCGATGCAAAAAACAAGTTAAATAAATTCTTTGAAAATACAAATTGGAACGAAATCGATTCCAATGTGGAAAAGCTTCCGTACTATGCAAAAATGCTCAAAGAGGGAATTCCTAAGATTAAATCAGAGACAATTCCGGACAATAAGCTTTTCAATTTCGCAACAGAAGATGGTTGGAAAGAAAAACTTGATACAGGTATTTTAGATGCTGTCAGCACCCTAATTTCGGAATATGATGAGGTGTTAAGGAGAATCAGGGTAAGTCGTGCGGATATACAGACAAAAAAGCGGTATAAGGATATTGACAGAATTTTATTCTCACAAGGCAAGGATGAAGATTTTGATGCAGATGTCTTGTATGCAGAATTTTCTAAAATAAGTGATGAGCATTTACAAAAAATTCATGAGGCTATGATTGAGCAGAATTGGCATCTTATGATAAAAGAAGACAGGGAAGTATTTCTTTCTGAGTGGTTGCCGGAGTTAGAAGATTATTTCGATATTCTGTCCGATTTCACTTTCAGCGGTTACAGAATTTTAAATGACTTAATTTTGGATATAAGAGAAGCCAATTCCATAGAATCGTCAAGGCAGCTATATCGTGACGGAGACACCGAGAATATGGTTGTTATGACAGATGCTTATGTAAATAAACTTGCCTCTGACAGTTATCGTGAAGCAGTGGCAAAAAAATGCCGGGAGCTTTTGGAGAAAATTATTAAGCCTGCGGATGCAGTTAAGTATGCCGTTGCACTTGGTAAACGAGGTTTTATGTGGGATGTGCTTCTTGATTGTGTATCCCAAAATGCATTGAAGGTCAGGAGGGTTGATTTATGATTAACGAAAGAGAAGAATTTTTGAGTTATATAAATTTCCCCGAATACAATTCACATAGCAAGACGGATTATGGTTATCTTGGCAGATTTACCTTGGAAATGTTTGAGGATTTAACCGGATTTAACAGAGTCCTTACCATTCTTGCAAGAGGATATATGTTTGACGAAGAAGGAAATGCAGATATAAAGCGTGCAGAAAGGGCAATCCGTGCATGGTGCAGTGTTCCGGATAAGAAAAATGCCAAACCTTTAGAGGATTGGCAATATATAACCGATTTTCGTGCGTTGCATGATGAATTTCCCGAGCTTGTTGATAAGAATGGCAAAGGCTGGCTTTACAGGCATATAGCGAATATTGTAGCTTATGTAAAAAAGAACCCTGACAAGGTCAGCCAAGCTGCAGCCACGAAAATGAAAGGATATTTAAAGAAATTCGAAACGGATTGGCGAAAAAAGGTTGAGCAATTTCATACATCCATTTATGATGTTAATACCATAAACGGTTGGATAATACGATTTGACGGAATTATATCCGATGCTCTTGAACTTGGCCCGCTTCGTGAAGAAGAAGTCGAAATTCCCGATTCAATTCTGCATAAGCTACACGAGGTAATTCCGGAGAATTGCATTGAGGGAGTAACCGTTTTAATCAAGTATTATATTGCCAACAGGCAGCCTGACACAGAATGGGTTGTTATTTCGCACATAAATCTTGACGGTTATCTTGGCTACGGCACATTTACAAAGAAGCTCCTTGCAACAATCCCCGAAGATATTTTAATTCGTTCAACAAATCACGGCGTTAATAGATATAAAATTATGCCTGAATTTTTGCCGTAAAATGAAACAAGCGGAACCGAGAACTTTTCAATTCTCGATTCCGCTTTTCTTTGTTTAAGGTGTGTCATATTTTGATATACCTGCATAAAACACCGCCAGAGTTTACTCCCCAGTGGATAATGCGTCAGTTATTACATCTCAATTCTTGTATTTATTCCATCATAATCTTACTTTTTTCAAACACCTTTATAAGTATTGTTCCAATGATAATCCCTGCAACACCCTGCACTGCATTTGCAGGAATGTTTACAATTGAAGGAATGAAGCCATACAAAAAGCCTTCAAATACGAAGTATCCTAAAACCATTACGATTTCTGCAACAATTCCGCTAATAATTCTTGAGGGTAGATTCCTAATTTTATTTCCGAGAATTTTGAAACCATAATATGCAATAAGTGCCATAAGTCCTTTAATTACAAAGGTGGCAGGTGCATATGTAACATATCCGGAGAATATATCCGCAAGAGCAGAACCGATACCTGCAGCCGCAAATCCGTAAGCTGGCGATAAAAGCCATCCTGAAAGAAGTACAACACAGTCACCTAAATTCAAATATCCTTTAAGCGGTGATGGTATTTTGATAATCATTGTTGCGACACAGCATAGAGCTGCAACCAAGGACGCCATAACTATTTTTTGAGTTTTTGTTTTCATTTGCTTTCCTCTTTTCGTTTTTATAATATATCAATGTGCTCGCCGTTTAATGCTTTGTTCATGCTTCTGACCGCACAGAATTTACCGCACATAGAACAGCTTTCCTCAATTTCAGGTTTTCTGTCATCACGGATTTTCTTTGCCGTTTCAGGATCTATGGAGCATTCCCATTGCTTTTCCCAATCAAAGTTTCTTCTTGCATCTGCCATAGCATCGTCAATATCTCTTGCGTGCGGAATTTTCTTTGCAATGTCGGCTGCATGTGCCGCAATTCTTGATGCTATAATTCCTTGCTTTACATCATCAACATTTGGGAGAGCTAAGTGTTCTGCAGGTGTTACATAACAAAGGAACGCCGCACCTGCCGATGCTGCTATTGCTCCGCCGATTGCGCTTGTTATATGGTCATAGCCGGGAGCAATGTCGGTAACGATTGGCCCTAACACATAGAAAGGTGCACCCATACAGATTGTCTGCTGAAGCTTCATATTAGCTTCAATCTGGTCAAGCGGCATGTGTCCCGGACCTTCTACCATAACCTGCACATCCTTTGCCCATGCTCTTTTTGTAAGCTCACCAAGTCGGACAAGTTCTTCTATCTGACAAACATCGCTTGCGTCTGCAAGACATCCGGGGCGACAAGCATCTCCAAGAGAAATGGTAACATCATATTCACGGCAGATATCGAGTATTTCATCGTAATATTCGTAGAACGGATTTTCTTCACCTGTCATACTCATCCATGCAAAAACCAAAGAGCCACCACGGGAAACTATATTCATTTTTCTCTTGTGGTTTTTTATCTGTTCTATGGTTTTTCTTGTGATACCGCAGTGAATGGTTACAAAGTCCACGCCGTCCTGAGCATGAAGTCTTATGACATCAATAAAATCCTTTGCAGTAAGTGTGTCTAAATCTCTTTGATAGTGAATAACGCTGTCATATACGGGAACTGTTCCTATCATAGCAGGACATTCGCTTGTCAGCTTTTGTCTGAATGGTTGGGTATTGCCGTGAGAGGATAAGTCCATAATAGCTTCTGCACCCATATTAATTGCAGCCATAACCTTTTCCATTTCAATGTCATAATCTTTGCAGTCTTTGGATACGCCCAAGTTTACATTGATTTTTGTGCGAAGCAAAGAGCCTACACCATTTGGATCTATACAGGTATGTAATTTGTTTGCACAAATTACAACCTGCCCTTTGGCAACAAGCTCTCTGATTTCCTCTGGTGTTCTATATTCCTTTTCTGCAACTGCCTTCATTTCAGGTGTTATGATGCCCCTTTTTGCGGCATCCATTTGTGTTGTATAATTTCTCATTCTATCAGTTCCTTTCAATCAGATATTTTTTCTTCGGCAAAATGCGATGTAAGGTCAAAGTTATGCATCATCGGTCCTGAACCTTGTCCTAAATCAAGCTGTGCGGATAGAGCACTCGAAATATATTCCTTTGCTCTTTGTACGGACTCGGCAAGAGCAAACCCTTTTGCAAGGTTTGATGCTATAGCACTTGATAATGTACATCCTGTACCGTGTGTGTTGGGGTTGTCTATTCGCTTACCTTCAAACCAATAATACTCTCTGTCTGCATATAAAAGGTCATTTGCATCATTGATGTTATGACCTCCCTTTAGAAGAACTGCACAGTTATGTGCATCACCAATAACTTTTACTGCCTTTTCCATATCCTCTTTAGTTTCAATGGCAAGCTCTGACAGAACTTCAGCCTCCGGTATGTTAGGTGTAACTAGTGTTGCTATCGGAAGTAGTTCTTTGGTAAGCGCCTCAACTGCATCTGTTTTCATAAGCGCAGAACCGCTTGTTGCAACCATAACAGGATCAACAACAATGTTTTTTGCCTTATGGTATTTGAGTCTCTCTGCGATTACGCAAACAAGCTCACTTGATGATACCATACCGATTTTGACACTATCGGGGAATATGTCCTCAAATACTGCGTCAATTTGTTGTTTCAAAAATTCAGGAGTTGCTTCCTGAATTGCTCTCACGCCGGTCGTGTTTTGTGCCGTCAGTGCGGTAACTGCACTCATTGCATAAACACCATTCATTGTCATTGTTTTAATATCTGCTTGAATACCGGCGCCTCCACTGCAGTCGCTTCCTGCAATAGTCAATGCTGTTTTCATTTTCATAGTTTTATTCTCCTTTCGTTTTTCAGCATCGTTTTATATAGCGACATAAGGTGGTGCCCCCAATCTGCCGCTTATTTTTATTTGTTTATACTATTCCAAAACTTTTCAAAATCTGAATAGTTTTCAATATAGTAGTCTGCTATAATTTTAAGTTCCTCTTGATTTTCTTCATGAACATCAAAAACGCCCACAGTGACAAATCCATCTGCCTTTGCTGTTTTCAAAGCATGCACGACATCTTCAAATACAACTGTTTCTTTTTTAGAAGTTCCGAGATGTTTTTGTGCCTCGCGGTATATGTGAGGTTCTTCTTTACTGTGTCCTACAGATGCACAGGTAAATACTTCAGAAAAATAATCACTTACGCCGAGCCTGTTAAATGCAATTTCTACCAAAGGTTTATCTGTAACTGTAGCAATACACATTTTTACACCTTTGGCTTTGAGTTTTTCCAAGAACACTTCAATACCTGGCTTTAGTTTTACAGTTTCGGCATAATATCGTTCCACCATTTTGTTTACACCATCTACAATTTCATTTACAGACAACACAACTCCATAATTTTCTCTGTAATATTTTGCAGCCTGTTCCAAAGTAAAGGCTTTGAATGTTTCTTTCAGGTTCTCCTTTGGCTCTTTACCGAGAGAGCGAAGATAATCTTCGCCGATTGTATCCCATATAAACATCGAATCAAGGATGGTTCCGTCTAAATCAAATATTGCTCCTTTTAACATAATCCCAATTCCTTTGCTCTGGCTTTTAGTTCGGTGGTAGCTTGCTTGGGATCATCTGCCTTCATAATTGCCGATACAACACAGATACCTGCAATTGGAATACCTTTGAGAATATCAATATTATCCTTATTAAGTCCGCCGATAGCATTTACAGGTATCGGAACAGCACTACAGATATTGCCAAGCGTTTCTGTTGATGTAATAACTGTTTTTACTTTAGTTGTAGTTGGATATATCGCTCCTACCCCGAGATAGTCTGCACCTTGCTGATAAGCTTCAAGAGCCTGCGGAACAGTTTTTGTTGTTGCTCCTATAATAAAATCATCACCGAGGATTTTTCGTGCTGTGTTGATTGGCATATCGCCTTGTCCAAGATGAACACCTTCTGCTCCCATAGCGAGAGCAACATCCACTCTGTCGTCAATGATAAGCGGAACATTATATTTCTTTGTAAGTGTATGCACCTTTTCTGCAAGTGAAATATATTCTCTTGTTGATTTATCCTTTTCACGAAGCTGCAGTAGGCTAGCCCCGCCTTTTAATGCTTCTTCGGTTCTTCTTAAAAATTCCTCTTCGCTAAATCCGGTACTGTCTGTTATAAAATATAGCGTTGTATCAAAATTTCTCATCTTCTTTTTCTCCTATACATAAAGATAGTCATTTAAGACCGGCTGTAAGCCTTCGTCTGCAATGTCTTTATACATCTTATCAAGGCTTCTGTTATCGTCAATCTCAAACTGTTCATCGCCCTGTACTTCATCTGATTCTTTTCCGCTGTATTTACTTTCATGGTCGCCAATTCCGGTAGAAACACCTGCCGATACCTTTGTTGCGGCAATCTTCACAATTCCGTTTCTAAATCCTGCACTTTCACGGGAAGATACTGTAATACCGACAAAAGGTAAGAAGATACGGTAAGCACAGATTATCTGACAAAGCTGTTTTTCGTGAACATCCAATGGATTGATTTTATCGTTATTGATAATCGGCCTGAGTCTTGGACAGGATAGTGACATTTCCGCATGAGGATATTTTCTTTGCAGGTAGTACACATGAAGCGCACTTGCTAAAGCATCCTTTCTGAAATCCGAAAGTCCTAAAAGTGCAGAAAATGCTACTCCACGCATACCGCCCATAAGTGCTCGTTCCTGTGCATCAAATCGATAAGGCCACACACGCTTATGACCGAGCAGGTGAAGTTGTTCATATTTATCTGTATCATAAGTTTCCTGGAATACGGTCACATAGTCAGCACCGCACTCGTGAAGATACTTATATTCATCGGTATTTACGGGGTATATTTCAAGTCCTACCATACGGAAATACTTTCTTGCAAGCTTGCACGCTTCACCGATATAATTTATATCGCTTTGAGCACGGCTTTCGCCTGTAAGTATCAGAATTTCTTCCATACCGCTGTCTGCTATAACCTTCATTTCTTTTTCAATCTGCTCCATAGAGAGCTTCATGCGGTTAATATGGTTATAGCAATTAAAACCGCAATACACGCAGTAATTCTCACAGTAATTAGCTATGTAAAGAGGAGTAAATAGATACACTGTGTTACCGAAATGTTTACTGGTTTCAAGTCTTGCTCTTTGTGCCATCTGCTCCAAAAACGGTTCTGCTGCCGGAGATAAAAGTGCCTTAAAATCTTCTATGGTACAGGTTTCATGCTCCAATGCTGCTTTTACATCTTTGGCAGTGTATTTTGAGTAATCGAAAGAATTCATCTGTTCCATTACATTTTTGCAAACATCGGATTCTATTTTCTCCATCCCCGGCAAATATTCCATGTGGTTTTTTCGTGAGGAAGGATCTGTTTCTATCTGGTGCTTCTTTGCAAGTGCTTCTGGAGATAAATGCTCTGAATCCACAAAAAATTGATTTTCCATTTTAAATCCCCCTTAATCACGCAAAAATCCGGTAAGAGGATCTGATGCGGATGCACCACGAGTAAGAACTCTGCCAAGACCTGAAAGATATGCTTTTCTTCCTGCCTCAATTGCCTGACGGAAGGCTGATGCCATAAGCGGAAGATTACCTGCGGTAGCGAGTGCTGTGTTTGCCATAATAGCTGCTGCACCCATTTCCATAGCTTCACAAGCCTGAGAAGGTTTACCGATACCTGCATCAACAATAATCGGCAGGTCAATTTCATCTATAAGTATCTGTATAAAGTCTTTTGTTGCAAGGCCTTTGTTAGAACCTATAGGAGATGCAAGTGGCATTATGGTAGCTGCTCCTGCATTAACCAAATCACGGGCAACATTTAGGTCAGGATACATATACGGCATTACAACAAACCCATCATTTGCAAGGATTTCTGTTGCTTTGATTGTTTCCTGATTGTCGGGGAGCAGATATTTTGAATCACGCATAATTTCAATCTTTACAAAATTACCGCATCCAAGCTCACGGGCAAGTCTTGCAATTCGTACGGCTTCTTCCGCATTTCTTGCTCCGCTTGTGTTTGGGAGAAGTGTTATACCTTTTGGAATAAAATCTAAAATATTTTCCTGTTCTTTAGTATTGGCTCTGCGAACTGCGAGTGTAATAATCTCCGCACCTGCATCCTTTACCGCAGCTTCAATTAAATTAAGAGAGTATTTTCCCGAACCTAAAATAAAACGAGAATTAAATTCGTGACCTCCGATAATAAGTTTGTCATTATTCATTTGTCTTTCCTTCCTTCTATACTTCGTATTCTTCTGCTATAATTCTTAAAACTGTATGTGCCTGATGTGCAGCACACAGCATAACTCTTGATGATACAAGACCGATTCCGTCTTTTATATCGCTTACTTCATCTCCGCAAAGATAAAATCGTTTTGAAACTTTTCTTGTTCTTATTGCGTTGGCACTTCCAAGTCCTGCCATACCTGATGCAGCAACAATGTATTTTTCAGGCAATTCAGATAAAACAAAGTTGACAATGTTTGCTTTTCCTTCTGCGTTGTCAAATGCTTCACAGATAATATCTGCCTCTGAAAGAATATCCTTTGCATTATTTTCATCAAGATAAACATTATGTATTTCAGTTTCAATATAAGGATTTATTTCTTTCAGGTTGTACTGCAAGGCTTCTGTTTTGCACATTCCAATTTGATTTGCCTTATATTGCTGACGGTGCAGATTTGTTATATCCACTTTGTCAAAATCTATCAGCACAAGCTTTCCTATACCTGCACGGGCAAGTGCAAAGGCTATATTAGAGCCAAGACCGCCGAGACCACATACAGCAACCGTTGTGAATGAGATTTTTTTCTGCAACTCAATTCCATGTCTGTCATTTAATGCTTTTAGCCATTCTTCTTTAGTTGGTATCACATCAGCCACCTCCCACAAAGCTTACAACCTCAACGCTGTCGCCGTCCTTAAAAATCGTATCAGCATACTGCACTTTAGGAACTATATCGCCGTTCAGCTCAACTGCAACACGCATTAAGTCGTAACCTGCAGAATTAAGATAGTCTGCAACAGACTTACCAACTACATCTAAATTTTTTCCGTTAATTCTTACCACTCATCTCACCTCCAAAATTACAACAAAAAAGGAGCTACCGATTTGGTAACTCCTAAGATTACTTAAGTATTCCTAAAACTCTCGTTCAGGCATCCCTACGTTGGCATTATCCAAATCAGGTTCTCGGTCGAAGGTTATACCTTCCTCTCAGCCTGTAACACAAGCTCCCGTTTCTTATTCTGTTTCGTATATTATATCACTTACGAATGAAAATTACAATACTTTTTGTAAATTTAATTTTTTCATCGAAAACTAAAATTTTTATGATTTCTCAATTCCGCTTTTCTTTGTTTAAGGCGTGTGATATTTTGATATAATATTTTTTAAAAACATTGACAAAATATCATTGTGATGATATAATGATTGTGTAACATCACAATGATACGGAGAGAGTAATTATGAGTAAAATAATATTATTACATGGAACAGATCACATTATAGAAGTACCTGATATAAATATTGGTAATGAGCACAATGATTACGGGAAAGGTTTCTACTGCACAAAGGCTGAAGAAATGGCAAAGGAATGGGCATGCAAGCAGAACACAGACGGATTTGTAAATCGTTATGAATTAAATACAGATGGACTTAAAACTTTAGATTTGACTGATGGTCAGCATACAGTTTTAAACTGGATTGCAATTTTACTTAAATACCGCACGTTCAAATTAAGCTCTGAAATTGCCATTGATGCGAGGGACTATATTATAGAGCATTATTCGATTGATATTGGTAATTATGATGTAGTTGTTGGATATCGTGCCGATGACTCCTATTTTCAATATGCTGAAAGTTTCGTTTCTAATGGTCTTCCGCTTCGCAGTTTAAACAAAGCATTGAAACTTGGTAAGCTTGGAGAGCAAACTGTTTTGGTATCACAAAAAGCATTTGACCAGATTAAATTTATTGATGCTGCTCCTGTGTCAAAGGACGAATACTATCCAAAATTTATTGACCGTGATTCTTCTGCTAGAAAAGCTTTTAAGCAAGAAATCAAAAAGAGTAAAGTCTATCGTGATGATATCTTTGTACTCGATATTTTAAGAGAGGAGATGCAAAATAATGACCCACGCATACAGCGAATTATATCTGAGTGATGCAAAAAGTTGTCTGGCAGATATGTTTGACTATATAATTAATGATTGCAAGCTTGAAAATGATTGGGTTGCATCACTTTTCGTAACTACAGGATATGCCCAAAAATTTGAAACTGGCAATCCTGCGATTCTCTCCGGAATGTCAGGAATAGAACTTGGCAAAGCAATTGTAAAAAAGGCTTATAATAAAAAAGATGCACCTGATGCAAATTTCCGTGAAGACCGTTCTCCTGAATATTGGGCAGGTTGGGCTTTGGCAGAATATCAATGGTTCTCCGGCCGCAGATTTAAAGATATATTTGAGCGTATTCCGTTTTCAAAAATTATTGATATGTATTCTGTTTATCACGAAATGGATATAAGTCAGTTTATCGATACAATGGAAAAATTTTATAACGAGGCAATTCTTGAAACTAAGCTCAAGCGAATTCGGGAAAATCGAGGCATTTCTCAATCTGAACTTGCAAAACTTTCAGGAGTTAAACTTCGTTCTATTCAAATGTACGAGCAAAAAGTTAATGATATAGATAAGGCTCAAGGACATACATTATATAAAATCTCAAGAGTCCTTGGATGCAACATTGAGGATTTGTTGGAAAACCCAATGAATTAAGGATAAATTATCAAATTTTTACAGAATTATACTCTTAATGATGGTTTTATGTTAGTGATTAAATGCGATAATCTTGTTTTCGTGTAAATTTGTATTTATGTTAATCTTGTTTTCGTGCAGTTCAGTTGTTCAAAGTCTTTTCTTTGTTTAAGGTATATCATTTTTTGATATATAATTTACTCAAAAAGCCGTTTGACCACATGGTTACCTACAAATAGGCTTTTTCCGTCACAAAATTGTTCGTAAATGTCGCATTGCATATCCAATTTCATTCAGCTGTAAATTTAATTCTGTTCGTTTGAAATTTACAAAGGTGAATTTTTATAATGATTTTAACGGCGCGATTTTCTTTGGTTAAAGCATAATAAATTTTGATATGATATTTTTTTGAAACTCTTCCGCAAAGATTTTATTTTAGTCCTATTGCGGAAGGGCTTTTTTGACCACATGTAAACCCACAGTTAGAAATGTAACAGGCGGAATAAATGGAAACAACCGCGCTAAAGAGCATTTTCGATGTAGCGGAAAGGCCCAAATAGAGCCATTTGTGGCAAACAGCACATTCTAGGAGCGCTTCGGGACGAAGAGGCCGCAGGTTCAAATCCTGTATTCCCGACCAAAAAACAGTCGACACATAAGTGTCGACTGTTTTTTTGCGAAGGGGAAAGGATTTGAAGCTCAAGGAGGCACGAACGGTAAAGAAAAACAGTCCGGTGGACTGTTTTTTGAGTGAGTGGTGCGTATGCGGGTACTGTAAGCGAAGCTTACGGTCGCAAAGCACGGCGGATTGCAAAGCAATACGCATCCTGTCATCCCGACCACGTCGGAACAAGTTTCGCTTGTTCCGATTTTTATTTGCATAAAAATCAGTCACTCACTATACTGTTCCTCCTCTTTCACAAAAAGTCACTCTTGGCTCGTCTGTTCGGTTGTAAACGCCCTCACAACGACTCACTGTCGCTACCAACTTTTTGTGAGTTTTTGCGGTTTCTGGGGTTTTTGATTTGTCTAAAAAAGTGTCAAAAAACGAGTTTGACCACAATTTTTTATCTTCAACTGTGGGACAAAGTCCTTTTCTTTGATTAATGTGCATCATATTTTGGTATGGGGGTATGCAAAAGGAGTGAGCCTTACCGACTCACTCCACAGTTTTAAAGATTTTATTCTTTTCTGTTATATTGAATAACTCAACCAATTCATTTATTGCATCAATGGATATAAAGCAATCTTGATTATCGTATGCATAAATACTTTCGCCGGATGCATATTTGATATCAAGCTTTGCACCATACATATGAGGCAGTCCGCTTACCTTGCTGATGTAGCCGTTATGCTGTGCAAAATCATATTTTGATACGATTTCCTGGAGGCTCGTCATAAATGATGCATCCGCCGTAAATTCTTTTGGTACACTACTGCTTTCACGCCCATAGCAGCTAATTTTGCACTTAACAGTTCCATCATCCAGTTCTGCATCAAGGGTATAAATTCTTCCGTTAAGCTCACTTTCTTCCTCTAAAACAGCAGCAAGTAGTGAAAACTCACACTTAAAGCTTACTATTTCTGTCGACTCTACGACCTTTGGTGAAGCCTCACCGCTGTTATATGTTTTAACTCCACCATCTATGTCGTCTGTTTCACGGACCGGTAA
>JAZSDN010000077.1:0-1743 GCA_045531205.1 Clostridia bacterium | reverse complement strand
GCGTTAAGATCAACCCCCAGAGGCAGCTTTAATTTAAAAGCGCTTAAAACCCCGGTTCTTACGAACCGGGTTTTTTGCGTTTTTTAATGTTGAAGAATACTCAGCGGACAATTACGGGTGCTCGTAAAACGGTTTTAGTCCCGTCAGACCATCCGCCGGGACTGTTATTGTATATCTTTCAGCAATAAGATATAATGGAGCAAATGATTAGACAAGTTCGAATTTGACGGTCAATTTTTACCCTACCATAGGTTTATTTCTCCTCACTAAACCAATGGTAGGTGTGTTTTCTTATCTGAATTATCTATACTGAATGCGAAAGGAGGCAGCATATGAACCAAATAAAAATCGGAAGATTTATTGCCGAGTGCAGAAAAAAAGCAAACTTAACACAAATGCAGTTGGCCGAAAAACTGGGTATCACCGATAAAGCAATATCCAAATGGGAGCGGGGCATCGCAATGCCCGATACTTCGATAATGCTTGAACTGTGTGATATTCTTTGCATCAGTGTAAATGAATTATTAAGTGGGGAGAAAATCGATATGGAAAATAACAATCAGAAAAATGAACAGCTTTTGCTTGATATGGCGACAGAATTAGAGAAGAAAAACAAAACAATTTGGTCATCTATGTGGGCAATTATGATTGTAAGTATGACCGCCTTACTTGCAGGTATTTTTCTTGCTGCATTTTTGATTCCTGAAGGAGTGTGGCAGTTTGTCACGATTCTCGGCGTTTGTATTGTGTTTTTGATTCCGTGCTTCTATGCAGTAAAACTTGAGGTAAGCGTAGGTGCTTATAAATGTAAAAATTGCGGTTACGAAATTGTTCCCACCTATAAGGAAGCGATGATGGCTATGCACAGAGGCCTTACCCGTCACTTAATGTGTCCTAAATGCAACAACCGTACTTGGTGCAAAAAAGTATTGAAGAAGTAAATTCCAATTGACGAGGTGAGTATACAACATGAAGATTCATAATGCACAGTATAAAATTGATGATAGCAGTATTTTGAACTACTATGAGGTTGGAACCGAAAAAAACAAATTATTACTGCTTCATGCCCAGGGGACAAACTCTTGTAGCTTCGATAATGTTGTTACAAAACTCGCAAAGCACTACCATGTGTACCTGGTAGATTATTACGGACACGGAAAGAGTTCCCACAATTCAGAAAAATACAATCTGGTCAGTATCGGCAACGACATCATGGACTTTATTGAAAATGTGATTTGTGATTCTGTTTCCGTGTTGGGTCATTCATCGGGTGGACTGATTGCAGCATACATTGCAGCACACTCTCCCAGATGCTCCAAACTAATATTGGAAGACCCTCCGTTCTTCTCAAGCTGGGGCGAAAGAAGATATAATACATACAATTACAAAGATTTATCCTCTGTCTGCCATAATTTCCTTTTACAGGATGTGGAAAAGGATTTCGTCTATTACTATTTCAAGAATCAGTATTGCTGGAATTTCTTTCCCGATGAATCCAGAGAAACTGTCAGAGAAAAACTGAGTGGCTTTGCATTGAAATACCGAACCAAACATCCCGACAAAAATCTGAAAGTTCTGTTTTGGCCTAAAAAGTTTTTAGATGGCTTTAATGGCCTGCAATATTATGACCCTCATTTTGGAGAAGCCTTTTATAACGATTCGTTCAATGACACTGTTGATTACAATGACCTTCTTTCTAAAATCAAATGCAAAACTCTGTTTATGAAAGCAAAGACAACGATT
>JAZSDN010000041.1:0-1638 GCA_045531205.1 Clostridia bacterium | reverse complement strand
CCAAACCAAATACTTTGGAATTAATTCAAGAAATTATACATAGCATAGATGAATAATTTGTACATAGGGGTAACAAATAATGATATATATTACAGGTGATACACACATACCAGTCGATATACAGAAACTTTCCACTAAACGGTTTCCCGAGCAAAAAGAAATGACCAAAAATGATTACGTAATTATATGCGGTGATTTTGGTGGCGTGTGGGACGGAAGCAATGAAGAAAAATATTGGATAAAGTGGCTTAAAAGCAAAAACTTCACTACGCTTTTTATTGATGGCAATCATGAAAATTTTGAAACGCTTTATAATCTTCCAACAGTAGAATTTGGTGGTAGTATTGCACACAAAGTTGATGATGGCATATATCATTTAATCAGGGGCGAAGTATATAATATTGACGGAAAGAAGTTCTTCGTATTTGGCGGGGCAAGCTCGCACGACAAAGAACACCGAACCGAAGGCAAAAACTGGTGGAAAGATGAAATGCCAAGCGAAAAAGAGTATAGTAGTGCAGAAGAAAATCTGAAGAAGAATAATTCTGAATTCGATTATGTGATAACCCATTCTGCCCCAACATCTCTTCAAGATAAAATTGCTCCAACATATGAAATCAACCAACTTACAGATTTTCTGGAAAAGATAAGAAACAGTGTAGCATGTAAAAAATGGTTCTTTGGACATTACCATAAAGATGTTGAAGTTGATGAAAAGTTTACTGCGGTATTTGACAAGATTTATAAGATTTAATCGAAATTATAGCCGATGCAGATGCATCGGCTATTTTCATTTCCCAAAAACCTTTCTTATGCTGCACTTTTATTACAAAGCAGGGGTTATATTACAAATCCGCTGCACTTTCGCTGCAATTTGGCTGCAATGTTAAAAAGTGCGTTGACGCGGATTTTTCACCGCGCTATAATAAGTCTCCCAAGGCGCTGTGGGAGATATTTTTTTTGAAAGATTGGAGGAATCTAAATGTTTAATTTAACAACAAAACCTGTATCAGCAGGAGAACTGATGAAGAAAGAAAAGAAACCGATTAACTTTGTGGTAGAGAAGTTTATCTCGCAAGGCGTTCATTTTCTTGCGGGGCACCCTAAGTCGGGTAAGTCGTGGCTCTCGCTTTGGCTTGCGTTATGTGTTTCAAACGGCAATAACCTGTGGGGATTTAAGACTAACAAGAGCAAGGTTCTTTATTTCTGTTTGGAGGACACGGAAAATCGTATTCAGGACAGACTTGAGGGCATGCCCGGATGCGATACAGACAATCTTTTGTTCATGTATGATGCACCAAACATGGACAACGGATTCGATGTTTTCCTAAAGAAAATTGTCAAGGAAGAACCTGAAATCAAGCTCGTTATCGTTGATACTTTTCAGTTGATAAGAGGAGAACAATTCGCCGGAAACGCTTATGCTTGTGAGTATGCAGAGATGAATTATCTGAAAAGACTTGCAAAGGAACTGGACATTACTATCATACTTGTTCATCACTTAAGAAAGATGCATGACAGCAGTCCTCAGAATATGATTTCGGGTTCAACTGCTCTTGCCGGCGGAGCCGATACAACTTTTGTTTTGTATACTTTCCCAAAGAAAAAAGGATACGGAATCTTATATTGTAAAGGACG
>JAZSDN010000093.1:0-45649 GCA_045531205.1 Clostridia bacterium | reverse complement strand
CCAAACCAAATACTTTGGAATTAATTCAAGAAATTATACATAGCATAGATGAATAATTTGTACATAGGGGTAACAAATAATGATATATATTACAGGTGATACACACATACCAGTCGATATACAGAAACTTTCCACTAAACGTTTTCCCGAGCAAAAAGAAATGACCAAAAATGATTATGTGATCATATGTGGTGATTTTGGTGGCGTATGGGATGGAAGCAATGAAGAAAAATATTGGATAAACTGGCTGAAAAGTAAAAACTTCGCAACTCTTTTTATTGACGGAAATCATGAAAATTTTGATGTGCTCTATAATCTCCCCAAAATAGAATTCGGCGGTAGTATTGCACACAATGTTACGGATGGCATATATCATTTAATCAGAGGCGAAGTCTATAACATTGACGAAAAAAAGTTCTTTGTGTTTGGTGGAGCAAGTTCTCATGATAAAGAACATCGAACAGAAGGCAAAAACTGGTGGAAAAATGAATTGCCGAGCGAGCAAGAGTATAGTAATGCAGAAAAAAATCTTAAAAAGAATAATTTTAAATTTGATTATGTTCTGACACATTCTGCACCAACATCTGTTCAAACAGAAATTGCCCCGATATACGAAATTAACGAACTCACAGAATTCCTGGGAAAGATACAAAAGAGTGTTGTTTGTAAAAAGTGGTTTTTTGGTCACTACCACAAAGATATTGAGGTTGATGAAATTTTTACAGCAGTATTTGATAAAGCTTATAAACTTTAATAAAAAACAGGTTACGCAATGCGTAACCTGTTTTGATTTTATCAAACGTTTTCGAGTGCCTGTTTTAAGTCCTCTATTATATCGTCTACATTTTCAAGGCCTACAGAAAGTCTTACCATTGATGGGTTAATGCCTGCTGCTACAAGCTGTTCGTCGGTAAGCTGACGGTGTGTTTCGCTTGCAGGATGAAGAACGCAGGTTCTTATATCAGCAACGTGTACTTCGTTTGAAGCAAGCTTTAAGGAGTCCATAAATCTTACTGCTCCGTCTCTGCCGCCCTTTATGTTTACTGAAATAACACCGCTTGCACCCTTTAAGTATTTTTGGGCAAGCTCGTATTGGCTGTCGCCTTCAAGGAAGGGGTAGTCAACGTGCTCTATTTTATCAGACTCTTTCAAGAATTTTGCAACTGTGAGTGCATTTTCGCAGTACTGCTTCATTCTTACAGAAAGTGTTTCAAGTCCTAAATTAAGCAAAAATGCCGAATGTGCTGCGGGATATGCACCGAAATCACGCATCAGCTGCATTCTTGCTTTTACTATGTATGCTGCTTCCTTATATGTATCTACATAAGTGATGCCGTGATATGATTCGTCAGGCTCTGTAAATTCGGGGAACTTGCCGTTTGACCAGTTAAACTTACCGCTGTCAACAATAACGCCGCCGCCCTGTACTGCGTGACCGTCCATATACTTTGTTGTGGAATGGATAACTATATCAGCACCAAACTCAAAGGGTTTGCACAAAATGGGGGTTGCAAAGGTATTATCGATTATAAGCGGAACACCCATGCCGTGTGCTATATTTGCAAATCTTTCGATATCAAAAACTTTAAGTGCGGGGTTTGCTATTGTTTCGCCAAAAACTGCTTTTGTGTTTTCTTTAAAGGCTGCCTTTATTTCTTCGTCGCTCCAGGATGCGTCAACATAAATACATTCTATACCAAGCTTTTTTAAGGTATAGGAGAAAAGATTTATTGTTCCGCCATAAATCTGGGGTACGCTTATAAAGCTGTCTCCCGCCTTACAGATATTTAAAATTGAAAGAAGGCTTGCTGCCTGTCCTGATGATGTGCACATTGCACCTACGCCGCCCTCGAGTGCTGCAATCTTTTCTTCAACTGCCATAACTGTGGGGTTTGCAAAGCGTGAGTAAATAAGGCTTCTTGTAGGCTCGTCAAATACTGCGGCTACATCGTCTGTTGAATCATATACATAAGTTGTGCTTTGCACTATGGGAACTACTCTCGGTTCTGTGTTTTTGGGAGTATATCCTGCGTGCAGGCATTTGGTTTCGTCTTTCATAATTTTACCTCCAAAAATAATCTTTTTATTCTATTATATCAGCTTTTTTTATTTTGTTCAACCTTTTCCTTGCAAAAATATAACACGCAAAATGTGCCGCTCCTGTCAGAATCCAGGATATGGGATAAACTATAAATATGCTGTTTATAGTTGGCATTAAAGGGAATACAAAGGCAAGCCAGATAATTCTGAATATACAGGTGCCGAAAATTGCTACACAAAGGGGTAACAGTGAATACCCAAGTCCCCTGACTCCATTTCCAATTACTTCCATTATACCGCATAAGAAATATGGTGCCATTACAAACCAAAGCCTGTTTATGCCATACCTTATAACCTCTGCATCTTTAGAGTATATTGAAAGCACATTTGCCGCAAAGGGCATAATTATTACAGTAAACAAAATACCTGTAACTGTTGCACAAAGCGCGCAAAGCTTTAAGCCGGAATCAACTCTTTTAAGCTTTCCTGCTCCAAGATTTTGTCCTGAAAGTGTGAGTATTGTCTGTGCAAAAGCGTTCATTGCTACATAGGCAAAGCCTTCTATATTCCCCGCTGCGGCACTTCCTGCTACTATGGCAGTCGACCCAAACGAATTTACAGATGCCTGCACCATCATATTTGATATTCCGAACATAGAGCTTTGCAGTCCTGCAGGCAAGCCTATGGCAACAATTTCACGCATTTCGTTTTTGTCAAATGCAATTTTTTTAATATCAAGGTGTACCACGCTTTGCTCGGTTATAAGGCACAAAATAACTAAAATCATTGCAACAAACTGCGATATTGCCGTTGCAAGACCTACACCGAGTGCACCCATTTTAAATACTATAACAAATACAAGGTTTAACAAAACATTTACGACACCTGCAACTGTTAAAAACCTGAGCGGTCTTTCAGTATCGCCTTTAGAACGCAGAATTGATGCACCAAAGTTATACACTATGGCGGCAGGCACCCCTACAAAGTAGGCACGCATATATTTAAGGGAACTGTTAAAAATATCGCTTGGAGTATCAAGCAGGCGAAGAAGCGGTCCAGAAAGAAAAAAGCCTGCAACACCCGTTATAATTCCAAATAAAATACTTGTCGCAATTGCGGTATGTACCGCCTTTTCGATTCTATATGTATCCTTTGCACCTATATGCCTTGCAATAAGCACGTTTGAGCCTATGGAAAGACCTATACAAAAGTTTACTATAAGATTTACGCTTGAGCTTGTTGCACCAACTGCGGCAAGCTCGTTTTTACCCGCAAACTGCCCTACCACTATAATATCGGCAGCGTTAAAGAGCAGCTGCAAAATTCCGTTAAGCATAAGCGGTATTGCAAAAAATAATATATTTTTTAATAAAGGTCCTTCAGTGAAATTTATTTCACTGCGTGACAAGCTTTTCATTTCCTTACACCTTCTGCCAAGTCAAAAGTTTTATATGACTTATTATATTCTCTTTGAATATCTTTGTAAAGTGATTTTTAACAAATTTTCTCTTCTCAAATAAAGTTTTTTATGTTATACTTAATTTAAAAGGAGGTTTTTATATGTCACTTGTATTTATTACTGCCCTGGGAGTTGGCGGTGCTACTCTTTTTGGAGCTATAATAGGCTTTTTCTTTAAAAATGTTTCACATAAATTCAACGATATAATTCTTTCGTTTGCGGCGGGAGTTATGCTCTCGGCGGCAGTGCTTGGGCTTATTGTTCCCTCTTTGGAGTATGGCGGGAAATATCCTCTTTTGGTATGCATTGCGGGTATTTTTTCGGGGGCACTTGCGCTGAACTTTATGGATAAGCTTGTTCCCCACGTACATAATCTTATGGGAAGCGCAAACGAAGAAAAGCATAAAGACACAAACATAAACAAGCTTATACTTTTTGTTATGGCAATTGCTATACATAATCTGCCTGAAGGTATTGCCGCAGGTGTTGGCTTTGGAAGCGAAAATACTGCCGAAGCTCTTATGATAGCAGGGGCAATAGCGTTGCAGAACATCCCCGAAGGTATGGTTATAATAGCTCCCATGCTTGCGGCTGGAATATCCCCTAAAAAAACCTTTGTATGTGCCGCATTTACAGGGGTTATAGAGGTTATAGGAACTTTAATAGGATTTTTTGCAACCTCGCTTTCGCACGCCATACTGCCTTTTGCTCTTGCTTTTGCAGGGGGTACAATGCTTTATGTTGTAAGCGACGAAATGATTCCCGAAACCCACGCTCACGGAAGCGAGAGGGGAGCTACATATTCCTTGCTTGTAGGCTTTTGTGTTATGCTTGTACTTGATGTAGTTTTAGGATAAACAAAACAGGGGATGTAAAAAAAGTCCAGACCGCAAAAAACAAAGAAATATTGTAGGGAACGCCCATAAAGGGCGTTCCCTATTTTTTCAGGGAGGGCGTGGAAACCCTCCCCTACAGGTAAACCTAATTTATGTTTTTGCTATCCCCTAAAAAAAGGAGCTGTAAAAAAATAATTTTTTTACAGCTCCTTTTTTGTTTACATATTCAAAAGAAAGTCTAAAGCTTCTATATATCCGTCAAAGCCTTTGCCGCAAATTGTTTTTTTTGCCACAAGCGATACATAGGAGAATTTACGAAATCCTTCTCTTTCGTTAATATCCGAAATATGTACCTCTACAGTTGGAATGGCTACTGCTTTTAGGGCATCAAGAATGGCAACGCTTGTATGGGTATAGGCGGCGGGGTTTATTATTATGCCGTCAAAAACCGATAAAGCCTGCTGTATTTTATCTACAATATCCCCTTCGTGGTTTGACTGAAAAAATTCTACAAGGCAGTTTCTTTCTTCTGCCGCTTTTTGTATTTTGTCTGTCAAATCCTTATAGGTTGAGTTTCCGTAAACATCCGGCTCGCGTATGCCGAGCATATTTAAATTTGGGCCGTTTATTACAAGTATTTTCATATTTCTTTATCTCCGAATATTTTTTCTTTTATAATACGGGCAGTTTTTTTTGGGTCTTCGGTTGACATAACCTCGATATCTGCAAACTTTTTATACATAGGAAGGCGTACTTCATACATTTTTTTAATTTTATCCTCCCCGCCCTGCGACAAAGGTCTGCCCTTTGTTGCAAGAAGCTCCATCTTTCGTTGTAAAAAAACTACTGTTCCGTTTTGGTGCATAACATCAAAGTTTATATCCTGTGTTACACTTCCTCCGCCCGTTGCAATAACAAGCGAGCTTTTTTTGCAAAGCTCTTCCAAGGCTTTTGTTTCAACCTTTCTGAATTCTGCTTCCCCTTCATTTTCTATTATCTGTGCCGGAGTTTTCCCATTTTTCGATATTTGGTCATCGCTGTCAAAAAATTCTCTGCCCAAAAGCTTTGCAAGCTCTTTACCTACCGTGCTTTTGCCCGAGCCAGGCATTCCGACAAGAATTACATTCTTTGTTTGGTTTTCAATTTTTTTGCATATTTTTTCAATTTTTTTATCACAAACAGGGGTATCGGTAAATATTTCGCAGGCTTGTTTTGCTTGGGAAACAAGCATAGATAGTCCGTTTGCTGTTTTTATACCCATTTTTTGTGCATCGGCAATTATTTTTGTGCGGGAAGGGTTATATATCATATCAACTACCGCCTCGCAATTTTTAAACTGCGATATGTTAACAGGTGCTTTGCCTGTATCGGGATACATTCCTACGGGTGTTGCGTTTACTATAATCTGTGCATTTAAAAACGGTGTGATATTCTGGGGTGTGTTTTCTTTACGGGTTAAATATCTTACACTTTTTGCACCTTTATCAAGGCACACGCAAAAGGCTGTTTTTGCGGCACCGCCGTTACCTATAATAACAACATCCTTATCTTTTACATCGGCATCCATACTTTTTAAAAGATAGCTGAAGCCATAGTAATCGGTATTATAGCCGTAGAGCTTACCGTCACGGTTTACTATTGTGTTTACGGCACCTATTTTTTCTGCCTCGGAAGATATGTTATCAAGATAAGGCATTACCGTTTGTTTATAGGGAATGGTAACATTTAATCCGTCAAAATCTCTTTTTTCAAAAAAAGAGGCAAGCTCATTTTCTTCAAGCTCGCGATATTCATAAGAATAATCGGCAAGCTCGTTATGAATGGGCTTTGAAAATGAGTGCGAAAGCTTTTTTGCTATAAGATAACATTTCATTTATTTTCAACTCTTTCTTTTATGCTTCTCTGTAGCTGCCGAGATATTTTACATTCTTTTCTCCAAGTGAATATTCAAGCTGGTCAATAATGCTGGGCAGTTTTTCGGAATAAACAGAGATGTCAAGGTCAAAGTAGAACATAAACTCAAAGTCACTTTCGGGGATGGGACGGCTTTCGAGCTTTATTATATTTATTCCAAGAGAATAAAACTGTGCTATTACATTGTAAAGAGCACCTGCACGGTGGGGTGTGCGTATTAAAAGACTTGTTCTGTCGGCTCCGGGATATATTTCAAGATTTTTTGAAAAGCAGATAAATCTTGTATAATTATTTGCCGTGTTCTGAACATAGGGCTTTACAATATCAAGACCGTACTGGGGAGCACATTCTTCTGACGAAAGTGCCGCTATATCGTTTCTTTCGGAATCGGCAACCTTTTTTGCCGCAATGGCTGTATTTTCGCACTCGGTTACTTTTACCTTTTTGCCCAAAGATTCTAAAAACTTACTGCACTGGCTTATTGCCTGCGGGTGCGAAAAGATTTCTTTTATATCAGAAATCTTTGTGCCTTTTTTAGCAAGAAGGCTGTGTGCTATTTGCATTTTTGTACTGCGTACAATGTTAAACTTATGCTCGCTCATTAAGTTATATATTTGTGTTACGCTGCCTGCGCTGCTGTTTTCAAGCGGAACAATTCCGTAACTGCAAAGGCCGCTGTCTACAGCCCCGAAAACAGCTTCAAAGGTCTGACAAAACATTATTGATGGCTTTGCAAACATTTTTCTGCAGGCGTGAGAGGAATGTGCTCCTTCTATTCCCTGACAGGCTACCACTGCCTTTTCGGGGAACAGCTTTTCTGTTTTTTCTGTTGCTTCTCTTATTGCAGAGGAAAGTCCCGAAGGAGGTGCTATCTGTCTGCTTTGATAAGCTTTACTGATTTCAAGTATAGAGCTGTAAAGTCTTCTTGTGTAATCGCCGTATTCTTCGCCTGCTGCATCCTCCACTTTTTCTAAAAGCTTGCGTTCTCTTTCGGCATCATATACCCCTTTGCCGTTTGCTTTTTTATATTCGGCAACATCTTTTGCCACTTCCATTCTCTGCACAAACAAGCTTACAAGCTCTTTGTCTATGGAATCAATTTTTTCTCTGCATTTATCTAAATCCATCTTAAAATTCCTTTCGTAACATATCTGCAATTACTATTGCGGCTGCCGCTTCAACACATACTGCGGCACGTTTTACTATGCAAGGGTCGTGTCTGCCCGAAATTACAAGTTCTGTTTCTTCCATTTTTGAAAGCGAAACGCTTTTTTGTTTTTGTCCTATCGACGGGGTAGGCTTGAATGCAACATTAAATATTATTGGCATTCCTGATGAAATACCGCCTAAAATTCCGCCGTGGTTATTGGTAGAGGTGCGTATTTTTCCGTCTTCTCCTATTTCAAACGGGTCGTTATTCTGGCTGCCCAAAAGCTTTGTGCACAAAAATCCGTTACCGAATTCTATGCCCTTTACTGCGGGGATACCGAATACGGCTTGTGATATTTTTCCTTCAAGTCCGCCAAAGAGTGCATCGCCAAAGCCTTTTGGCATATTGCATACTGCACATTCTACACTTCCGCCTATACTGTCGGCAGAAAGCTTTGCTTTTCGTATTTCTTCCTGCATAAGCTCGCCCTTTTTATCATTTAACACGGGGAAGGCTTTTTTTACAGGAAAATCTTTTTCTGTAACAAGGCAGGGGTCAAACAAGTCGTCACATATACCGCCTATAGAAGAAATATGACTTCCTATATATATTCCTTTTTCTTCTAAAAGCTGTTTACAAATACCGCCTGCTATACATATATTTGCAGTAAGTCTGCCCGAAAACTGACCGCCGCCCGAAACGTCTCTTGCATCGCCGAATTTTGCCCATGCGGCATAATCGGCGTGTGACGGACGGGGAATATCCTTTAAGTTTTCGTAGTCCTTTGAACGTGTGTTTGTGTTTTCAATTATTGCAGTCAAGGGTGCACCGCATACTATTCCATCTGCAAGCCCCGATACAAAGTTTACTTTATCGCCTTCTTTTCGGGTGGTTGAAAACTCGTCGTTTCCAGGTGCTCTTCTTGCCATAAACTGTGCAAGCTTTTCTTCATCTATTTTAAAGCCTGCAGGCAAATTTTCGATTACAACACCCATTTTTTCGGAATGGGACTGCCCGAAAACCGTTACCTTTATATTTTCGCCAATAGAATAACTCATTTTACTTCACCGCCAAGTTCTTTGAATTTATCGTAAAAATCGGGGTAGGATTTTGACACTGCCTCCGCCCCATTTATTATAACATTTCCCTTGCTCACAAGTGCTGCTATTGCCGCACTCATTGCTATTCTGTGGTCGTTTACGCTGTCTGTTACTCCGCCCGAAAGGGTGCTTTTTTCTACCTTTATAGTGTTTTCTGTTGCATAAATTTTACCGCCAAGGGCAGTTATTAAGTTTACTGTGGAGTCTACCCTGTCGCTTTCTTTTGCACGAAGTCTTTCAATATTCTTAAAGGTTGTTACGCCTTCTGCCCGGGTTGCCGCAACGCATAAAATGGGTACAATGTCGGGAATATCGGCTGCGTCAATTTCTATGCCGCGAAGGTCTGATTTATACACAGTTACCGAATTTTTTTCTTTTTTAAGCTTTGCTCCCATTTTACAAAGTATATCTACTGCCTTGCTGTCTCCCTGAAGGCTATCATTTAAAAGATTTGTACATTCTATTTTATCCTGACTTCCTATCGCTCCTGCTACAAGCCAGAATGCCGCATTTGAATAATCGCCCTCTATTACAACATCTCCTGATGTTTTATAGCTTTGTCCTTCTGCTATAAAATAGCCTTCTTCTGTTTTTTTTGCACTTATGCCAAACTTTTTTTGCATCTGTGTTGTTATATCTATGTAAGGTGCACTTTGCAGTTTTCCGTTTATTTTTATACTGCCGCCGCCCGTTACACCAAGCGCAAACAAAAGACCTGTTATAAACTGCGAGCTTATATCCCCTGCTATTTCAAACTCTGTGCCCGAAAGCTTGCCTTCTGTAAACAATGGCAAAAAGGAATCTTTAGAATGAGTAACCTTTACGCCGTGTTTTTTAAGCTGGTCGCACAAAGGTGCAAGCGGACGTTTGCCAAGCCTCTCTGCCCCTATAAATTTGCACTTTTTACCAAGTGCCGCAGCAAAGGGAAGCATAAACCGTAAGGTGGAGCCGCTCTCTGTGCAGTCAAGCACACATTCTTCCCCATTGTCCTTTGAAGGGTCTATGGGTGTTACCAGAACATAATCATCAAAAAAATCTATTTTTGCACCAAGTGCTCTTAAGCAATTTATTGTTGCCTCTATATCCTTTGAGAAAGAATTGCAGAATATTTTTGTTTTTTTATCTGCCGCCGCTGCACAAATAAGTGCACGATGCATATATGATTTTGACGGCGGGGCACTAATTTTGCCGTTTAATTTTGAAGGTAAAACCGTAATCTGCATATTTTTTACTCCATTCCCTCGCTGAATATATTTAAAAGCTCTTCCATTCCTACCTTTATAACATCACATTCCCCCAAAGCTTTGGGAACTACAAGATTTATTCCGTCGCTTTCGGATTTTTTATCGTTTTGTGCTATTTTACAAAGAGTTTGTGCTGTATAGTTACACTTTGTTTCTAAAGAGAATTTATCAAGCATCTGCACCAGTATATCACAGGTTCCCTCTTTGCATAAGCCTCTTTTTTCGAATGCTTTTGTTACAATGTACATTCCTATAGCAACTGCTCTTCCGTGAGAGAGGGTATATTCTGCCGCAGTTTCAATAGCGTGGCCTGCTGTATGACCAAAATTTAAAATACGTCTTACTCCGCCTTCAAATTCATCCTCTGCTACAACATCCCTTTTTATTTCTACGCAGCGGCAAATAATTTCTTCAAGATTTTTATCGGCATCTTCTAAAATCAGCTTATCAATATCTCTGCCGCGTATCATGGCATATTTTATTACCTCTGCCATACCGTCAGAAAAATATTCAGGCGTAAGAGTTTTTAATACATCGGTATCAAAAAGCACAGCCTCGGGCTGATAAAATGCGCCTGCAAGATTTTTGCCACAGTCTAAATCTATGCCTGTTTTTCCGCCAACCGAAGAATCAACCGCTGCCAAGAGAGAGGTTGGTATTTGTACAAATTTTATTCCCCTCATATAAGAAGCCGCTGAAAAACCTGTTAAATCTCCCGTAACGCCTCCGCCAAGGGCAAAGAGAACATCTTTTCTTGTGAATTTGTTTTTGGCAAGAAAATTTAATATATCAATAAATGTAGAGGCATTTTTTGAAGCCTCGCCTGCCCGAAATACATATTCAAAAACCTCAAACCCTGCCCTTTTAAGTGAGTTTTTTACCCTTTCCATATAAAGAGGTGCAACAAGCGAATCGCTTACAATGCACGCCTTGCCTGTGTTTACAAGGTCTTTTACACATTCGCCTACGCGGTCAATTATTCCCCTCTCAATTATAACATCGTATGTTTTTGAAGCTTTTACAGTTATCTTTTTCATATTAACCTATACTTTCTTTAATCTGCGAGCCTTCAAGCAAAAGTCCTTCAAGCTCTTCTATATCGTCATTTTTTATAGCATCGCTGTATTTTTTAAGCTCGTTTATAATATTTTCTATTTCAAACAGGATGTTGTCTTTATTGTCCATAAAAAGCTCTGCCCACATTCTTGGGTTTAATTTTGCAACCCTTGTTAAGTCCTTATAGCTTCCTGCCGAAAAGCCTTTGTGTACTCTTGCATTGGGGCTTTTAACATAGGCGTTTGAAACTACGTGAGCAAGCTGTGAGGTGTATGCTATAATTCTGTCGTGCTCTTCTGCGTTTGTTATTGTAACGCTTTTAAAGCCTATTTTTACAAGCAATTCCTTTAACGCCTGTAAAACCTCTATTTTTATATCTTTTGCAGGAACTAAAATCATACCTGCACCCGAAAATATAGATGCTCTTGAATGGGAAAACCCCGAAAACTGTGTGCCTGCCATAGGGTGACCGCCTATAAAGCAAAAGCCCTTTTCTTCTGCTATGGCAAAGCTTTCTTTGCAGACAGAGCGTTTTGTTCCCGAACAGTCAACTACAACTGTGCTTTTCGATATTTTATTGCCGTGTTTTTTTAAAAAGTCTTCGGTGGCTTTTGGGTATAATGCTATAAATATATAATTACATTCCCCTATATTTTCTTCTGTCAGCGAAGCATCAATAGCTTTTTCAAGCTTTGCCCTTATAATAGTATTTTCATCTTTATCATAACCTAAAACGCTGACTCCGTCAAGTAAAGAAAATCCTTTTGCAAGCGAACCGCCTATAAGACCAAGTCCTACTACTGCTATTTTCATACTTAATGCCTCCAATTATTTTATAGCTTCACGCACACGCTCTACCGCTTTTGCAACATCTTCAAACTGCTCGGGGGTAAGGGACTGTGCTCCATCGCAAAGTGCACGCTGGGGATTATTATGAACCTCTATCATAAGTCCGTCTGCCCCTGCTGCCGCAGCCGAGAGGGATAACGGTTTTACAAGTCTTGAAAGTCCGCACGCGTGGCTTGGGTCAACAATTATGGGAAGGTGGGATAATTCCTGAATCATGGGTACTGCCGAAATGTCAAGAGTGTTTCTTGTGTAGGTTTCGAAGGTTCTTACCCCTCTTTCACACAAAATAATGTTTTCGTTGCCCTCCGACATTATATATTCAGCACTCATTAAAAATTCTTTCATTGTGTTTGCAAGACCTCTTTTTAACAAAATAGGCTTTTTGGTTTTGCCAAGCTCCTTTAACATTTCAAAGTTTTGCATATTTCTTGCACCAACCTGAATTACATCGACATCTTCAAAAAGGGGAAGGTGGTCAGCATTCATAATTTCGGTTACAATGGGAAGACCTGTTTCCTTTTTAGCCCTGAGCAAAAGCTTTAAGCCTTCATCTCTTAAACCCTGGAAATCGTAAGGAGAGGTTCTTGGCTTGAATGCACCGCCTCGCAAAAGGGTTGCACCTGCTTCTTTTACTCTTTTTGCTACGTCTATAATCTGCTCTTCGCTTTCGATAGAACAGGGGCCTGCTATTATTGCAAAGTGTCCGTCGCCTATTTTTACTTTCCCATCAGCTATTGAAACGCATGTGTTTTCGGGGTGGAATTTTCTGTTTGCGTTTTTAAATGGCTCGCTTACTCTGGTTACCTGCGATACTATGTCAAGCCCTTCCAAAAGTTCTGTATCAATGCGGCTTGTGTCACCTACAAGACCGAGTACTGTCTGATATTCGCCTGCAGAAATATGCACCGATACATTTTGTCCTTCTATCCAGGATATAAGATTGTCAAACTGTTCTTTTTGAGCATTGTTTTTTACTACTACTATCATTTTTTAACACTCCTTACAAAATAAAAATAAGCTTTGCAGTGATTCAAACTGCAAAGCTTAAAAATTTTAAAACATCGCTTTATTTATCCGCAGCACAAATCACTTTTACTTTGAAAGCTAATAAAGTAAAAGTAAAAATATGCAAATGCGAATACTGCTAAAGTCATGCTTTTTCTCCTTAAAAATATTTTATGATAGTTATACTAGCACAATGATTTTTATTTGTCAAGAACTTTTTTTATTTTTTTATCCTAGGGCAAGGCTGTTATTTAACAAAGTGGTGCTGTAAATAAAAAGTACATCGGCATTTTCAAATTCTGCAAAGTGCCCTACAAAGTTGCTTTTTACATATCTTATATCAACAAGGGTTATTTTTTTGTAGCCTTGTGCAAGCAAGGGGGCAAGGCTTGAAGCATAAGAATCCCTGAAAATTACAAGATTTTTGTCGGTGCTTGCTTTTTCATTTTCTATTGTTACTACAGGAGTTGAGCCCGATAAAAACATTTCGTACGGGTCTTTGCCGAAGGCTTTTTGCATATTATACATTTCTCCCTCTTTCGGTGCACCTGTGTCATAATAGGTAACCTTTGATGAAGAAAGTGTTTCGTTTGTAAGATAATATATTTCTTCACTTGGCACAGGCAAAGCGCTCTGCCCTGCGTATACTCCCCAAAACGGGTTATCAAGCTTTTGTTTTGTGTATTCGGCTTTAACATCTGTTCCCATTGCCGCACCTATTTTTTCGGCAACATCAACAATATTTTCCTGACGCCAGTGGGAATCGGTTTTATAATAATCCTCTTTTGACAAAAGGTCTGTAACATCTATATATTCCATATACGGAAGCTTTTCTCTTACCTTTTGTATAAAGGCATTATAATCTAAAGATGGGTAGCCGTTTTTTTGTGCCAGCACAAAATTTTTATCAGGCACTACCGAAAGATAAATGTTTGCATTTTTATCTCTTAAATAGTTTTCTTCAAGATAATCAAACCTTTTTACGGCGTGGTTTATCATATCTTCGTTTTCTTTTGAGTCAAGCTTTGAAAGGTGCCCTTCTGCTATAAACAGACCGTTATTATCGAGTTTGCCAAGAAATGTGTGAGAAAAAACTGCTTTTATTCTTCTTAAAGTATCTCTTAAAACTATGCGGTCTGTTGCATACTCTTCAAAAGCTTGCGAAAATTCTCCATTTAAAATTGCTTCTTCAGAAATTTCGGGGAAGGCGGCAAGGGCTCGTCTTTCACTTTCGGAAAAATCGTCGGAAGGCAAAAGCAGGGATGCAAAAAAGACGGAAAATATAATTACTGCAAAAACTGTTACGGTTAATATTTTTTTCATTTTTTACCCTCCTTTAAAATCTGAAATATAAAAACGGGTTGAATGAGCCGTCTGCCAAAAATGCTGTTGCAATAATAACAAGGCACACAAGCACAGGGATTTCAAGTGCCGATATTATTTTCCCCAGTGTTTTTGTGCTTTCAAGTTTTTTAAGTGCGTTGCGTGGCAATGGAGTTGCACCTATAATTGCAATTAAAATTACTGTGCCGTAATTTTTTAAAGTGTACAAAAACTCTGCTGAATAAAACGGAACATCTTTTCCAAACATTCCAAAAACAGAAGAAATTGCTTCTCCCATATTATTTGCACTGAAAATTGCAAAGCTTATTAAAACAAAAAACAAAAGGTATATATGGCTTAATATTTTGTGTTTTTCTAAAATTTCTTTGAGGAAAAATTTTTCGATTAAAAGTAAAATAGCAAAATAAATACCCCATACAATAAAGTTCCATTCAGCTCCGTGCCAGAAGCCTGTTAAAAACCATACTGTAAAAATATTTACAAAAAGTCTTGCTTTTCCTACTCTGTTACCGCCCATGGGGATATAAACATAATCCCGAAACCACGTGCCAAGCGACATGTGCCATCTACGCCAGAACTCGGTTACGCTTTTTGATATAAAGGGATAGTTAAAGTTTTCGAGAAAATCAAAGCCGAATATTTTGCCAAGTCCTATTGCCATATCGCTGTAGCCCGAAAAGTCAAAGTATATCTGCAGAGAATAGGCTACCGAAAAAAGCCAGTAAAACAGTACTGATTTTTCGTTTGTTGCCCAAAAAGATGAGCAAAGCTCTCCCAAAGTGTTTGCTATTATTATTTTTTTTGAAAGACCTATTATAAATCTTCTTATTCCCTCTGCGGTTTTTTCTGTGCTGTGCGTTCTTTGTACAAGCTGACGTTCTACATCGGAATAACGCACTATAGGTCCTGCTATAAGCTGTGGGAAAAGAGTTATATATGTTGCAAGTGTTATGGGATTTTTCTGTGCGGGAACTCGTTCTCTGTAAACGTCAACAGTATAGCTTAAAACCTGAAAGGTGTAAAAGCTTATACCTATTGGCAATGCAATTTTTAACAAAGGCACAGAAAGTCCTGTTGCCATATTAAAGTTTGCTATAAAAAAGTCTGCATACTTAAAGTAGCCCAAACACCCAAGGCAAAACATAACCGCAACAAAAAGAACAATTTTTGAAAGTGTTGTTTCCTTGTTTTTTTCGATTAAAATGCCTGCTATATAATTTACTGCTATTGTTGCAAGCATTAAAAATACATACACAGGCTCGCCCCACGCATAAAACAAAAGGCTGAACAGTAAAAGTACAATATTTTTAAAAGCTTTTGGTACAATAACGTAAAATAATATTACCAAAGGCAAAAAGTAATATAAAAACGAAATACTTGAAAAAAGCATATTTTATTCTCCGTAAAATCAGGGGGCGATTATATGTCGTCCCCTGTAATACTTTTATTTATTCTTCTTCAAAATTTTTTGGACACATTACAAAAAATACTTTGTTGCCAACGCTTCCTGTTACCATTTCTTCCGCTTCAACACAGATGTTCCAGCGAAGGTCTGCATTTTTCTTTAAGTTTGATATAAAGCCTTGTACTTTTCCTGAATCTTCAAGCTCGAATACATATCCTACAAACGCAATAGAGCCTATCATAGGTCCGAACATTGCACCTTCTTTAAAGTCGTGTATTTCTTCTTTAAAGCCAGCAAGGTAGCCGGGTTCAACAGGTGATGCTCCTGCCATAAAAGGAAGAAGTGAGCTTTGTGCCAATGAATCTGCTATGCTCTGTGCACTTTGGGATGCGGTTGCTTTTGTTTTAAATTCTGCCAAAAGTGCGTTACCGACAGTTTTGGGAGTTTCTGCAGGTTTATCTGCGGGCTTGTCTGCGGGTTTATCAGCGGGTTTGTCTGCGGGTTTATCTGCGGGCTTGTCCGCAGGTGTGTCAACAGGTTTATCTGCGGGCTTGTCTGCGGGGGCATCTGCAGGTTTGTCTGCCGGCTTATCAGCGGGCTTGTCTGCAGGTTTGTCAGCAGGTTTATCTGCGGGTTTATCTGCAGGTGCATCAGCGGGCTTATCCTCCGGCTTGTCTGCATCTGTGTTATCCTGATTTTCAGGTGCATCTGTTTCCTGGTTTACGGGAACGTCGTTTGTTGCATCTTCCGCATTATTTCCGCAAGCGGTAAACGCAAAGAGTAAGGTTATTGCTAAAAGAATTGCTAATATTTTTTTCATACTTTTCTCCTTGTTATTTTAAAATTTTCTCCAAACCATTTTATTTACAACTCCTGTGTAGGATTGTATTATTTTGCAAACCTTTGTGGAAACATTTTCTTCCACATAGTCGGGCACGGGTATTCCGTTATCTTGATTTTCCGTCATAGCTATAGCTGTTTCTACTGACTGAAGAAGCGATTTTTCGTCGATACCTGCAAGTATAAAGCAGGCTTTGTCAAGCGCTTCGGGGCGTTCGGTTGAGGTTCTTATACAAACCGCAGGGAAAGCTTGTCCAATGCTTGTGAAAAAGCTTGATTCTTCGGGCAGGGTTCCGCTGTCGGATACAACTGCGAATGCGTTCATCTGCAAGTTGTTATAATCGTGAAAGCCTAAAGGCTCGTGCTGAATCACTCTCTTATCAAGCTCAAATCCGCTTTCTGCAAGACGTTTTTTGGAACGCGGGTGGCAGGAATAAAGAATTGGCATATCATATTTTTCTGCCATTTTATTGATAGCGGTAAAAAGACTTAAGAAATTTTTCTCGGTATCAATATTTTCTTCTCTGTGAGCAGAGAGAAGAATATATTTTTTCTTTTCAAGTCCGAGCTTTGTTAAAATATCGCTTGATTTTATATCTTCAAGATTCTGATGCAAAACCTCTGCCATGGGCGAGCCTGTAACATAGGTGCGCTCTTTAGGAAGTCCGCATTCGTGCAGGTATCTTCTTGCATGCTCGGAATAAGCAAGGTTTACATCCGAAATAATGTCAACAATTCTGCGGTTAGTTTCTTCAGGCAGACATTCGTCCTTGCAACGGTTGCCCGCTTCCATGTGGAAAATGGGAATATGCAGGCGTTTTGCCGCTATTGCGGAAAGACACGAGTTTGTGTCGCCAAGTATAAGCAGGGCGTCAGGCTTTATCTGATTCATAAGCTTATATGAGCAGTTTATAATATTGCCTACAGTTTCGCCCAAATCGTCGCCCACTGCATCCATATAAACCTCGGGAGCATCAAGCTTTAAATCAGAAAAGAAAACTCCGTTTAAAGTGTAGTCATAGTTCTGCCCTGTGTGTGCCAAAATGCAGTCAAAATACTGACGGCATTTTTTTATAACTGCCGCAAGACGTATTATTTCAGGCCGTGTGCCTACAATAATCAAAAGCTTAAGCTTGCCGTTTTCTTTGAATTTCACATCAGAATAGTCTGTTTTTATATTCATAAAAAAACTCCTTTAAAGTTTATTTTAAGCCTATATCTTTTAAAAGCTCTTCTACCCTGTCGGTTGTTTCTCGGGTAATATTTTTGTTTGCTTTCGCTTCTTTAACAGAATACGAAAGTCTGCCACGAAAAATGGTTTCAACCCATCTTACAACCCAGAAAACGGGGGTAAGATATTTGCGGTTTTTTAGTTTTTCGTATCTTAAAATCAACATTTCGTACGGCATAAAAATTCTGTTTATAATGTTTTTGAATTTGCCGCCTGCTTTTATGTTTGCTACCGCTACCCTTTGCTCAATTGTGCCGTACACACCGCCTGTTAAGATATATTCTTCAATTTTTGCGGTGTTTTGAGTGTGGCTTTTTCCTTCAAACCATACCTCTTCAAGCAAAAATGCGTTTTGTGCAAAAGAATCTATGCTGCAATCTTTACAAAACTGCATAACAGCATCTTTGTCGTACCCCATTTTATGTTTAAGAACATATAAATCTGCAAAGGGTTTTATACCGCAGCCACCACGCAAAAAGTGATATGACGTGTGTGAGAGAATATGAAATATAAGATATTCGTTTGTCTGCCTGTATTCAAACGAGCCTTCTTTTACGGGAGTGCTGTATTCCCACACTTTACCGAGCAAGGAATCTATATTTTCTTTGCTTTCTTTAATGTTAAAGTGTAGTTCTAAATGCACCTCGTTTTGCATAAAAAGCGAAATATCGTGAAAATTCTTTTTGCCGCGAACTTCCCACCCAGTCTGCACCAGGGCATCTACTGCCCTGTCAAGGTCTTCTTCGTGCACCAAAATATCAATATCGCAGCTTGTCCTCATAAAGCCTTGGGGATAAAATGGGCGTATTACTGCACCTTTTAGCGGAATAAAAGGGATTTTTTCGTTTTCAAATATTTTGCATATTTTTAAAAATTCACCCGTTTGTTTTCCGTAGCGGTACAGTGCTGTAAGCTGTTGCTTTTTAAATTCTTTTAAAAATTCTCCATCCTGCAAAAGCTCGTTTTTATTAAGCGCAAAGCAAACTATGTTTTCAACATCGTGCTTTTTTGATAATTCGTATAAAGCAGGAAGCATTTCCTCTTTATACAAAGCCTTTTCTTCGTCTTTTAAAAGATTCCCCGAAAGGGCACTATAAAGCAAAGAAAACATTACGGATATTATATTTTTGTTCACCGAAATCTCTCCTTTGCTATTTTTATATCAATATTGTATCATTAAATCATTTTTTCGTCAAGATACTCCTTTAAGGCAGCTTTTCCAGTTTGTGTTACAGGTTTAATCCATTTTTTTGATACAAAATGCTTCATACATAAAAAGGCTTTTATATAATCTTCAAACACGTAACTGCATATAAAAACTATAAGAAACGGCGGTTTTAATACAATTGCCACAAAAAGGGTAAGGGGAATCGAAATGCCCCAAAGGCAGGAAATATCGTATTTCATTCCGTTTTTTGTGTCGCCGCCCGAACGGAAAATACCTACAATTGAAGCATAAGGAATGTTTCTTACCACAAGCTCAAGTGCATATACAACCATTATACCTTTTGCCGCCAAAAGGGTTTTTTCGGAAATTGCTCCGCCTAAATTGAATATTCCTACAAGCTGTTCTCTTAAAAGAATAACCGTAACGCAAACTATAGCCCCGAATGCCGTAACAGCAATAAGATAACGCTTTGCGTTGTTGTAGCCTTCTTCTATTCTGCCGCTGCCTATATCCTGACCTACAATTACGCTGCATGCACTTATAAGACCTATAAAAAATGCAAGGGCTATATTTTCGAAGGTACGCAAAATTGAAACTGCTGCCGAATATTCGTAACCGATGTTTGAAAAAATTGCGTTGTATACAACTGTGCCAAGTCCCCATAAGGTTTCGTTCATAATAACGGGAACGGCACGCTTAAAAAATAACATTGCAAACTTTTTATCAAACCCAAAAAGTGCTTTTGGCGGGGCATAAAAAATATCGTCACGCAAAAAAGCTGTTATTAAAAATATAATTACGGGGCCTGACCAGGCTGATATTACCGTTGCAATAGCCGCACCCTGTACCCCAAGCCTTGGCAGACCGAATGCCCCGAAAATAAGAGCATAGTCCAAAATTGCGTTAAGTACAGTTGTAAACACCGATACATACATTGGCAGCTTAACTCTCTTTGTTGCACGAAGTACCATATTTACAAGCATATTAAGCATTACTGCAGGATACGAAAATACTGCTATTTTTAAATAGCTTACCCCTTCTGCCAAAACCGCAGGGGTACGGTTAAAAATGCTTATTATAGCTTTTGGTGCAAAAAATCCCGCAAGCATAAAAACAAAGCTGCACAAAAGTCCTGATACAATGGCTATTCCATAAGTATGCTTAAATCCGCTATCGTTACCTTCGCCGTAAAACTGCGAAAAAAACATTACTGCTCCCGAGCATATACCAAAGGTGAGCATATTTAAAAGCCAGCTCCACTGCCCTGCCATACCAACAGCGGCAAGGCTTATATCTCCAAGCTGACCTACCATTAAAGTATCAATAAGTGTAAACGAGCTTGTTAAAAGGTTTTGCACTGCTATGGGCAGTGCAAGGGTAATCATTGAGCCCCAGAATTTTTTATCTGAAAATAATGCTTTAGTCAAATTTTCCTCCAAGAAGTCAGTTTATTTTTATAAATTTTTTGGTTTGGCTTGATTTATATGCCGCATCAATAATTTTTTGAGTTTTTATTGCATCGGATGCCGATACGGCAACCTCTTTATTATCTAAAACAGCCTCTCCGAATGCTGTGATTTCTTTTGTATACATATTGCCAAACTCAACGTCGATTTTTGATACCTTTGTGTTATCTCTTTGCTGCATAGCATCGTAGCCTACAGAATCGTCGGCCAAAATAAGCTTTACTTCCCCGCCTTCAACCTGTGAAAGAGTATTGCTTGCTATTATACAGCCCTTTGTGCCATAAAATTCAAGCTTGCTTTCGCTTGCTTCGTCGGGCACGTTGAAGTTTGAATCAACATAAGCTATTGCTCCGTTTGATAGCTTCATCATAATACTGCCTGCATCCTCTACGCTGTATTTAAAAATCTGATTTCCCGACATAGAGGAAACATATTCAGCTTCAAGCCCTGTTATGTAACGGATTAAGTCAACAGAATGTACCCCTAAATCCATAAGTGCACCGCCGCCCGAAAGCTTTTTGTTCTGACGCCATACATTTGCCATTTCGGGATACCAGCAGGTAAACTGTGCTCTTGCCGAAACTATTTCTCCCAAGGCTCCGCTTTGTATAATTTCGCGTATTTTCTGATGATATGCGTGGAAACGCATCATAAACGCAGTACAAAGTTTTACACCGTACTTTTTACATATTTTTTCTATTTTTTCTGCTTCTTTTACATCAAGTCCCAAGGGTTTTTCAAGCAAAATATGTTTTTTTGCTTTTGCCGCTGCTTCTACCTGTTCTAAATGGCAAAAAACGGGTGATGCAATATACACAGCCTCAATTTCGTCTGTTTTAAGAAGTTCTTCTATGCTGTCAAAAGCATATTTTGCTCCGTATTTTTCGCACACTCTTTTTGCAGAATCAATATTTGCATCCATTACTGCACAAAGCTCCGCATTTTCAGCATCCATCATACCGGGGATAGTTCTTCTGTCGGCAATACCCCCGCAGCCTATTACGCCCCATCTCAATTTCATAATATCTCCTCCTCTTTATACATACACTGATATGTTATCATAAAAATATAAAGAATTCAAGCTTTATAATACTTTTAAAGAAAAGCGCAAATAAAACACCCCTTGAGGGATGTTCTATTTGCTAATTTTTTGTTTTGCAGGCGGAACTACTATTTTGGTTACAGCCGCCGCAACAATAATCCCAAGTGCCAAAGCCGCTGCAAGCTGAAGAGTATATATCCCTTTTTCCAAAAAGTTCCCTGAAGTGCTTTCGAAGGCGTACGCCATTGTATAGTAAAGCGAGCCGCCGGGGATAAGCGGAATCAGTGAAGTAATGGTAAAAGCGGTTGCAGGGGTTTTTAATATTCTTGCCATTATTTCTGCATAAATCGAAATAAGACACGAAACCGCAAAATAATTTACTGCGTCATTTTTTATATAATCGTTAAAAATACAAAATAAAAGCCACGATAATAATCCGCCAAGTCCAGCCATTAAAAGTCTTTTTCCTTTTATATTAAAAAGTACTCCAAATCCAACCGAGCCTATAAAGCCTGCTATAATCTGTACTATTTCGTTTTGCGTCATAAAATAAACCCTCCCAAAACAACTACAAGAAAATATCCTGCTGCAATTGCAAGAGCTGTAAGTGCTGCTTCTATTGTTCTTAAAAGACCTGCTATACTGTCACCCATAAACAAATCACGCAGTGCGTTTGTAAGACCTATTCCCGGAATAAGAGTCATAATATTACCTATAATAATTTTATCTACACTTATTATAACGCCGGCTTTTACTGCTAAAAATGCTAAAAATGTTGCAACAACCGACGAAGTGAATTTTGAAAAGATTTTGTTAAACGAGGTTTTTTCAGAAAAGGCTATAACAAAACGTACAATTGCTCCAACAAACAAAGATATAAACGATTCTATAAGCGTGCCGCCAAAAAAGAGGGTAAACGCCGCAGCTATAATTGCGTAGCATAATACCGAAAGGTAAAAAGGATATTGTTTGCAGGATATTGCTTTTGCAAGCTCTTCTTTTATTTGTTCTTCTGTAAGCTTTTCTTCACATATTTTTCGCGAAAGTGCATTTAATCTGTGAAGCTTTTCGAAGTCTGTATCTGCTAGGGTTATTCTTCTTGTCTGGGTAAATATCTCCCCGTCAGGGGTGTAAACTGTTGCAACCATACTGCTTGTTATTATAAAAACATCTGCTCTTTTCGCACCGAAGGCTTTGCACATACGCGTTACACTTTCTTCTGCTCTGTGTACTTCGCCGCCGCAAATAAGCATCTGTTCCCCTATTTCCATTGCAAGATTCAATAAACCTTCCATAAGCTTTCCTCTTTTATGTAAATTTTGCAAGATTATTTTATCATAAAAAGTCCCAATAATCAAGGGCTGTAAAATATTTTACAGCCCTTGATTATTATGCTTTACAATAGTATGTTTTATAATTACATCATCTTTTTTGTTTTCTTCAATTGCTTCGATTACCCTTCTTGCAACCTCTGTTACTGAATAGCCCACAGTATCAATGGGAAGCTTGTATTTATCAATAGCCGAGATATTATCAAATCCCAAAACCTTTGCATTTTTTGCTTTAAAATGAACCTTCATTGCATAATAATCGGTAGAACAGATAACTGTTGTTTTTTCATCATAATCTTCCCTGATATTTTTAATATCCGTAACCACTGTATGCTTATTATTTCCTATGGCATTTAAAAAGCCTTTGTATCTTAATATCTGTGCGTAGGCATCGTTATATCGCAGGGCGGGAGAGAAATAAATAATATTTTCGGGGTTTTCTTTTAACGCATTCTGTGTCATTTCCTTCATTGCTGTAAAATCGTCGATACCGATATATGGTATCCCGTCAATTTTATTCCCTACCGCAACTATGGGCATATCAAAAAGCTTTAAATAATTTTCGAACTCCTTGCCGTTATTTATGGCACACAAAACAACTCCCTTTACTCCCATATTATAAAGATTACGTATACACTCTATCTCGTACTGCTGGTTATAGTGTGTCATCATTACGGTGGCAGCGTAACCTTTTTCTCTTAAAATAAACTCTATTTCGGTTACAAGGTCTGAAAAATATTCGTTTTTTAAATCGAATACCACAACCCCGACCTGTTCTGTAATACAATCGGGATAAACATTAATATTTCTATAGCCGTATTGTCTTGCAACTTCTAAAATCTTTTGCTTTGTTTCGGCTTTGATGTCGGAACGGTTGTTCAAAGCTCTGTCAACAGTTCCTTGCGAAACACCGCATATTCTTGCAATTTCGGAGGTTGTTATTTTAAGATTTTTCATCTTTTAATCTCCATACACTTTGAAATTTTACTTTGATTAAACTGTATTTTGCCGTTTTTAAAATTAAAGTCTGTTTTGTTTCCGTCAATTTTTAAAGACGAAATACCATCGCAGAATTTAAGTCCCAGCGATTCAAGGGTTATAGCTCCTTCAAGTATATTTACCTTTATAGTATTTCCCAAAATTTCAAAAGTACCCCATGCATCTGCAAGGCTCCATATACATTTAAACTCATCTGTTTTATAGGGGTTAAATCCGATATGCTTTTGAGGCATATCAAACTCAAATCCGCTTAATATGGGAATAAACGAATAGCTTGCCATTGAACGGGCATAGTTGCTTCCACACTCAAATTCGTTCCAGGGATTTCTGTTTTTTCCGTTAAATCGCTGGCGTACTGTCTTTGTAACCTTTAATCCGTCCGAGAATTTACCCTGCGAGAACAAAAGCCCCGCAAAGGCATATTCCATACCTGTCATTACTTCGTCGCAATATTCAACCGGAACAAGAGGTCTTTTTACTCCTTTAGGATATGCACAAATTAACGTTCCGCCTTCGTCATTTAAAGCATAGATTCTCCATCTGTTTTCGTGATAACGCATACTTTCTTTATAATTTTCCTGCATCATAAACGAAAGTGCCTTTAAAATCTGTTCTTCATCATATATTTGCCCAAGACCTAATATATCTGCGTGCCACTGGGCAAGCATCTGGTCTATTGCCGAGCCTTCATCTATCTGGTAACGCATCTGTCCTATTTCTTCTACCCAATAGTGTTCTGACTGCTCGTAGCTGTCTACCATAGCTTTATCGGTAATGTCAACCTTTTGTATAAAGTATTTGCCGTTAAAGAGATTCTCTTTAGTCCACTTATATCCTTTTTCAAAGAGGTCAAGATATTCTTTTGCTTTTTTTGTATCTCCTAAAAACTCTCCCATTTCGGCTGCCGCTTTGAGTGCGGCAAGATAAAAGCCTTGCATCCAGGAGGATGGGCCAAAAAGCTCCTGATCAAGGGTGTGGTGCTGTCTTCCCTCCATAACACCGTCGCGGTCTCTGTCCCATCTGTCGGGGTTATGCTCGCTCCAGGCATATTCTAAAACCTTTTTAATGTCGTTCCACTTTGATTTAAGCCATTCGTTATCGCCCGATATTTTCCATTCCCTGTAGGTTTTTATAACGGCACCCATCTGTCCGTCAACACAAGCTCTGAAATCTGTCATCTTTCTGCCTAAAGGCAACATAATTCTAAAGCCCATTCTGCCGTTTTCGTTGCTAGAATATTTAAATTCCATATCTCTTACAGAGCGTTCAAGCCTTGGGAACAAAAAGCACATAGCGTATGCATAGTTCCACACGTGCTGGCAAGTGCCCTCGCACGAGCCTGATTCTTCGTGCACGCCTTCCCACGCATAGAAAGAGCCGTCAGAAAGCCTTAAAACAGTAGGCGATTTTAATACTGCAAGGTTTGCACTTGCTGCATCAATTACCTCTTCGGGCAAGGTGCTTGCATGTAATGCATTTTTAAATAAAAGGGTGCGTTCATATAAGCTGTCCCAGTTTTTAAGAGCATATTCCGCTGTTTTTGATGAATCTTCAAAAACTGTTGCGTAATAGTTTTTCCATGGTTTTCTTACACTTTCGTCATCGGTAACTGCCCAGTAATTATAGTTATTGGGCATATTCCACGCAATAACAAATCTTACCTTCTTTTTTTCGCCCGGCAAAACGTCTGCCTCTGCCATTACTGTAGCTGTATCCTTTGTGCCGGGTTCTGTATATTCTCTGTCCTTCAAAGTTTTTTCTGTAGTGAATTCGTGCCAGAACATGGTTATTTCGTCAAGCGAATAGCCTCTTAACCAGTATGCCTGCGTTTGTGCCGTCTCGGCATCGGTTGCTATTGTTAAATCGCCGTATTCTGTACTGTCTTTTTCGGCTTCGGCGCTATACATAAATACGCCTTTGTTTATAGCTTTATTTAAAGTTTTTGCATAAGGGTTTTTCACAGACAGGGCAACCTGATATTTTATTTCTTCTGTGGTTGTATTTTCAATTTCAATTTCAAAGAATGCAGCGGGAATACTTGAATTTTTTTCATCAAGAGGAATAAATGGATTAAAGGCCAGCATATTTACATTTGCAGGAAAGTGTTCTTCCTTAAAGCTTACTGAAGCTACAGGGAATTCTCCGTTAAACTCTACATCCTTAAAATGAGGGAAACCGCACATTGTTCCGCAATTCGGGCCAAAGCCGTAGCCCGAAAATCTTGCTTTTGAGTATGTGCCCATAGGAGAGGCCATATAATCTCCGTTTATAACGGCAGCTGTTATTTTATCGCCTTTAATTGCTCTTATTGCAAAGTGGGAATGACCATTTTCGCTCCCCTTTGCGGGTTTATTAAAAATTTCCCAGTCCTTAAGCCTTCCGTCACCCGAAAGACCTATACTGCCCGTACCTATTCCGCCTAAAGGAAATACTATTTCTTTTAAATTTTCTCCTGAATATTTCATTTCGTTCTCCCTCTTATGTTTATTATTTAAAATAATAACACTCTGCAAAAATCGTGTCAACACACACGGAACATTTTAAGAAAAAAGCACAACCAAGGTTGTGCTTTTTTCTTAAACCAAATTCAAATCAATCTAAAGTTACATATCCCCAAAGAGAGGGTGATGCAAGATATGAACCATAAGTAACTGCCCAGCAGAAGTTTGCATTTTTGCCTGCATTTGCAGTTGCTTTATGATATCTTCCTATCTGCATACGAAGGGTGTCTCCCTGCTGAATTTTTCTTGCTCCGTCAAGAGCACCGGGGATTGTCATAGTCATTTCCCAGCCGTCTTTTAATATTTTGCTTTCGCTTTCAAAGCCCTCAAAGTTTATGCTTGAATTTACAGTTATGATACCTGTGCTCAAGCCGTCCCAAAGCGAGCCTGCAAGATTTGAACAAAGCTGTCCTGCCGCAGATGTTCCGTCAAATCTCCAGAAAAACTCTACGCAGTCAGAGCCCCATACGCTGCTGTCGTGTTCCATTTTACTGCCTTCCAGTATGTTTGCCGCATCATCATAAGCTCTTATTCTTACAAATATATTATCGTCGCTGTACAAAATTTTAGCTTCTGTTTCAACAGGTCTTTCTGCTTCATCCCCAAGGCGGTAGTCTACAAACGGAGCTGTAACATCTGCTGCTTTCCACTCATCTTCTGTAGGTGTTTTTCCTTTTATTTTCTTTGCGGAGTATTTTACAATTTCATACTCTGGCAAGGGGGTAAGATTGCCGTTTGCAATTTCTTCATCAAGGTGCTTGTTTGCATTTTCAACCGCTGCATAATTTTCTTCTATTTCAGCTAAGGTTTGCGCTGCATACATCCAGTAGCCTGCCGTTGTAGGTGCTGCAAGCTTAATTGTTTTTTCAAGCACTTCGGCAGATACACCCTGTTTGCCGGGGAATATACCTGGCAGATATATTGCGTGAAGCTCTTCTGACTCATTTATTAAACGCATTGTGGTTTCTGTATCTGCAAGAGAACCGTGATATTCTGCCTCGGAAGCTACAAGCACGGGGCGTTCGGGAGTTCCAAGACCTTCTGTCATACCGGGAATCCAGTCAAATGCAGGGAAGTAACCTATAATAATTTTGGGGTTTACTTCGTGGATAGCTTCTCTTGTTTTTGCAAAAAGCTTTACAAGTTCATCCTCAAACCATTCGTTATATTCGTCAATTTTGCCTTCTTTGACTAAAAGCTCGCTGCGTTCTATATCTTCGCAGGTAGCTATTTTGCCCTTATATTTTTTTGCTACTATATACTTTTCCCAACAACTGTTACACATACACGAGGAAGTATAGCTTGAAGCACCGCCCGAATACATTTCAAAGTCTAAAATTATACCTTCTATGCTTTCAAAGCCTGCTATATAGGTTGCTCTTTCTATAAGCTGCTCTTCCCAGTAACCTTCCTGTAAGGGGCAAGGAGTGTTTGTGTAGCTTGCCTTTAATAAACCGGGATGAAATTGTCCGTACAGAGTATTTGGAACAATGCCGTTATCGCCAAAGTTTATTTTTATAAAGTTGTGGAAGTGATATTTTTCTTCAAGATTTTTAATTGCAGCTGCACAGCCTTCTTTCCAGCCATCCTTTGTTCCGCTTTGCGGACCGTCGTTTATATTAAGGAATATTGTGTTTACGCCTGCTTTTTCCAAACGTGCGTAAACCCCTGTTTCATCTTCGTATGTCTGGGGAGAATGTCCGTATATTCCGCGAAGCTTACCGTCACGAATCCAATTGTAATGCTCTGCAACGCCATCCCAGTTAATCATATAGTCAAGGTCTTGACCTTTTGATAAATTAAGACAATTATATACCATCTGTGCCATAACACCTCTGTTTATTTCTTCGCCTTTACTTGTTGTTATCCCTTCAAGCACTCCGAGCTTGCTTGCTACTGCTATGTAACCGTCGGGCCAGCCGCCTTGACCTGTTGCCTCTTCTTCTTTACCCTCTGCACATACAAGCATTTTTACTGCCTGTTCAAAGGTAACCTTTTGGTCGGGAGCAAATATTGTTTCGCTCATGCCGTTTACTATGCCCATTTTATATGCTGTTTCAACATATTTATATGCCCAGTGGCTTTCGGGCACATCTTCAAATACGGCTTTAGGTTCTACTTCTTCCGAACCATAAGCACGAAGAATTATTGTAACCATTTCGGCTCTTGTAAGCCCTTCTTGCGGAGCATACACACCTTCTGCTCTTCCGTTTACAATACCTTGCCCTGCAAGTGCATTTACTGCCTCTTCATAAGGAGTGCCTTTTATATCGGCAAAGCCTTCTTCTGCCATGGCAGGCAATGCAACATTTACAAGCACCATTGCAAGTACCAATGTTAATGTGATTATTTTTTTCATTTCTTTCTCCCCCTTTTTATTTTATCTATAATAAATTATAACACCCTTAAAAAACCGTGTCAACACGCACGGAAATTTTTAAAAGATACTTAAATCAAGCTTCTTGCTTAAAATTTCGAGTGCTTTAATACCTGCTATACTGTTACCTTTATTGTCAAGAGCGGGAGAATAAATTCCTATTCCCATTCTGCCTGGGACTACTGCCATAATGCCACCGCCCACTCCGCTTTTTGCGGGAATACCTACGTTCAGGGCAAATTCGCCCGACCCGTCATACATTCCGCAAGTCATAAGAACGGCATTTACGTATTTTGCATATTCTTTCGGGAATATCTGTTCTCCCGATTCAATATCCTTGCCTCCGTTTGCTAAAACAAAAGCAATTTTTGCTAAATCTATACTTGTTGCCGTAATTGAGCAGGCTTTAAAATAGCAGTCTAAAACCTCTTCTGCGTCGGCATCTATCATTTTATAAGCCTTAAGCATATATGCAAGGGCTCTGTTTTTATTGCCTGTAGCTTTTTCGGAAAGGTAGACATCTTCTGCCACCTGTAACGAAGCGTTGCCCGATATTTTGCGTACAAGGTTTAAAAGACGGTTAAACTTTTTTTCGTAGCTATCGCCCGCTATTAAAGTACAAAGAGCTATTGCCCCCGTGTTTATCATAGGATTTATATGCTCTCTTTTTAAAGCCTGGTCGCTATAATTGAAGGCGTCAAAAGGCTTTCCTGTCGATTCAACCCCAACTAAAGAACGCACGCTTTCTTCCCCGCTGTCCATTAGTGCTAAAAGCAAAATAACGGGTTTTACAACACTCTGCATTGTAAAGCCTTTTTCATAGTCGCCCGCAAAGCTTAATTTGTTTTTTTCAGACATTATGCATATTCCAAATTCGTTTGTATTTGCCTTTGCAAGCTCAGGGATATAATTTGCCACCTTTCCCTCTTTTGTATAATGATAGCATTTTTCTAAAATTTCTTTCAGCATAGAGTTCATTTTTATGTCTCCTTTGCAGATTATTTTTATTGACTATTTTAAAAATATATGGTATACTTTATTTGTCACATAAATCCTTAATATTTAAAATTTCTCATATAAGTATGTATTTTTTTACCTCTTGGTAAAAATGCATGCTCTATCTTTGCATACTTGTATGAGGTGTTAGGATTTGTGTGACAACAAAAAGAGCTATGCATTTTTCGTGCGTGGCTTCTGCTGCGCACTTTTTTATTATGCATTTTTTGCAAATCCCGTTTGTTGTCACACTTTTAATGAATCCGCCTTTGGGCGGATTTATTAATTTTATGCGTTTTTATCTTTTTTAGTAATTCCTATTGCCACAAGTGAGCTTACACACAAAAGGTATGGATAGAACAGTTTAGGTATAATTTCAAGTGCCGAAATATGAGCATCAAGTGCTGCCACTGCAGAAATTGCTACAAGCATTTGTGCACCGTAGGGCAGTATTGCCTGAAATATGCAGGAAAAGGTATCTAAAATTGATGCCGCTTTTTTGGGTGAAATACCGTAATCCTTTGCAATTTCGTTTGCAATAGGATTTGCCATAACAATTGCCACGGTATTGTTTGCCGTTGCAATATCCAAAACTCCAACTAAAACACCCATTCCAACCTGACCTGCTTTTTTGCCGCGGAAAACCCTTTTTATTCCCGCAAGTAAAGCATCAAAGCCTCCGTATTCACGGATAAGTGCACATATTGCAGAAACCAAAACGGTAACAATAATTGTTTCAAACATTCCTGATGCTCCTGCTCCCATATTTGAAAGAAGGTCTGTAAAATGTGTGCCGCCAGTTAAAAGCATTATCAAAGAGCCAGAAACAATACCGATTAAAAGCACCACAAAAACATTTACTCCCAAAATTCCGCCAATTAAAACAAGAACATAAGGAATTATCTGTACAAGATTATAATCTTTTAAAACTGCACCGTTAATTTCTGTGTTAAGCGACAGTATAAGTATAATAACAAGCGAAATTATTGCTGCGGGCAGAGCTATAAAAAAGTTTTCTTTAAACTTATCTTTCATTTTGCAGCCCTGTCCGTTACAAGCGGCAATGGTTGTATCCGAAATAAAAGACAGATTGTCCCCAAACATTGAACCGCCTATTACTGTTGCAACGCAAAGTGACATATCAAAGCCAGATGCTTTTGAAACTGCAACTGCTATGGGTGTTAAAAGTGTTATTGTTCCTACTGATGTTCCCATTGCAAGGGACACAAAACAGCTTACCACAAATAAAACCATTACCGAAAACTGTGCAGGAATTATTGACAGCATAAAATATGCTACACTTTCTGCACTTTCTCTTCCTACAACACCTACAAAAATACCCGCTTCCAAAAATATAAGTATCATTGTAAAAATGTTTTTATCGCCTACGCCGTGTCCCATAATTTCAAGTTTCTTGTCTAAATTAAGCGTTCTGTTTTGAAGACACGCCACTAAAAGTGCCACTAAAAATGCTACAACAATGGGAATATTATAAAAGCCCATAGGTATTTTTAAAACATACTCGAACAAAATTCCAAGCCCTAAATATAAAATTAAAAATACACCTATGGGTAATAACGCTTTAACGTTTCCTTTTTTCATTTTGTTTTCTCCTTTTTTTGCGAAATTATTTTTTTACTGTGAATATACCAAAACGGCAGGGCTTTTGCCCTGCCGTCAGTATATTATGCGAAAATTTACCTACCGTTCTTCTCTGAAATAAGGCAAGCCCAGTGCCGCAGGGGGTTGATTTTCTTTTTTATCTCTCATACTTGTGATGACGAGGACAATTATCGTAACAACATACGGCAACATCTCAAAGAGCTTTTTGGCACTTACGCTGATGTCGGGAATATAAGTAGGAATAACGTACAAAAATCCAAAAAGAATGGAGCCTATAATACTGATAGACGGACGCCATACCGAGAAAATAACCAAAGCTATTGAAAGCCATCCTCTGTCACCAAAGCCGTTGTTTGACCAAACGCCGTTTGCATAGTCCATAACATAATAAAGTCCGCCAAGACCTGCAATTGCACTGCCGATACAGGTTGCAAGATATTTATATTTTGTTACGTTAATGCCTGCTGCATCTGCTGTTCCGGGGTTTTCGCCTACGGCTCTTAAATGAAGTCCTATTCTTGTTTTATTTAAAATAAACGAAGAAATCAAAGCAACTATAATTGCCACATAAACCAAAAAGCCGTATGATAGGAAAATATCACCAAACCAGCCGAGGTTATCGGCTATGGGAAGCTGTGTTTTAAAGGCTGTGCTGGTTCTTGAAAGGGCAATTGAAGGAACGTCGGAGTTTACAAGCTTAATAAGCGAACCGCCAAAGAAATTACCAATACCAATACCAAAGGTTGTAAGTGCAAGACCTGTAACATTCTGATTTGCACGGAGTGTTACTGTTAAAAAGCAGTAAATAAGTCCCATCAGGCTCGAGCCCAAAAGCGAGCAAATCAAGGGTATTAAAACTGCGAGGAAGGGGTTTAATGCAGTTGTGCTCTGTTCATACAGGAACGCCCCCGCAACACCGCTTATGGCACCCACATACATAATGCCCGGAATACCAAGATTTAAGTGTCCTGACTTTTCGGTTAATATTTCACCTGTTGAGCCAAAGAGCAACGGAGTTCCCTGCATAACGGCACGTTGAATAATTGTTGCTATCATACATTTTCCTCCTTCTTGTTGAATTTGATTCTATAATTAACAAAAAATTCCGAACCTATTATAAAGAATATAATAATTCCTGTTATGATATCCGAGAAAGATGAATTAAGTCTGTATACTTCCGAAATCTTAGATGCACCCTTTTGCAAAAATACTATCAAAAGTGAAGTCAGAATCATAAAAATGGGGTTAAATTTTGCAAGCCACGAAACCATAATTGCAGTAAAGCCTCTGCCTCCTGCTGTGTCGCTTTTAAGGGAGTGGTCTGTTCCCGCAACGAGCAAAAAGCCTGTTATACCGCATATTGCACCAGAAATAATCATTGTTCTTAAAATAACCTTTTTAACATTGATGCCAATGTATCTTGCAGTATTTTCGCTTTCGCCTACAACCGAAATTTCATAGCCCTGCTTGCTGTATTTTAAGTATATATATATAATTACAGTTATTAAAATAACTATTAAAATATTGATGAGATACTTCTGCCCAAGCAATGTGGGAAGCTGACCGAATTCCAGCGTTCTTGGTGTTCCCGAGCCTTTGGGCATTGACCATTCAAGAGTAAAGTATGCAACAATTTGTATTGCTACATAGTTCATCATAAGGGTAAACAATGTTTCGTTTGAATTGAAACGGGTTTTAAAATATGCAGGCACAAAGCCCCATATTGCCCCCGCAATAATACTTACCATAAGCATAATTGGAATAAGAATGTAAGAAGGAAGCCTTTCGCCTAAAAAAATCATACAGGTTGCCGTAGCAAGACCGCCGACTAAAATCTGTCCCTCTGCGCCTATGTTCCAGAATTTCATTTTAAATGCAGGTGTTACAGCAAGTGAAACGCAAAGTAAAATTGCCGTGTTCTGCAAAAGGTTCCAGACAAGACGCGAGGTTCCAACAGCACCCTCTATCATAGTTGCATACATTTCAATAGGGTTTAAATCTGTAAGCAAAACAGTTATCGCACCGCAGACAATAAGAGCCAGTAAAACGGCAACGATTCTTATGCTCCACGCTTTCCACCAGACAATGTCATCACGCTTTACTATATGCCCAAGAGCAGACCAAAAGAGATTATCACACTTTTTCTTCATACATTTTACCTCCCTTTAGCTCTCAGCTTCTTCGTTGTCAGTTTTTGTCATCAGGATACCGATTTCTTCTTTTGTGGTATTGCGTCCGTCAACAATCCCTGTGATTTTGCCTGAGCCGATTACCATAATTCTGTCGCAAAGCTCGATTAAAACGTCTAAATCCTCGCCAACAAAAATTACAGCTACGCCGTTTTTCTTTTGTTCATTCAAAAGGTTATATATTGTGTAGGATGAGTTAATATCAAGTCCTCTTACAGGATAAGCTGCCATTAAAAGAGTAGGTGCAGAAGCAATTTCTCTGCCTACCAAAACCTTCTGAACGTTACCGCCCGAGAGTCTTCTTACAGGTGTTGCAGAAGATGGCGTTACAACCTCAAGATTTTCGATAATCTGTTCTGCTAAAGATTTAGGAGATTTTCTTTGCAAAAATACCGATTTGCCTTTTTTGTAGCTTCTTAACATCATATTGTCAACAATGTCCATATTGCCGACAAGACCCATACCTAATCTGTCTTCGGGGACAAAGGCAAGTCTTACGCCCATTCTGCGAATTTCAAGCGGTGTTTTATCACGAAGATTTTCTTCTTCGCCTGTTTTGGGATTATGATAAATAATGCTTCCGCTGTCAAGGGGCTGAAGCCCTGCAATGGCTTCCAAAAGCTCTCGCTGACCGCTTCCTGCAATGCCTGCAATGCCCAAAATTTCGCCCGAGCGTGCCGTGAATGAAATATTGTCCAAAACCTTAACACCCTCGCGGTTTTCAAAGGTAAGACCTTCTGCCACAAGTCTGTCGGCAGGGTTCACAACCTCGCTTCTTTCGATGTTAAGAGAAATTTTCTTTCCAACCATCATTTCGGTAAGCTCTGTTTCGTTTGTTTCGGATGTTTTTACTGTTCCGATATATTCGCCCTTTCTTAAAACTGCAACATTATCGGAAAGGGAAAGCACCTCGTGAAGCTTGTGAGTTATGATTATAATTGCTTTTCCGTCCTGACGCATATTTCTTAAAACTGTAAAAAGCTTCTGAGTTTCCTGCGGTGTTAAAACTGCAGTAGGCTCGTCTAAAATCAAAATGTTTGCTCCCCTGAAAAGAACTTTTATGATTTCAACCGTCTGCTTTTCCGAAACCGACATTTCATAAATCTTTTTATCAGGGTCAATTTCAAAACCATACTGCTCTGCTATTTCCTTGATTTTTTCAATATATTTAGGCATATTGAAGTCTTTTTCATCCTCTAAGCCTAAAATAATATTTTCTGCAGCACTAAAAACATCAACAAGCTTAAAATGCTGATGAATCATACCTATTTTATAGTTAAAGGCATCTTTGGGGGATGCTATAACAATTTCTTTCCCGTCGGCAAAAATCTGACCGCTGTCAGGAAAGTAAATGCCCGAAACCATATTCATAAGTGTTGTCTTTCCGCTGCCGTTTTCGCCAAGGATAGAAAGAATCTCTCCATTATGCACCTTTAACGATACATTTTTGTTTGCCAAAACACTTCCAAAGGTTTTGGTTATGTTTTTAAGTTCAAGAGCAATATTTTGTTCCATAACTTCCCTCACTCTTCATAATTTCTTATATTTTTTTACAAACAGATTCAAGCGATTTGTTTATAAAAACATATAAGTTGTAAACCTAATATAGGGTGGAGATTTTCTCCACCCTATACAGCTTATTAAAATTAGAACATGCTGTTTAATAATGTGATACCGTCAATCTGGAGATCGAAGTAAGGAGCACTGCGGTATTCGGATTCGTGGAAATATCCGTCAGAAATAACTTCGGTGTCAGGTGTAAAGTCAGCATCGGTATCAACGTCAGCTTTATAAGAATCAAGCTTCTGTCCGCCAACTGTGAAGTTAGCTGTGTCAAAAACATTGATTTCGCCTGCAATAAGTTTTGCTTTAGCATCTTCAATAGCTTCTTTTGTTCCGGGAGCTGCAACAGCTTCGTTAATTTCGGTTAACTTAACGGAACCAACTTCAAATCCTTCGCACCAGTCAGCAACAATAGCTTCGCCAGCTGTCTTTGCGTTGATGATGTATTTGAAGTAAGGAGCCCAGTCGATTCTTGAAGAAATAATGAATGTGTTGGGGCAAGCGCTCTGTGTGCTGCCGTTGTATGAAACGTTGGGAACACCTGCGTTTTCACAAGCTGTGGGAGCACCCATGGAGTCAGCATGCTGGCTTATGAGTACACAGTTATTGCTGAGTAATTTTGTTGCAGCTTCTTTTTCTAAAGCTTCATCATACCAGCTTCCTGTGAACTGTACTTCCATTGTAACGCTGGGGCAAACTGATTTAGCACCAAGGTAGAAGGATGTGTAACCTGAAACAACTTCTGCATAAGTGTAAGCACCTACATAACCCATTTTAGCCTGGTCAGCGGTGATTTTGCCACTTTCAATCATTTCGTTAAGCTTCATACCTGCAGCGATACCAGCAAGATATCTGCCTTCGTATATTGAAGCAAATGCATTGTGGAAGTTAGGAACGTTTTCTGTGTGAGCTGTTGTACCTGTAGCATGGCAGAATTCAACTTCAGGGAATTCTTTAGCAGCCTTTAACATATAGGGTTCGTGACCGAAGCTGTTAGCAAATACTATGTTACAGCCCTGGTCAGCAAGGTCTGCTGCTGCTTCGTAACATTCGTTACCTTCAGGAATGTTTGTCTTGAAGATAACCTGTTCGGGTTTAAGGCCAAGTTCAGCTGTTGCTGCTTCTGCTGCTTCAAGGAAATTCTTGTCATAAGTTGAGTTTTCATCATGCAAGAAAATGAAGCCAATTTTGAAATCATCTGAAACTGTTGCGTCGTTGCCGCAAGCTGTGAATAAGCATAATGATGCTGTGAGCATTACTGCAACGAGAAGAAATGAAATAATCTTTTTCATTTTTGTCCTCCTTGCCTTTCGGCTAAAATATTTTATGTAAATAAATTACATATCATCTTGATTTCGGAATACAAGGGTAGTTTCTGTCATAGAATCAATAATCGCCAAAGAATCTACTCTTATTCCTTTAGCTCTCAGTTCATCTCCTCCGCCCTGAAAGCCCTTTTCAATGGCAATGGCACAGCCTGCCAGAGTTGCCCCTGCCTGCTCTATTATGTCCATAAGACCGCCTAATGCATTTCCTTTTGCGAGGAAATCGTCTATTACCAAAACATTGTCGCCTTTTCCCAAAAAGTCGCGACTTACCACTGCGTCATATACATTCTTTTTGGTAAATGACGTAACGCGTGATGAATAAACATTGCCTGGGAGAGTGCTTGATTTATTTTTCTTTACAAAAACCATAGGAAGATTCATTTCCTGTGCACAGGCGAAGGCAATGGGAATCCCCGAGGTTTCAATAGTCAGAATTTTGTTGACACCAGCATCTTTATAAAGTCTTGCAATTTCTTTCCCCATCTCCATAATAAACGGAACGTCAACAGAGTGGTTTAAAAAGCAGTCAACCTTAAGTATATCTCCGGGCAAAACCGTACCTTCTTTTAAAATTTTATCCTCTAATGCTTTGATGTCGGCTTCCCCCTCTCAACAAATGTCTGCATATTACTTATAGAAAAGTATAACACACACATATACAAAAGTCAACAATTTTCGCCATTAGTGGACATTATTTCTTTTATGAAAGTATTTTGCTTTGCCCTTTTGGTTTCGAAGTTATTGTTGACTATTAAAAAATTATATGATATACTATGTCTGCGACATAAACTTAATAATTTTCTGTAATTGGTGTGTCTTTTTATACCTTTTGGTAAAAATGCATGCTCTATTTTCGCATACCATTACAGGGAAGTGAAGTTTGTGTCGCAGCAATCGGAGCTATGCATTTTTCGTGCGTGGCTTCGGCTGCGCACTTTTTTAATGCCTTATTTACTCTTGAAATTTATAATTTTATTGACTATTGTACAAATATATGGTAAACTATATTTGCGACATAAAGTTTAATATTTTCTTAGTAACACAAGTTTGTTTTTTTGCCTTTTGGTAAAAATGCATACTCTATTTTCGCATACTTGTGTTATGAGAAAACTTTGTGTCGCAGCAATCGGAGTTATGCATTTTTCGTGCGTGGCTTCGGCTGCGCACTTTTTTATTTGCAGGCTCCGTTTTATTGTTGTCACACAAACGAAGAAATCCGCTTACACAGCGGATTTCTTTGTTCATTATATAAATCACCGGCTCCCTTGTGTAAAGGGAGCTGTCAGCACAGCTGACTGAGGGATTGTTTTATTTCGTTATCTATATGAATGCAAACGCCCTCAAAGTTCTTTAAAACATCAAGATTTGATATTCTTACAACTTTTATACCATACTGCTTTAAGTATTCCGTCCTCTTTTTATCGCTGATATGTCCTTCGTCTTCATAATGTTGAGAACCATCTAACTCAATAACAACTTTTGCTTTTGCGCAATAAAAATCGGCAATGTATTTTCCTAATACTTTTTGCCTTGTAAATTTTTCGGAATAACCTTTTAAAAAGTCATACCACAAATGCCGTTCTTCTTTTGTCATATTTTTTCTGAGTTCCTTTGCAAAAGGAACTATTTTTGCATTGTGTTTTCTTTCCATTTACAACCCCTCCGAGTTTGCTTTGCAAACCCACCTCCCCTTGCACAGGGGAGGCTTTTTAATAACACTATAGTTATTCTATCACATCGAAAACAAAAAGACAACCGTTTTTGTTTGTGCTTTGGCTTTTTAGTTTGACTTTATTATTGACTATTGTACAAATATATGGTAAACTATATTTGCGACATAAATCTTAATATTTGACTTATCTCATATAAGTGTGTTTTTTACCTTCTGGTAAAAATGCATACTCTATTTTCGCATACTTGTATGAGATGTCGAGATTTGTGTCGCAGCAATCGGAGCTATGCATTTTTCGTGCGTGGCTTCGGCTGCGCACTTTTTTATTTGCAGGCTCTGTTTTATTGTTGTCACACAAACTGAAGAAATCCGCTTACACAGCGGATTTCTTCGTTTTTTATATGATTTTTCAAGTTAGGGATAAAAAATTGGCGATATACTCGCTCACGCTCGTGCGATATATTTTCGCTCCGTTCAAATGCGATATAACCTCACGCCGTTCGGTTGCGATATGATATAAATTCCTTTTCTCGTCCCGAAGGGACATATCGCATCGAAGATATATCGCATACGAAGTATATATCGCAAATTCCGTCAGGAATTTATATCGCTGCGGTGCTGTGCACCGCATATAAAGACTGTATAATTTAAATGCCAAGACAACTGTGGAATGTAATTGTTTTTCTAATATTAACCTATTTTGGGAAGGCTTGCTGCTGCAACCGACTGACCTACTCTTCTTGCCTTTTCGTCGGGAATATGAAGCTCTATTTTCTTTGCAAGCTCGGGGAACTCTTTATCTAAAACTTCGTTTGCTTTTGCAAGAAGTATTGTTCCGCCCTTACCGCTTGTTACTCTGCCCATAATAAGCACGTGCTTTATGTCGTAGAACATTGAGTAATATGCTATTGTATATCCAAAATACGTACCTATTGTGTCATAAATATCGGCAGCACGGGGATCGTCCTGTTCCATAAGTCCCTGTACCACTTTAAGCTTTTCTGCGGGTGAAAGGTTTTCGTCAAGCTCGATACCTGCTTTTGGTGCAAGCTTTATAACTGCATCCTGCGAGAAATATTTAACGCCGCAGCCGTAGTCACCGCTCCATTCGTCAACCATTGCACCGCGGTTGAAGTCAACGGGAACAAATGCAAGCTCATTTAACCAGCCTGTTATATTTCCGTCGCTGTCAACATAGCCTGCCGCTTCGCTTGTGCCCATTGCAACGCCTAAAACATTGTTGTCTTCAAGGCTCATAGCGCCTGCTAATGCAGTTACGTCGCCATCGTTTGCAACTTCAACGGGAACGTCACCTATTTCCTTTGCAACGTCGATATACATATTTTTAACGTGCTTTTCAAAATCTTCGTCGGACACTTTTAAGAAAAGTGATGCAACCATTATTTTGTTATCAATATAAACACCAGCGGAGGATACGCCTATAGCGTCAACTCTTGGCATGTGGGATGCTGCGGTTTTCATTGCGTTTAATATACCTTCGTAGTGGTACATGGGGTCTGACTGAAGTTTGGGGAACCATACAACTTCTTCTGAATACACTGTTTCGCCATCTACAACTGCCGAAACCTTTCTGTCACTTCCGCCTGCATCAAAGCCTATTCTGCATCCGTCAAGATGACGGCCTACAGGTGATGATACATCGTTTTCTTTTGGAGCGTCGGCTACATTTTCAACATAAATAACCTCAAAGGGTTTTTCGTAAACACGTGCCATAAAGTTTGCGTCGAACTCTCTTGCACCGCCCACTCTGTAATCATCTGCTATTCTTTCATAAATGTACTTTGAGCCTGCGATATATACTTTATATCCGCCCTTTGCCCATAAAAGTGTTTTAATAATTCTTTCTGCTATTGCGTAATTCTCTTCGTCGTGGCCTGTGTTTTCTTTGTAAACATCAAGCTTATATACTGCCATAAGTCCGCCGTTTCTTTCAACAGAAATTATAGTTTCCTGCGAATCAGCTTTGCTTACAGCCTCTTTAAAATCGTTTATAACCTTTACCATTGGCATAAATTCAGGTTCAAGTTTTGCTAACATTTTCATTCTCCTTTATATCTTATTTCTCCGCCCAATATGGACATTGAAATGTTGAATTTTTCGTCTGCAATAATTATATCGGCACGTTTGCCTTCCGAAAGCGAGCCTATTTCCTTATCTTCGCCCAAAGCCTTTGCAGGATTTAAAGATGCACAGGCTACTGCTTCGTAAAGCTCGAGGTCAGTATTTGAATAAAGATTATATACAGCCTCGTTTAACTTAAGCACACTGCCCGCTATTGTTCCGTCAGGCAAAAGGCACTGAATTCCCTCTTTATGTACGGGCTGACCGCCTAAAGTATAGTCGCCGTCGGGCATACCGCCTGCTCTCATACAGTCGGTAATAAGGCAAAGCTTATCGCCTTTTATATCTGCAACAAGATTAAATAATCCCTTATTTATATGAAAAGTGTCTGCTATAAGCTCAACACTTACGTTTTTTGCTGATAATGCTGCTCCCGAAACTCCGGGGCTGCGGTGCGAAAGGGCTGTCATTGCATTAAAAAGGTGTGTTGTGTGTCTTACTCCCTTTTCTATGCCTTCCATTGCTTCTTCGAATGTTGCATTTGTATGCCCCATTGAAATTAAAACATCTGTGTTTTTTGATACTCTTTCAATACATTCGCCTGCTCCCTCTACCTCGGGTGCAACTGTAAAGAGCTTTATAATATCCTTATGTTTTTCTATAAAATCGGCATCAGGCTTTAAAATATGTTCTCCTGCCTGTGCTCCTTTTTTGGCAGGGTTTATAAAGGGTCCTTCGCTGTTTACGCCTAAAATTCTTGCACCGTAATATTCGTTGCTGTTTTTAAGCTCTCTTACAGCATCAAATGCTGTTTCGATTTCTTCCTTCGAAACTGTCATAGTTGTAGGACACCACGCAGTTACACCGTTTTGTATAATACCCTCTGCCATTTTTTTGATGCCGTTGGTTTTTCCGTCAGACACATCTTCTCCAAGATAGCCGTGAATGTGCATATCCACAAGCCCCGGGGAAACATATTTGCCTTTTGCATCAATAACTTCATAGTCTGCAAGATTAAGCTCTTCTTTTTTAACTATTTTTTCGATTTTTTCGTTAAAAACTACGGCTAAATCTTCGGCTATTCTGTCTTCTAAAATAACTTTTCCGTTTACAATACATTTCATATCCTTCACTCCTTCTCAAAAATCTCAACTATAAAATATATTGCTTTATTCTTTTATAACGCCTTTTTTTAATATTATATTTGCATAAAGTGCACCTTCGCTTGTCATAACAACTGCGTAAGCCTTTTTTGCTCTTTCGTAAAACGCAAATCTTTCAATCTCTTCGATTTTTTCGTCTGTATAAGGCTTTATAATTTCGGCATATACGTCCCAGATGGGTGTTTCAACTGTGTCGCCCGGGGTTTTTGCCATTGTGTACACGGGTTTTTCGTAGGTGTCAAGCGGCATAAGCTGTAAGATTGCAGAAAGAAGCTCGGGTGTTCCGTGTCCGTCGCATCTTATACAGTTTTTGTTAACGCTTTGACCGGGGAAATTTCCGTCACCTATTACTATTTCGTCGCCATGTCCCATTTCCATTAAAACCTTTATAAGCTCGGGTGAAATTATTTTGGGTATTCCTTTTAACATAGTCTTTTCTCCTTTTTTTATTCTTCAAAATCAATGCACGACCTTGTTTTTGTAAATGGTCTTACAAAAGTGTCGGCAACGCAAACGTGGTCAGGATGCACAGCATAGCCTTTTAACGCATCTTCATTTTCAAACACAGAATAAAGCATTACATCTGCGTTTGATGAAGCAAGCTTTTCTGTCTGCACCTTTATTTCCAAAAGTCCCGGAATTTTGCCCATAAGACCTTCAAGTCCCTGTTTTATTCCGAGTTTTACTTCGTCGTTATTATGCTCTTCCCGAAGATTCCATAAAATAATGTGTTTTACCATAGTCTGATCCTTCTCCATATAAATTTTACAAATATTATATATCCTTTTTTTGATTTTTTCAAGAAAATTTATTTTTTGTACAAATTTTTACACTATTTTTTGCATTTTTTAGTCATAGCACATATTTACTTTTTCAAAAAAATGGTGTATAATATAACTATCATTTAAAAAGGGAGTGTACTGATGAATTTTAAACTTATGCACCCCGCCGACCAGCTTGTGCTGATAATGGAACGAATTTATTCCTATCAGATGACAACTACTTCAGGCGGAAACTTATCAATTTTAGACGACAATGGTGATATCTGGATAACTCCTGCCGGTGTTGACAAGGGCTCTCTTACAAGAGACGATATGGTAAGAGTAACACCTTCAGGCGAAATTATAGGCCGTCACCGTCCTTCAAGTGAATGGCCCTTCCACAGTATTTTGTATAAAAGACGTCCTGATATCAAGGCTGTTTTGCACGCTCATCCCCCGGCTCTTTTGGGTTTTTCTATTGCAAGAAAAGTGCCAAACACCTCTCTTATCCCCAACATTGACAATATTTGCGGAGATATAAAATTTGCCGATTACGAGCTCCCCGGAAGCGAAGCTCTTTCTGAAAACATTGCAAAGGTGTTTGATACAGGCGTTTCAACAGTAATGCTTGAAAATCATGGTGTTGTTGTTGGTAAAGAAAATCTTTTTGAAGCCTTCAAGTCCTTTGAAACCCTTGATTTTTGTGCAAGACTTGAACTTCAGGCTATAAAGATAGGCAACCTTGTTCCCCTTTCGGAGCACAAAATTGCCATTTCAAAAGAAAAGAACCGTGTGTCTTTGGACGAATTTGTACCAAAAAGTTATCCAAGCCCCGAAAGAGAAGCCCGTGCAAAAATGTGCAAGCTTATAAGCCGTGCTTATGACCAGCGACTTTTTACAAGCTCGCAGGGTACCTTCTCCGAAAGACTTCCCGACGGCGGATTTATTATTACCCCTTATGACAAGGACAGAAAATATCTGTGTGCCGAGGATCTTGTGAAAATCAGCGGTTCTTCACGCGAGCTTGGCAAAAACCCCAGCCGAAGCGTTATGCTTCACAAGCACATTTACGAAATGCATCCCGAAATAAATTCGGTTATCATTGCTCATCCGCCAAATCTTATGGCGTTTGCGGTTTCGGATTCCGAGCTTGATTCAAGAATAGTTCCCGAAAGCTATATAATGCTTCGTGATGTAAAAAAATATCCCTTCGGTTCAAGCTTTATGCAACCCGAGCTTGTTGCAAAAGAGGTTGGAATTAAAAACCCTGTAACACTTATCGAAAACGATTGCTGTATAGTTACAGGTACATCTCTTCTTAACGCATTTGACCGTCTTGAAGTTGCAGAGTTCAGCGCAAAAGCTATTATAAATGCAGTATCGCTTGGCAATGTTGTAAGAATTGACGATTCGGAAATCGACAAAATAATTGATGCATTTAATCTTCCAAGATAAATTAAAATGAGCTGTAAAATATTTTACAGCTCATTTTTTATGGGATAAGAAAAAATGTTTCAGAATGGTAGAATATTCTGCAGGGCGAAGGTTTTTTATATAAAAATCTCCGTCCATATCAAGCTCGTTACCCGAAAGCGAAAACCCTGCCCTGACTAAATCTGCAAGGTCATCTTTATCAAGATAAACTATGTGTCCCAAAGTTTTTGCTATAAGCTCTGAAACATAGGTTTTTCCGCAAGCAGGCGGAGATGCAACCAATATAAGTTTTTTCTTCATATAAAATATCGTCCTTTCAAACACAGGTATATTTTATCAGTTCCCCATAGTTTTGTCAATGCTTTGTCTTACGTACTTCTTACTTATTTTTGATTGGAAAAGTTTGATTTGTTGAAATCTCGCACCAAAGTCATCGTCCACTGTCCAAAAGATGTCCATTTTTATGCGTAGTTCGTGGTATTGCGGGTTTTGGGGGTTTACAACTTATATTAGATATTTTATAGCCAATACCGAAACTTTTATAAATGATGTCAAAAGTTTTATAAAAAGTATCCACTTTTTTATAAAACCTCTCCGACTTTTTATAAATCGATTTATAATCAATGCCGACTATTTTATAAATTATGCCTAATATTTTATAAAATTTAAGCAAAAATTTTTTCGGAGCTTTTTACCCCGACAAATGAATTTTTATAAAAAAAATAACAGTTAGCCATAATAAGCTAACTGCTATTTTTGATTGGATTAATCCAAATCTTCAAAATCTACAAACTCTTCAAATACTGAAATAAGTTCACAACAACCTTTTGTATTAACATTTGGTTCATCTTCAGAATAAATTTCAATATTATGTCTTTCAAAATATCTTAATATAGTAATCATATCTACAAATGAAGGTGTTATTAAATCTAAAATAGAAGGCAAAAACACAGCATCACCATCTTTTAGCCTCATTATTAGATTTCCTAATTCCTTGTAGTCATCCCAATACTCTACACATTGATTTTCTTCCGGAACAAGAGCATTTATTAATCTCAAAGTCTTGTTTCTCCAACCACTACTTGCAGCCTTATAAGAATAATACATTTTAATCTGTGACTTCCTTATCAGCTTTTGCCATAGGATTACCTAACTCAATTTCAAAACACACAAATTCATCGCCTATTGTCTTATATGAAATTACGAAAGCATGATTGTGTTTTTCTATTAACTTTAAATACTCCATAGTTGTGCTTTTTACATTAGTGAAAAATTTATATGTTCCACCCATAGCATTCACAACTTTATCATTTTTTTCTTTTTGCATAGAAGTTTTCCTCCCTCCAAATATACCACTAACCAAATACTGATTAAGTGGGTGAACATAAGATTGAAAAATCAATATAAAATTGTTTTTTCAAAATCAATTTCACTATTCCAAATTATATATATCTTCAGCAAAAATGGAGCTTGTCCCTCAAATTTTTATATTCATGATGAATATTTTTTCATAACTGTCCAATCTATTTTTCGGAATATAAAAATATAAAACGTGCTTTCGGAATTCCGAAAGCACGTTTCTATTAGCTCTAGATTGTTAAATTATTTAACAATCAAACGATAGAGGAAAGTTACAGTTTGAGCTCTTGTGCACAAATTCTCAGGGCTAAATGTTGTTTCGCTTGTTCCCTGTGTAATACCATTTTCTGTTGCCCAAATTAATGCTTCATAATAGTAAGCATCCTTGTCTACATCTGTAAATGCAGTCTCTACTAAATTCTGTTCAGGACTTCCTGCTGCACGCCAGAGGAATGTTACCATTTCGGCACGTGTGTTAGATTTCATAGGACTGAATTCATTCTCTGCAGTTCCGTTTGTGATACCATTTTCAGCCGCCCAGATTACTGCATCATAGTAATAATCTGTATCAGCTACATCTCCAAACGAAGGAGCTGTTTCTTCTGAATCGTCACCGGGTTCTGTAACGGGCTCTTTATCCTCCTGTTCAGTAGCGTCTGATACTTCTTTAAACGATGCCTTGATTTCTACATCCTTCGCAGGCATCTTAAAGGTATATTTACCGTTTTCAGTTTCTGTTAATGTAATTTCATTTCCTTTCACATCAGTAACAGTAATCACATCAACCTCATAACCCTCATCAGGGGTAACGGTAATTATAATTTCTTTACCCTTTTCTGCTTTTTCGGTACTAACTGTGATTGTACCGTTTTCCGGTTTCAGAACCTCTGCCTTATAATAGGTAACAGTGCTTCCGCCACCACCTGAGTAGGAAGGTCTCGAAGCTACATTATTTACCGTTACAACGCAGGTTGCGCTTACGCCATCTGCTGTTGCTGTGATTGTTGCTGTTCCTGCTGCTACTGCTGTTACAACACCATTCTCTACTGTCGCTACTGATGCATCACTTGTTGTCCAGCTTACTTCCTTGCGTGTCGCATTGTCAGGTGTTACTGTCGCTAC
>JAZSDN010000029.1:0-3995 GCA_045531205.1 Clostridia bacterium | reverse complement strand
CACTTTTGGAGGTGCATATTTTTATGGCAAAAAAGGGACAAATACAACAAAAATACTCGACTGAATTCAAAATAAGTGTTATAGTAGATATGCGAGAACACCATTTGAGTTACAGAGAAACAGTAAGAAAATATTTACAAGGGGTATCCCCAACATCAGCAATCGGGACAATACAACGGTGGGAACGCATATATCTTGAAGAAGGAGCCGAAGGCCTAATGAAAGAAAGACGAGGCAGAGCTTGTTCCGCTAGCGGAACAAAAAGAGGCAGACCACCTAAATTAGATAAAAAGGTTGAGGAAGATTTAATTGCCGAAAACCAACGACTTCGAATGGAGATAGAATACTTAAAAAAACTCGATGCCTTAGTTCAGAAAAGGTTGCAAGAGGAAAAGAAAAAGCAGCAATAGTCAATGAATTAAGGCAAAGATACCCATTGAATGACTTGCTGCAACTGTCAAGCTTAGCTCGTAGCACATTTTACTATTATCTAGAGCATTTAGATGAGGATAAATATGTGTGCGAAAAACAAGAAATATTAGAAATTTACAATACCAACAAAGGCAGATACGGATACCGTAGAATCACAATTGCTATGCGTAACAAAGGTTATGTAATTAACCACAAAACCGTACAAAAACTGATGAAACAACTTGGTTTGAAAGGTAAGCAGCGTAAGAACGATAAATACCATTCATACAAAGGCACAGTTGGTAAAGTTGCTGACAATTTACTAAAAAGAGATTTTTATGCAGAAAAACCATTTAAAAAGATAACAACCGATGTTACGCAATTTAATGTTTGTGATGAGAAAGTATATCTTTCTCCAGTTTTAGATTTGTTCAATAATGAAGTAGTATCTTATTCCATTTCAACAAGTCCTAATTTAGAGCAAGTTCGAGAAATGCTTAATGGTTTGTTTAAAAAACTTCCTGCTGATGCGACACCAATCTTTCATTCAGACCAAGGTTGGCAATACCAACACGCTGAATACCAAAGACTACTAAAAGAGCATAATATTACGCAAAGTATGTCTCGCAAGGGTAACTGTATGGATAACGGTGCTATGGAAAACTTTTTCGGCAGATTAAAAGTTGAAATGTTCTACGGTGAAAAATTCGAAAGCGTTAACGCTTTTATTGATGAATTAAAGAAATATATTCATTACTACAACAATGAAAGAATTTCTTTAAAACTAAAAGGAATGAGTCCGGTACAATACCGAACTCATTCACAAGCAATTTAATATTTATTTTTGTCTAAACTTTGGGGTTCACTTCAAAATTCTCATCCTTTTACTTATGCTTATATTACATATCCGCCGTTAATACCTAAAATCTGTCCTGTTATGTAGTCGGCATTGTCACTCGCTAAGAAATAAATTGCTTGTGCAATCTCGTCAGCACTGCCCATACGTCCCAAAGGTACTGATTCAACAAATTCAGTTAATTCTTCGATTGTTAAATTAGAATTCATATTTGTTTCAACAATGCCTGGTGAAACGGCGTTTACTGTAATACCGCTTGGTGCCAATTCTTTAGCAAGTGCCTTTGTAAGACCAATCACGCCTGCTTTGGATGCGGAATATGCAACTTCGCACGAAGCACCGACTTCACCCCAGATAGATGCAACATTGATTATTTTACCCGATTTTTGATTAACCATTACGGGTGTTACCGCCTTGCAGCAGTTAAAAGTGCCTTTTAAATTTATATCAATTATTCTGTCAAAATCTACTTCGTCGGTCTGCGTGATTAAGCCTTCAAATGCAACTCCTGCATTATTTACCAAAACATCAATAGTTCCAAATTTATAAAGGGTTTCTTTTATAAGCAGTTCTGCTTCCAAACGGTTAGCAACATTTGCTTTTTGTGTTGTAACTGAAAAACCGTTGTTTACAAGCGAACGGCAAAGCAGGGAAGCAGATTCATAGGAATCGTTATAATTAATTACAACGTTATATCCTTTTTGCGCAAAAAGAATTGCAGTTGCAGCTCCTATTCCTTTTGAAGAACCGGTTATTATTGCTGTCTTTTTCATTTTATCATCTCCGAGTTATAATATAACACATTTTTTAAAAAAAGAAAAGAGTTAATTTACAATAATTTGGGTTGTGATATGACAGAGAAGGGCAGATGTTGTGTGGTTTACATAAAGAGTTTACATAACATATTTATATTTTAAAATAGCGGTTGACATAAGAAGAAAATTATAGTATAAATATAATATAATCTTTCATCAAGCAATTTTTTAAATTAATTGACGCCTGTGTTTTTTAGGGTGTTAATTTTTTGCGCTATTTTTAGTTTACATAACTTCAAAATTAATCCAATATTTTGTGTTGTTCTTTAAAATTTCACTATATATTGTTTGGGTAATATCTTGTCCTTTTTTTGCATATAATTTCCTGTAAGTTGGGAGGTTACAATATGCAAAGAGGCAAAGTTTTAAATTTAAGCAGATTAAAATTCACAGGTTTTTTGTTAGAAAACAGGATTTTGATTATTGGATTGATTTTATTTCTGGTTGGAATTATTTTTGGCATATCCGCTGTGTTTGATTATAGCAAAATAACCGATTTTACAGAAAGTTTCGTTGACGATTTTATTCAGTTAAGAAGCAGCGGTACGTTTTTAAAAATTTTTTTAAATTCATTTTTTTGCTCGGTTATGGTTTTGCTATCATTTCTGATATTAGGTACATCTATGTTTGGGGTGGTTACCGTACCTTTAGCGGTTGCCCTTTGCGGAATGTTTTACGGAAGTGTAACTTCCTATATTTATTCAGAATTTGCTTTAAAAGGCATTGCATTTAATGCTGTAATTTTTTTGCCTGCTTCAATTGTTTTTATTATTGTTTTATTGTTAGCATGCAGGGAAACGGTTAATTTTTCAATAAAAATTTCAAGTCTAACCATTTCAAAAGCAGTATCTTATAATTTATCAAATGAGTTTAAACGTTTTTTGATAATGTTTTTGATTTATGTCGGTTTAGTTTTAATTTCGGCATTGATTGATGCGGCAATCTCAAGCGCTTTTATTAAATATTTTAATTTTTAAATAAAGGAGGTGCAATATGAAAAGCAGTATTGAAAGTTTTAAAAATTATCTTTTATATGATAAAAAGTCTTCAAATAATACGGTAGAGTCTTATTTGCGTGACGTTAATCAATTTGCTTTATATTGCAGTTCCTTATCTGTTAATAAACCCTTGCAGATCAAAGAGGAAGTTTTAACCAAATATTTAAACTTTTTGTCGCTAAAAGGCAAATCTGAAGCGACACAAATGCGCATTTTAGCATCAATAAGATGTTTCTTTAGATTTTTATGCTCAAAGGGTGTTGTTGAAACAAATCCTTGTGACGCTATTAAACTTAAAAGTAATGTTAAAAAAATGCCCGGCGTACTTGATGCTAACGAAATAATTTTATTGCTTTCTCAACCAAGTCAGGAAGATTTTAAAGGTATTCGCGATAAAGCAATGCTTGAAATTCTATACGCTACGGGTATTAAAGTTTCGGAACTTTTGGACCTTACTGTGTCTGATTTTAATATGCAAATTGGGATTTTGCATTTACATAATAAAACTAAAGAACGCATAATTCCAATGTATCCCGCGGCGGTGAAATCGGTTACCGATTATCTTTTAAATGTTCGCCCGATTATTGTTACTGATGCGAATGAGGACAGGCTTTTCACCAATATGAACGGACAAGCCATGTCACGCCAAGGTTTTTGGAAGATTATTAAATACTACGCCGAAAAAGCGGGCATAAAAGGTGAAATTACACCGCACACCTTACGTCATTCTTTTGCGTCACATTTGCTTGAAAACGGTGCGAATTTAAAGGATATTAAGGAAATGTTAGGGCATAGTGACATTTCATCAACCCAAATTTACGCGCAACTTATGAAAAGTAAATATACACAGAGTTATTCAAAATTCCATCCACTTGCAAAGTGAAATGAACAGTTTCTGTCTTTTGACGAAATTGT
>JAZSDN010000015.1:0-1581 GCA_045531205.1 Clostridia bacterium | reverse complement strand
CCTAAATCCGTGAAGACTTTTGCTTGAAGTCTTCACATGCTTGTTTTTTTTGTAATTTTTTGTAATTTAAGACTCGATTTTTGATAATAAAAAGTCTTGCAGTAAGATTTTTTCCTTATTTATTGTCTTTCCGCATTATTTTTTCGATTCTTTTATCAAAAACCCCGAAATTTGAGCATAGTTATCCTGTAAATTCACCTCCTAATTTTGTGTTTTATTTTGTAAGTGTGAGTAATATCTAACATCTGGCATAAACATCTTTTATACAGTTAAACCAAGGACAATCACATCCAAATTTAATACAAATGGACTTGGCATGTGAAACAATTTTGCATCCTACATAGATCATGTCCTGCAAAACGGAACGTAATCTCCGCCTTGTAACTGTAAGTTTAACAGGTATTTTAGAACTTTTTAATGCTTCCTGACCGATAAAACGCAAACAGTTATAAGCGATTACAGCTAAGTTCAAAATCAATGCATTAGTCGTAAATTTTCCGCTGGGAAGACGTTCCAAATTCATATCCGTTTTGAACTCACTGTGAAACTGCTCACTTGTTCCGTGGTCGTAATAAAATTCAATACAGACCGCTTCTTCTTCACAAAGATTTGTCCACCAGGCGGAAACTTCTATTTCCGGAATCAGCAACATTTCGCCATCTGAAGTCGTCAAACGTTCTGTCACCTCAACAATCAGAAACATCGGAACATCTTCACACCCGATCGGTTTACGATGCGACAATGTGCAACGATAAACATTTTTTCCATTTCTTGATTGTATTTGCAATCCACAACGCCGGGCAAGAGCCAGATATTGTTCCGGAGATTCTTTCCGCAAATTGTGTTTGACAAGAAATTTTACGTTTGCTTCGTGCAATGCCTTGAAATAATCGTTGTCATCATGACCGGAATCTGCGCGAATCAGCAGTTCATCCGCCTGCAGTCCCAGTTTTTCTGCTTTGGTAATGCAGCGTTGAGTAAACTCAATTGCACCTTTTGAACAATGCTGACTGCCGGGACGCAACTCGTTTCCAAGCATATAGCCATGTGTTCCGAGATAACAGAAAATCGGTGCATATCCGGGCGCATTGTGATATGTCCAGCAGACTTTTTCTTTGTGGCAATCCGGCTGAAGCATGACGGATACATCAATATCCAATGGAATATAACTACCAACAGCAGTTGTAAGTTTACCGTAATCAGAAACTTTCCGGAGATGATTTACGATATATTCATCAAACAGAGTTTGAGTTGAATTACACTTGCCGAGTTCATCCAATCTCTGACGGAACGTTGCTGAAGAAGCAACCTTTTTCAAATTGAGAACGGTCTTGAACAAGGAGTCATTGCGATACAAATCAATATCAGCAAAATCGCTTTTGCCGTTCGCTAACAGTGTCACAGCCATTTTTGCTATGTCGCTGTGAGAAAATTCGCCGTATTTGGTTTTTGATGTCGTCAAATGATTCATCTTTTCCAATCCTATACTGAAAAGTTGCGTTCCTATTAAAATATTTCCGCCTTTTGAGTTGATTTTTTCACTACCTTGTGCTATATTAATCATTGAATCACCTGTTGGGT
>JAZSDN010000008.1:0-1773 GCA_045531205.1 Clostridia bacterium | reverse complement strand
CCGCACGATGTTAAATAATCTTGGGTGGTTTTCAAAATTATTTCTGATGAATTATACGGACTTGTCATAACCTCCATAACATGTCTTCTCGCTGTAACTGTAATGTATGGTATTAGCATTCCATTCTGTGAGCGGTACTCAACCTTAGGCATTTTGTTTGCTAACTCTTTTGGTTTTTCTTTTGGCAGATAAAACACAAATCTGTATTCTTCTTCACTGGAAAAGCACTCGTGCTTAAATTTAAATTGAAGAATTTTTAAAATATACCTGATAAAATTCTTTGTTTCTTTTTCGGGTTTTTCAGAATTTTTTGAGGCTGCAAAAGTGTCTATGATAATGCTTTCTATAATTTTTTTCTTTTCCTCATTATCATATATAACCTTCAAAGAATGAATACAACTAAACTCTCTGTTTTCGTCGTAATCGTCTATGCAGTAGTCTTCATGGTCCTCAAAAATATTGTAAAGAAGATTTATAGCATATCCGCCATTACCCTTTGAATAATATCTCCACATATCAAGTGAATCTTTCTTCAGCGAAAAACTGCATATATAAGCATCACAAGGAACACAGTCCATCATACTATAATGGTTGCAGTCCTGCCGTGGCGGAACAGGATAGTGAACAAACTGCTCATCGGGAATTTCGATGTCAATTACCCAGTTGTAAAAAGTTTCGTCTATAACTTTTTCCTCAAGCAGCTTTATACATGTTCTGCGAAATAATTCGATTATATAAACACCCTCTGAAGAATCATTTAAGCAATCACACCGTGTAAACCAGAAGCGAATTATTTTATCTTTCGCATCTTCTTCTCTGATTATACCCTTTAATCCTTCTACACTTGTATAATGCCAAAAACCCCACAAATGATTTTCTTTTTTATCATATTCGTGCTTCCTGTATAAGGTTTTAAATGTCATAGTATTATTATCATTCATTAGCAACACCCAATATTGTTTTATTTATACAATAATAACATACCGTTGAAATATAATCAAACGTTTTTAAACTTAATGAATAATTTTACTTAAAAATAAAAAGTGTTTAATGAAGATAGCTACAAAGTAGCGCAAGGTTTACCTTGTCTGATGAAATCAGCGGAACTGTGTTCCGAGAATTTTGAAAAAATCGCAATGTCACCGAAGCGGTGTATAATTGCGCACTTTTACAAAGTGGTATTTTCGTCGCTCTCTCTAAAATGCTCAATCGCTCTGCCGACGGCTTCGGTATGAAACGCAATTTTTAAAATTGTTTCAACCTGTTCATCGGTAAATTCAGAAAGATATTTTTCAAGCATTGCCCCACGGGTGCAGAGTCTGTGAGTGCGTTCTTTCCGTGTGAGCTGCTTTTCTTGCGATTCAAGATATTTGATTTTGTTTTCCATATATTTGATTTTCGCTTCGTTCTTTGCTTTTATCTCACGCAATTCTGACGGAGTTTTGTTTTTTAAACTTTCTCTTGGCATCTTTTTACTCCTTTCGGTTTTTATAAAAAATACCGCCTCACTTAAAGTGAAACGGTATTCAAAAGATAAATTATTTGATTTTTAATTTTTTCTACGGTTTTGTTATAATCTACTGTCAACAAATTTAGACATAGTATTACTTTATTGGAATTGAAATAATATGTTTTTCGTTTTTAAAATCGCCAATTATTTTTCCGCCATTTTTTATCATTATTTTTATAGTTGCTTCGTTTGTTTTTAATGGGAATAATTTGATTTCATTGTATCCGTGTTCTTTGCATTTTTTCAGTAATTCTTTGAAAAGT
>JAZSDN010000089.1:0-66422 GCA_045531205.1 Clostridia bacterium | reverse complement strand
ACACTTTTAATAGCCATAAAATCACCTCATAATAAATATATTATGTATTTATTTTATAGCCTTTATGTGCTATAATGTTAAGAATAGATACACTGTATATCTAAAATAATTTTATGAGGTAATTATTATGAGTGAAGAATTAAGATTACACAGATGTTGTTTTACGGGGCACCGTCCTGACAAAATGGAGCTTGGGGAGAAAGAAATTAAACCGCTACTTGAAAAAGCAATAGATGATGCTATTGCAGATGGATATGTAACCTTTATAACAGGTATGGCTATGGGAACGGATATATGGGCAGCGGAGATTGTATTGGAGCGAAAGAAAATAAACAAGGAGTTGCACCTGATATGTGCTTTGCCTCACCCGAACTTTGAAAGCAGGCGGAGCATTACGGAAAAGATGAGGTTTAATAAGATAATCAAAAATGCTGACCTTGTAAAAGAAATCAATAATCATTATTTCACAGGTTGCTATCAGGTGCGGAATGAATGGATGGTTGACAGGTCAAATCTTGTGATTGCCGTGTTCAATGGACAAAAGAGTGGGACGAAGAATACGGTTGATTATGCAAAGAGAAAAGGTGTAAATGTGGTTAATGTGCTTGATGGCATTTGAAATCGCTTTTGAGGCCGAGTTGTAACGGCTGTTAAAGGAGTTGCAAGATAAATCAACATTTTTGAAAACAAAAAAGCACCCAAAATGAGTGCTGAAATTTTCGCAGAGTATTTAACTAAACGAAATACTCTGTTTTTAGTGATGATTTCAATACTTATAAAGAGACTGACTAAATTACTGACGGCGATAAACAAGCGTATGAGTATAACTTTTCCATGTTCATTTTCTTAATTTGCATGCTGGAATGAACATATCTATTTAGTGTTATATTTACACTTGAATGTCCCAATATTTCGCTAAGGCTTTTTACATCAACGCCAGCTTCAATACAATTGCTGGCGAATGTATGCCTTATCATATGAAAAGTAACATTTTCAATGTTGCAGATAGAGGCAATTTTATTGAATTTATTTTCTAATGTTCTTGGCTCTATAAACCTGGTAACTTCTCCAGTCAATAAATATGCATTTCTCTTATACAAATCATTTTCTATAATGAGATCAATGATAAACTGTGGAACAGGGATTTCACGAATTGAACATTCGCTCTTAGGCGATGAAATTATAATATCTGTTTTGTTCTTATCGCCTTTGAAATTCTGTATGCGTTGCATAGTTTTGTCTATATGCATTGTTTTTGTTTCGAAAGATATATCGTTGAATTTAAGAGCACATAATTCACCAATACGAATGCCAGTATAAAAAGAAATAAGAATTCCAACATTCACATAGTCAATGTTATTCGTAAGAAAATCCTTTATTTTTCTTGATTGGACAGTTGTTAAACCCTTAACCGTAAGTTTATTGGATTTTATAGCGACACTTTGAAAATCACAGCTACAGAACACATCAAATTTTCCAGCAAATTTTATGATGAGCTTTATGACTGACAACATATCCTTTACAGTCTTAGGGGAAAGAGCACTATTTTGTAGCTTGTTATGACAAAAGGTATTTATAACTTTTGTATCAATTTGATGAAGTTGGTAATTTCCAAGTTCTGGCAGTATGTGTTTTACAACAGTGTTTCTATATTTAACATAAGTGGAAGGCTTACAGTTGTTTCTGATACTTTCAAGCCATTGTAGAGCAAAGTCAGACAAAGTACTTTTAGAATTTTCTGATAAAAAGTAAATTTTGCAATCATTCTTTGCTTTTATTAGTTTTTCTTTAACTTCATTATAAGTTTTAGAATATACATAACCATATGCCGCTTTTCCATCAGAATTCTTGCCTTTAATATATCTGCCTTCCCAGCGACCGTCTTTTCTTTTATATATATTTTCTCCTCTTCGAGCCATATGATAACCTCCTTGCAATGACCATGTTTTTGACGGAAAATAACTAATTAAATTATATCAGTTTTGGCAATTCCATCATTATGTAGATGCTAATTTATGGAATCCTGTAAGTTTTTTTAGAAAAGTGTCGGAATTTATTGACAAAAATAGCACCATTGTGGTATAATATGAGCAATTATTTATTTCGTTTAGTTAAATACTCTGCGAAAAGGAGTCTTAGAGATGGAAGAGTTATTTAAATATTATCTTTCAGAAGAAGAAAAGTATGCATTAGTCGAAAAATTGACCCCCGAGTTACCGCTTCTTAGAACAAAGGCAGAAATATCACAGGAGGAAATTGCCAATATTATTGGCACTTCCAGACAAACATATGGTGCTATTGAAAGAAAAGCACGTAAGATGTCATGGAATACATATCTTTCTCTGATCTGGTTTTATGATTACAACAGGAAAACTCATAAGATGATTCGGGATATGAAGGCGTTCCCTCACGAGCTTATCAAACAAATTAACGATGGTGATGAACCGCACGATTTTGAATTGGGGTTGTTGTTTCAATCAGACACCAAAAACATTCTTGATACATTGGATGATCAAGCTCGTTCAACTATCAAAACCATTCTTATGGTGGAATATTCCCGTTGCAATAATGTAAGCGGGGATGCTGTAATAAAGCTTTTTGAGGGAATGGATCTTTCCAATAATGAAATGTCACAAAATCATAAAAACACGAAAACTGCTTTAAAGAACATTCAGAGAAAGAGAGCCGGCGATGAATAAAAAAATTAAAAAGAATGTACACAAATTTATAAAACAATATCAATTAAAAAGGATTTCTGTTGACAGTTTGAGCGAAACAGTTGAAAAATTGGGATATACCTTAATTCTATTTGATAAAACTTTAAACAGCAGCGATGTCCAAACAATTATAAATAGCTTGAATTTACAAGAATTAATTTCATGTTCAAGAGGTTTTACATATGCTGATAGCAATTATAGGTTGTTGTTTATAAATGAAAACTTGAACGATGAAGAAAAAGTACTAGTTTTATCTCATGAAATAGGACATATTATATTAAATCATATTAAATCTGGAACTGTCATAGGAAACGATGTTAAAGAAGAATACGAAGCTAATGAATTTTCTCACTATTTGCTAAATCCTAATTTGATAAATAGGGCCAAGATCATGATGGTTTGTCATAAAAAGACAACTACAATCGTTTCTGTTATTCTGATGGTTGTTATATTAACAGGTATAACAATTCCTGTTGTTAAAAAATATCGTTCACAATACGGCGATTATTATGTAACTGATTCAGGAAACAAGTATCATAAAAAAGAATGTATTTTTGTTAAAGATAAGAAAAATGTCAGCAAATTAACTAAAGAAGATTTTAAAGCGGGATTGTATGATGCATGTGATATGTGTTTGCCCGATGAAATAAATGCAAATTAGGAGGAACTACAAATGATAAAAAGACTTTGTTGTATAGCTTTATCCATAATGCTGCTATTATCAACATGCATCCTTGGTGTTAGTGCTGAGAATAATGAAAACAAATCAATAAAAAAGATAGTCAGTATTGTTTATGACGATTCTGGTAGTATGAATAATAAAAACGAAGACTGGGCTTATGCCAGTTATTCTTTGCAGAATCTTATTGGATTAATGAATCCGCAAGATGAATTGAGCGTTGTTAAAATGTCCTCACCCAATCAAACAACAAGCTTTGACCTTTCGGCAAGTAGTAGCAGAGGCGATGGAATAAAAGATGTTGAAACATGGCGTACTCCTGGAGGTTCCACACCTTTTACAGCAGTCAATACTGCTGCTGAATGGATTAAAGAGAAAAAATCTGGATATGCAGAAACACAAAGCGTTGAATTCTGGCTGGTAATAATTACAGATGGCGCTTTTGAAACTGGATATCCCAGAAATATGAACGAATATCTAAACGAATTAAAAGGTGCCATGGGCAACAGCAAATTTGAAAGTATCTTTGTTGCAATAGGAAATAATGTACCCAATTATGTGAAAAATGATTGGACAAGTGTTACCGGAAATCATTTGATTACATCAGCCAATAGTAATGACATAGTAAATGCAATGTCTGATGTATCGGCACTAATATTAGGGCAAGGTGGAAAAAGTACATCTGTTAATGTTTCCATTACATCGGATGGAAAAGGAATAACATTTAACCCTACTTTCCCGTTAAAGAAATTTATAGTTTTTGAACAAAATCAGAATGTAGGAATAAGTTCCATCGAGGCTAACGGAGTACCTGTTGAGGTTACTGCAGATTTTTCTGCTAATAAACCAGGAAAGGGCACTATAAATTCAAGAACAATTCACTGTGGAAATAATAGTGGTGATTATATCCCAACAGGACAGATAACAGTAAAGTTTGATTCTAAAATAGATACTTCCAGCAATAAATTCAAGATATTAATGGACTCTGCTGTAAATGTTGACTTTAAGGTTCTAGATAAGTCAGGCAAGGAAATAACTAATGCAGACGAGGCAGGGTTAATTGAAGGTGATTTAGTTGAGTTTACTGCTGTGATAACAAACAGTATTGATAAAACGCCAATCAATCTTAAAAATTGGGCTGGAGATTTATCCGGACAACTTATAGTAAATGACCAAGTGATTGATATGCAATACAATCCTACGGATAATGCTTTTTATGGATCATTTAATATAACCTCCGGAAGTAATATAGCCTATGCAATTGTAACCTTACCCGGATACTTTAGAGCAAAGTCAGATGTTATAAACATATACCCTATAGAAGTAATTGAGAACCCGACGGTTATGCTTTCAGATAACACATTGGGTGTGCCTTATAAGTATTGCGAAGAATTTGAAGAAATCGGTGCATTTACATATACAGTTTCAGGAGGAACGATCAACGGAATTTGCGATTTTGAATTTAAGAATATGCCAAAAGGTATAACAGCAAGTGTTAACGGAATTTTTGCAAATGAAGAAGGTAAACTTTCTGTTAAAGTACATAACGATGTTCCGGCGGATGTAAAATTTTATCGAAACAAAGATTATACAGAGACAGAAGAATCTAAAATAGCAATAAATGTATCAAGTAATCAATATGTTTTAAAATGGAAAGCAGATTCTATAACCGAAATTATTTTAAAGCCTATGAAACGAGCAATATCATTAGAGGTTTCCGAACTTAAGGACTCAGGTGATCTTACTTTAAGTAATTTCAGCGGTAAAGCGATTTATATTGTTTCGGTTATAGGCAATGGAGAATACTTAACGGCTGAAGAACTTGCGACATTAGATATCAAAACAGATAATCTTAGAGGCATATCTTTTAAATCTGAAATTGTTGAATACAATGGCAGACATGCATTGCAGTTGAGTTGTAAGAAAAAGCTACCACAGATTTTTGTTAAAACCGGCGATATTGATTCAAATATTGTGTGCACTACTGTGTATGATGAAGAATCGACTCCTGCAGCAATAAAGCTTAATATAAAAGACAGTGGCACAAAATATATAATGCCCATACTGTTATTGTTGCTTTTGGTATTATTGTTAGGTCATTTACCCCCAATAAAGAAAAGACTTCGCAATAATAAATATCATATTCGTGTTAACGATGAGGATGAGGCAATATATGTAAATGCTTTCAGTAGACTCGTTCCGTTTATTCCCGAAAAAGGCTCTGGTGGCGGATTAACATTAACTGCTACGTCAAATAAGAATAAAGTTTTAGTGGCAAATGATTTCTTTGAAGACCAAGAAGCTTTTCTTGATGGAGAAAAAGTTCAGGATAATATAATCGAATTGTCTACAGGAAGCGAATTGATTGTAAAAGAAAAATACACAGAATCCAAATATTCTTATTGCGATTCAAGAGACGATGATTCATTTGGAGATGCGTTCGGAGATTTTTCTGACACAGACGATTTCTTTAGCAGTTCAAGTAGTTCTACATCAGATAGCAGTTCAGATAACGATTTTTTTAATTAAAGGAGAATATAGATATGAGCGAAATGACATATGGAGAATACAAAAATGTACCGGTATTACTAATAGGCTTGGGTGGTATAGGATCTGAGATAGTAGACAATGTTTACGGTCGCCTTAAGGAAAGCGGTATGATAGATAATGTTGAAGCATTAGTATTTGATACTGATATTAATTCACAAAGAAACCTTAATAACATCAGTGCTGACTGCAAGATTCAGACCAGCACTGATAAAACAGTTAAATATGCACTTGAAAATGATCCTACTGCAAGAGATTGGTTCCCATCTCACCCAATCATTGATAAAATGCAGATGCTTAATGGTGCAGGACAGATTCGCGCGGTTTCAAGACTCGCTCTTCGTTCTGCTATGAAGGCTGGTAAATTAACATCAGTTTCTGCAGTTAGGGAACGTCTTTTCAGACTTGGCACCAATGTTGAAGAAAAGGGACTTCGTGTAATGATTGTATCATCCATGATGGGTGGTACAGGTTCTGGTATGTTCCTTCAGTTGCCTTTGTATATTAGAAAGATCTTTGAGGAAAAAACAGGCTCTGCAGACAGAATTGAAATTCAGGGAACATTTATACTTCCTGATGTATTAAAAGGTGCTATTTCATCACAAGAAACCGAGAATGTATATTCAAATGCATATGCAGCAATGAAAGAATTAAATGCTATTATCAGCTCAGTTAATGCTAACGATGGTACTGTTATTAACCTTGAATTTGAACCAAACCAGGTTGATGCTTCAGGACTTGCTGATACATCTGTAACTAAGCTTCCTTATGATTACTGCTATTTTTATGACAAAGAAGATACAAAAGGTAGAGTTTTAGGCGGATTTAAGGATTATATCAGCATGATAGAAGAAAACTTGTTTATGCAGGTTTTCGGCCCGGTATCCGATAAACTTTATTCTATTTACTGTAATAAAATCAAAGAAACTATTCTTAAAGGTGGACGCAATATCTATGGCGGTATAGGTATTGGTGAGCTCACCTATCCGTATGACGATATAGTTGATTATTGCGTTTATAAGGTTCTTGCAAGTAGCCTTGATAATCAGTTGCTTAAAATAGACCAGATTTATCGTGCTGAAATGGATAAGTACAATAGAAATATCCAGAATGGTATAGATGATCAAATGCCAGACCGCGAGAATGTTTATATTACAAATTTTGAATCACTTGCAACAACAGATAATTTCTTTACTCAAATCAAGAGAAGCTTGACTGAGTATGATGAAAATGATAACGAAATAAGTGACAACATCAAAAAAATACAGGCTCGTATTGATGAAGAAGTTGCTTCCATATTTAAAAATGATGAAGAGTTTAAAGAACAGGTTGGCCTTTGCTTCGTGAAACCAGGCTCATTCTCATCTTTGCCTATCGAGAAAATCAGACCTGCAGTTGCTAATTGTGAGTCTCGTTTCCGTCAGTTTAGAATTACGATTGAGGGTAAGGCGCAGAATAAGGCTGAAGCCAAGGCAAATGCTGATTGGGGCGTATTCTCTGAAACCGATAAGAGTATCTTGAATGATTTCTTGAAAAACAAAGAGACATTCATTAATTCCGTTGGTATTAGATACATGCTTTATAAATTACATAAAACATTAAAGCAGGCTAAGATTAATCTTGATGAAAAGATACTTGACACATCAAACAAGCTGAAAAAAGGCGAAGAAAGACCGTTTACTTCACATAGTGGTGCTGGTGTTGATGCGGTTAAGAAAGCAGAAGAAGTTGTTAAGAGCAAAGGGTTCTTTAACAAGAATCTTAATAACTTTAAAGAGGACTATGCTAAGAAAGCAAATGGCCACTTTAACCTGTTGCAGGCATATGCTAACGATTCATTAAAATCTGCTTACTATGAGCGTAGTATAAAGCTTTTGGAAATTTTAATAACAGAATATGAAAATATGTTTAGCCGTCTTGCAGATCAAAAATATGAAATTGAAAAGCATATTAACAGCTTGCTTGTAAAGCATGACGATACAAAGGGAAGCACTGTTTTATATGTATTGGCTGATCAGAAGTATAAAAAACAGATTTGGAGCACTATCCCGGATGAGGCTAAAACAAGCATCTTGACAGGAACCTTGTCTGAAGAAATGCATTCTGCTTTGTTTGGTGGTTTCCAGAAAAAAGCGAACAACTCTATAGGACAGGCAGTTAGTTACGATAAATTATTCCACGACCTTATTGTGAAGAGCTGTAGAGAAAAATTATTATCCAACAATACTGTTAAGGAAACACTTGACATCAATATTATGCAAGCTCTTGAAAGAGAAGCTGATTTTAACGGTCAGTCTATGGCAAAACAGGCATATATTAAGGACCGTTTGTCATATCTTGCTGATTCTGTATGTCCTTGGACACCAAAATCAGAAGATTCAAGCGACATTGATCTTTGGGCTATTAGCACAAACTGCAGAACTGCTACCGAAAACACAGAAGACAAGAGCAGTCTGGAAAAATTGATTGACGAAACCTCTGCCGGAAAACTTGATGCTAATAATGTTGTATCTTCACCAGTGCTTTTTGGCAACAAAATTATGTTTGTAACAGCCCGTTATGGACTTATGGTTAGTGATTTCTCCAAATTCTCAGCAGGCAAAAACAACAAGCCGGATGGCGAATACTATACAGCATACAGGAATGTTATTGAAAACATCTCTAAAGAGGGTCAGACAAACAGCTATGGTGGAACAGCAATTACTCCTCATATCGATAAGAGATGGCATCTTACACTTCGTGATATAAATCAAGAAGTTTATGAAAAGAATTTGTGTGATGTTGCAAAGGCGTTTGTAATAGGTCTTGCAAACAAGAATTTTGTGGCAAAACAATCCGATTCAGTTTCAGGAGCTCCGCAATTTGTATCTGTGTTTGATAGCAGACCAAAAGTAATCGTATATCAGAGTATGCCGGTTGACGGACGAATCAAGAATCTTTATAAAGCATTAAATGGTAACCCTGACCTTGTTTGCGATGCTATTGAAGAGCTTGAAAAGTATACAGAAAGTGCGTCAAGAACAGCTAACAGAGATGTAGATATTCTTGATACAGAGTTTGTAAAGAAGATAAATGATGTTAAGATTCTTGGATATGAAAACGGAAATAACATCGTAGACGCATTTATCAATCTGGCAAAAGAAACTACACAAAAAGAAAAAGATGCGAATTACGAAAAGAGAATTGATTTGTTATACCAGGCATTATTTGATGTTGTTGAAGAAATAGTATCTCCATATAGCTTTGGAATGGATGATTCTGATCTTAAATTTAATTGCAAGAAGGTTCTTAATAAACTTATTGAATCATCATATTGGGAAGCTAACATGAGCAAAGATAGCTTAGATTATGCTAATTCTCTTGGAAGTATTAAGAACAAAATTGACAATATGTAATAAATTTTTACAGGTGCGCAGTTTCCTTAAAAGCTGCGCACCATATTCGCAAGGGAGTTTAAGCATATGATTATAGTTATTGATTTAAGCAGAAAATTGGTTGGATATAATCTCTTTCAAAGCTTTTTTTATGATCTTAAAAGTCAAGGAACATTGGTCTTTGCAAATAACCCTTTAACTGTTGATGATAAAGGGTTTGATTTTGATGCTTTAAGAGAAAACATCAGCAATATATTATATGATCGTCACGCAAGCGTATGGAGTGTTTGCGTGCTTTATGATATGAACGATCAAAAAAACGATCCTATTAGGAATAGTATTGCAGCAAATATTCACGAGATTAAAGAAACTGTGATTAAGCCGTTATCTGCAGATTATTCTTTTGATAAATTATATTATTTTTCATTAGATAACATTAGAAGAAGCTATGATGATATACCTGCAGAACAAAATATAAGCTTGGCAATTGATTTTGATTCTATGGGGTATGTAAGAGATTTCTATACTTCAGAGTATATGGATATAGTTTTTTCTGAGAGAGAAATTGCTGATTTTGATATGACTTGGAAAGAAATCAAGGATAAACATGTATCTGAAGATCAAATCACCATATCAAAACCAAAGGATGCAATCGCTGAATTTAATAGTAAAGTTGAGCAGGTTTTTGAACCCAAAATTAGTACCGTAAAAAATAAGTTTTCCGATTTGGGTTGGTACGCAGAAAGATTGAACAAGGTAAAAAGAGCGCTTTTGGTTAATTTTGAAAGTATGGTTTTTAAAAATGCAAACTCAGTCAACTCGATTGAGAATCCATCTAAGCTCTTGAAAAATGCATTGAAATTAGAAGTTTCTACATATCGTGAGCACTCAGCAATTATTTTGCATGTTGACTTACGTGATAAGACTTCTACATTGAATAGAGAAATACTTAAGTTCCGCCATCAACTTGAAATAATAGCAGTTTTAATTTATTTGGCTACAAATGATACGAAGCTGATATTTGAGGGCGGTCAGACTATAGGCAGAGAAAATCATTGGGAAATAACTGCTGTTCTCGATGATAAAAACCTTGCTAAAATGTTATATTCATATAATTCCAAGCTGAAAACCGAATTAGATAAGCTTGGTAAATTTGCGTATAACGAAATTGAATATGAGGAATTTTCGCCAAGAACATTCAATCTTGCAATGGAAATGAAAAAGCCTAAACTTCCTGCTACACCTTCAATTGGTATGTTTGCTATAAAGGATGAAGCAAAGAGCATTGAAGCTTTTGCTGACGGTTTGTACAAAAGATATTTAGAAGGTATTTCTTATGCAAATAAAAGAATTAGAGAACTAACTACAAAGCTTAGAGTGCAAAAGGAAGGCGACACTAACGGAAAAGTAAAAAAGGCAAATGTTATAGAGATAACTGCAGAACTTGAAAAAATGCGCAATGATATAAAAGGTTTGCAGCAAAAATTAGCCTTTTACAGACCAAAAGAATCAGTTTCTGTAAATGCAAATATTAAAAGAGAATATGACGCAATCGTTGAACGTATATCTACACTTTTAAAGAAACGTATAAAAGCGTCTACATTTTTAAATAATCTTTTGCTGATTGCAGGAGTGTCTTTGTGTACATATCCTATTTTGCAATTAGTAGGTATTCCTAATGATAAAACATTATGGATGTCTTTGGCGATGTTTATTGTTCCGTCACTACTTTATTCTGTTTTGCAGATTTGTAATTCCATAATCTTAAGAAAAGAAATAACAAAGGAATTGCATCACTTAATTAGTAGCAATGAAAGAACAGTAAATAATTTGTTTGAAAACGATAATGAAGCATCCAAATATGTTCAGGACATCTATAATCTTATTATGCAGAAAAAGTATGTAAACGAGTGCAATGCTAAGGTTATCACTTCAAACAGAAAGCTAAAGCAGTTTAATTATCACCATGATAAACTCAAAGAACACGCTGAAACCAGCGATAGATTGATAGAATTGTTAGGTATTGATACAGATACTGCAGAATTAATTCAACTTGATAAAATGGATGGTATTGAGGGCGGAAAGAACGTCGAAACCAATCCGTTATATTGCCCGCTCAGTTATTTGTTGTTAGCAGATACAATTAAAAACAAGGCGGTAATCAACGGCCAGCAGAATATGGAAATTGACAGTAATCTGATTGGTTTTGTTGAAAAGTTTATCATTTCACACGACAAGGAGTATCGCCATGATTAATATTTTAATATCAATACTTGTGACTCTGGGAATGGCATTGGTATCTTTTGGGATATTTATGGCATACAAATCGCTAAACATTAGAAAAGAATACCGTTACAAGCATCATATTCACCTAAGTTTCTTAATTGGACTTATCGGTGTAATTTCGGTTTTGTATCTAGTATTTTGGGTAGGAACGCTTTTTAGTGAAAGAATTGCAACTGTGTTTAATAGTTTGCATAGTACACATGTGTTCCCGTCGTTTGTTTTGTCCGGATATATGCTTTTTAAGAGTATATACAAGATATATTTTAAAATATACTCAAAGAAAAAAGCCGATATTTTGGAAGAAAACATTCCTCCGCAGTACTATGAAAAGAATGGAGAAATATACATTTCTCCTCATTACTCAACTGTTGCAAAGCCCTGTAAGTATACCGCAATAGTTGTGGCTGCTTTGCTATGCATAATAGCTGGTATTATGTATTACTTAAAGGTTGCAGAGGCATATAATGTTTATTTGACTATTGAAGCTGTATTTATTTTACCAATGTTCCTTTTTGAATTATCATACTTTTTTGATGGTAACTTGAGTAAAGAAGAAAAAGAAACAGTACAAAAAAGCAGTACTCCGGAAAGCCGAAATACAACATGGGCAGAACTTGATAAAGAGTATACGAAGTTGTGGAAAAAACAGCTTCTGACCAGATACAATGTTTCTAAACAGTTTGAAAGAGAAATCATTGAACAAAAGGGACGTACAGATGAAGTATCTGAGCATATAGCTAAAACAGCATCCGAAAAAGAATCAAACGATTTTCTCTATTCAAGAGTCTTGTCGCCAATTATGCGTGGTGAAAACTTGATTATTGAAAGTAGTTTGTTGCAAAGTTTTTCTGAAATTATTGTGCCCATTGTAAATATCATGTTTACAGCTAGTAAGAGAATGATGTTTATTTGTGATAACACCAGCACAGTAAAAAATTGTGAAAAATGGTTTGAGGAACTTGATATCAAATCAACAACGGCAAATTCTAATATCGTAATTGATGTTTTAAACTATGATAATAAAGATTCTATAAAATTGGACAGTAATGTAGATATTTACATAGGTACTGTTGATTTGGCTTTGAACAGTAAAGCTGTGTTTGAAAACATCGACGTCGTATTTTGCATAAATGTTGATAAGATTATCTCAGATAGCGCATTAAGTTTAAATCTTTTAGCTTCTGTGTTGTCGAGCGACAGATATGATTCAATTCAGTACATATTATTTGGTGATAGAGTAAACGGATTAAAGCAAACTGCATCTCAGGTGTTTATGAAAAACGATTTTGCATACCAGGTCGTAAACAGCACATTAGAAGATGGATTAAACGCAAATTTCTGGGCAACAGAAAAAGGCTGGTTGCAATCTGCAATACTGCCTGGTTTTGCTGCACAATATTTGGGTCAATTATTGCCGTTAGCTATTCCGGGATTTAAATTTAATATTAATCATGTGGATGTTATTTCATCCGGTCAGTCGTTTTCTGATCAGTTATTATCACTGCAGACTGCACAGCCATTACTTAAAAAGTATTTGGCTAAGGACATTGTTAATGTGGATGAGGCTATAACATTTTCGGAAAATGAAAACTTTATTAAGCTTAAAGACAACTCTTTAGTTGTTGTAGGCGATACCAATAACAATGCAGCTTTAGTTCTTTTGAATTGGTTGAAGTACGCAAAGAAAAATATGTTCTTAAATGTTGTTTCTGCTCCGTACTTGTTGAGAGAGTACATAGTTACTAATATGGACTTCTTTATAGGAAATGTAGAAGCAATAGGAAACATACTTCCCGTTCCCAAGACAAATATTAAATTGTCTGTATATAGATTGATTAACCAACTTTGTTATGGCAACGTGGAAGAAGAGACTTTACTTAGAGAAATAAAAAATCAAGAAAGTGATGTTAAGATAGATGCTTTTGAGGGAGATCAGGTTCGTTTTGTAACCGAAGCACTACAAGATTTAACAAAGCGAGCATTTGGTGCAAATATTTTCTTTGCATCTTATTTGAAGTCGGAAAGAGTTAACAAAGACAAATCAATGGACAGCAAGCGTTATTATAAACTCTTAGACTCAATCAAATATGAACTTCCGGAACGATTGTTTAAAAATATAACTTTCATTGACTCTGAGCAATGTGCAAAGGTTCTTAAGAAGATACCTGTTTTCGACTTGTATCAGAATTACCTTGAAGGTCAATATGTGTCGTTTGACGGAAAGTGCTATCTTATTGATAAGATAGACTATGACAACGGTATTGTTGAACTTTTATATGCAAGCAATAATAACGGCGTGAGATATCGTCAGCGTAGAGATGTAAAGAACGTTGTACACATTGGACTAAACAGAGAACTTCCTGTACTTAAAGTAAGAGATAGCATAATGAAGAAAAGTATTCTGTGTGCAGATTTAGAAGTTGATACAGAAGGTTACTATGAATTCAATAATAATATTAGCTTAGAACCGGGAGGATTTGCATACAAGAAAGTTGATGCAAGCCAAAAAGGAGTACGCAGAGATTATAAATCAACAAATGTGTTGGCTATTAACATTTCAAGTTCTAAGATTAATGCAATGTCTGAAAAAGATAAGTTTAAGCTTTCGTTTACATTGAGCGTATTACTTAATGAGACATTTGAGACACTTTTTTCTAATATAAAACAGTATATTTTAGTTAGAAGCGTTGTAAGCGATAACTCATATATGTCCGATTTTGCTGACAATGAATTGATTAATTTATACAGGCCTATTATTGATAGTAATTTAGAAAACGGTATAAACATTTACATCACAGAAGATACGGAACTGGAACGCGGAATTACAGATTCAATTGCAAACAATTTTGATAATATCATAATGAAAGTTTTGTTTGACTATTTATTCTGGATTCAAGAAAATGATGCTGTTGTATCTGATAAATGGTTTATGTCGTCAAATGGAGATTATATTAATGCGGAGACTATTGATAAATTAAAGTTCTTAAAATATGGCGGTGAAAAATTAAATGATGCTCTCGATTTGAATTTGGCATATGAGTGTTTGAGAAGTTTGATTCTTAATGGCAACGACACTTTAACATACAGCAGAGGCCAAGTCTTAGGACATCGATATGAGAAAAATCCTTTTCAAAAATTTATAGATGATTCTAAAAAACAAGCTGATAAAAAAGCGAATAAAGAAAAGGCAAATGAACCAACCGCCAACGAGAATACGGTAAAAGATGCAACATCAAGTAAAGCGGGCTCCAAGGCAGAGACAAATGCTGGAGAAAAAGTTGAAGAGAAAGCATCAAAGGCCGATGAAAAAAATAACCCAAAGGCAAATGAAAATGGTGAAAAGAAAAGTCTGGGCCAAAAGCTAAAAGGAAAATTCAAGAACAAAGAAGCATCTGCCGGAGATGCAAAAACGCAGGCACAGGCAGAGCCGGAAAAGAAAGATGCAAAAGCTGCTGATAAATAAAACACGAAAGAGGTAATGTTGTTATGGGTAAAGCACCAAATAAATGTCCCATGTGCGGAGAAGTAACCAATTGGAAATTGGTTGATACAACTAAAAAAGGGTTCAGTGTGGGAAAAGCTGCTGCGGGAGCAGTGCTTCTTGGCCCTATAGGTTTAGTGGGAGGAGCGTTGGGAAAGAAAAAACAGTGTTATTATTGCGGAAAATGTGGATTTAATCATGAATATTAAAAACAAATTATTTTCTGCTATTTTCCTGTTAATATGTATAGTTCTTTTGTTTTCATCCTGCGCTTTGCTGGATGAAAACAAACCCTATGCTGAGGTTAATGACAATGTTCCTCAATTCACCGAAGAACAAATAACAACTGAATCATTTGAGTCATATAGTGATTTGGATGATCTTGGTAGATGTGGTCCTGCTATTGCGTGCATTGGAAAAGATATAATGCCAACTGAGGAACGTGGTGCCATTGGTCAAGTCAAACCATCAGGATGGCAAATGGCAAAATATGATATTGTAGATGGAAAATACCTTTATAACAGATGTCATCTTATTGGCTATCAGCTTTCGGGCGAAAATGCCAATGAAAAGAATCTAATTACAGGAACTCGATATATGAACATGGAGGGTATGCTTCCGTTTGAAAATATGGTGGCGGCCTATATAGAAGAGACAGATAATCATGTAATGTATCGTGTAACGCCTATTTTTACAGAGAATAATCTGCTGGCAGATGGTGTTCAAATGGAAGCCTTTTCTGTTGAAGATAATGGCAAGGGCATATCGTTTAATGTGTTTGTTTATAATATGCAGCCCGGGATTGAAATTAATTATTTAGATGGAACAAGTAAATTGGAATCTGACAGTGATTTTGAAGAAACAGTTGAAAAACAAAACATTCAAAATGAAAAGAACGATACAATATATATTTTAAATACAAATACCATGAAATTTCATAGTAAAGATTGTTCATCTATTAAAGATATTAAACCTAAAAACAAAGAGACTTATAATGGTACAAAGGCGTGGTTATTAGACAATGGTTATTCCTCTTGTGGAATATGCAATCCATAGGAAACTGCTCTTGGAAACTCGTTGTATGTGACATATATAACTGCAAAGGAGAAAGATAATGAAGAAGAGAACTTTACGTGAGCGTATTAGCTATTGGATAGACTGTATGATGTCCAAAGGACCAATCGCTATGTCTATCTTGTTATTTGCAATCACGGCAGCAATAGTTATAGTGATTGGCGTTATAGCAACATTTGCGTCTGATGAGGGAGGAATTTTATATCAACTTTGGTTTAGTTTGATGTATACATTAGATCCCGGTAATCTTGCTGGAGTGCCTACAGATAATATTGTATATTTAATGTTGATGTTTCTTGCCACACTTTGCGGTTTATTCCTTACGAGTGTATTAATTGGTGTTATTGCAACAGGAGTTGAGGACAAGCTTAGTGATCTTCGTAAAGGAACATCTGTTGTTCAGGAGGATAATCATACCATTGTCATCGGTTTTGATAATAATGTGTATGCAATTCTTCAAGAACTTATTGAAGCTAATTCTAATAAGAAAAATGCATGCATCGTAGTATTAGGTGAGCAACCAAAGGAAGAGATGGAAGATGCAATTTCTTCACATATCCCAGATGCTGTAACTACACGAATTATTTGCCGTAGTGGTAATTTGCATGAGGCATATGCATTGGAACGTTGCTCTGTAGAAACCTGTAAATCTGTAATTATCAATGTTCATGATGATGCAGAAGTGGTCAAGATCTTGTTGGCACTTGCAACATATATCAAAAATAAAGAATTACTTAATCCAGAACTGAGATTCATTGCCTCTTTGCAGGATAATCAGTATGTTGAAGCAGCAAATATTGCTGGAGAGGGTCGTGCTGCGATCATTTATGCGAAAGATGCTATTGCTCGAATTATTCCCAACACTTGTCGTCAGCATGGTTTGTCGCAAGTTTTAACTGAGTTGTTTAACTTTACAGGTAATGAGCTGTATTTTGAAAAAGTTCCTGAATTAGTGGGAAAAAGTTTTAAAGAAGCAACAATGAGCTTTGCAAATGCTGTAGTTGTTGGTCTGCAAACAGCGGGGCAGGTTAAGCTTAATCCTTCTATGGATACTGTAATTGGAAAAGATGATGAAGTTGTTCTTCTGGAATTAGACGACGGTGCATATATGTATCATTCTGCAAAAACCGTAGATGAGTCAAAAATCTGCAATAATGCAAGCATTTCTGCAACAGCAAATAACCATTTGATTGTTTTAGGTAGCAATAAAAAATTATCAACTATTCTCTCTGAATACGCTAAATATGTCGAGCCTGACACACGTGTGGTTATAGTTGATGATGATTTGGATAAAGAAAAATTAGGTACTTATGATAATTTGGATATCACCATATGCAAAAAGCCGATTACACGTGAACTTCTTTGTGAATTCATAAATAAGGACGATAACAACATCTTGCTTTTAAATGATGATAGCCAGGATCCCGAAACCTCAGATTCGCAAACTCTGCTACGACTAATTCTTTTACGTGATATTGCAGACCATGCAGGTTTAGATTTCTCTATAACAACAGAAATGAGAAGCGTGGACAATCAAAGATTGGCGTCACAAGCAAGAGTAGATGACTTTGTTATTGGTTCTAATTTTGCAAGCTTAATAATGGCTCAAATTTCTGAAAACCCGAATATGATGCCGTTAATTGATGATTTGCTAGATGAGAGCGGCTCCGAGATGTACATGAAGCCTGTCTCAAATTATGTGCCGCTTGGTGTTCCGGTGGATTCTTACATACTTACTGAAAGTGCTGCTCGTAAGGGTGAAATATACCTTGGCTATAGACAAAATCACAGTGCGAAATCAGATGTGATTGTGAATCCACAAAAGGATGAAACTGTTGTCTTTGGCGAACGTGATCAGATTGTTGTTATAGCAGAAAATTAGTAGTAATTATTTACCATAAAATTTATTATATAGAGGTGCTAACGATGAAAAAGATTGTCAATTTATTTTTAGCAATTACTTTGATTTTAGCGATGGTATCTATGCCGGTATCAGCTGAAAGTAACATCACTATTTATGTAAACGAAGAGGTATTGCAATGCGATGTTGCTCCTTATATTGAAAATGGAAGAACAATGGTTCCTATGAGAAAAATATTTGAAGCCTTAGATGCTAAGGTGGATTGGGAAGGAACAACGCAAACAATCACAGCAACAAAAGGTGATATTGAAATCATACTTCAAATTAACAATGCTATAATGAAAAATAATGGCGTTGACGAGGCTTTGGATGTAGCACCTGTTATTGTAGGAAGTTCTACATTTGTACCGATCAGAGCGGTTTCACAAAGTTTAAAAGCAAATGTTGAGTGGCTTGGACATAATCAAAGTGTTTATATCAATTCTCCAGAATTATTTAAGCAAGCAAGTGAGAGTATTACTAAAACCGTTACGATGTATGCCGCTGATGGAAGAACGATTGATGTTTTAGAATCAGAAATAGAAGCTTATAAAAATGTGGGATGGTACATAGAACCGGTTACACAGATGTATGCTCCTGATGGAAGAACTATCGTTATTTCGCAAGATGAGATAACTGCTTATGAAAATGTTGGTTGGTATCAGACAAGCTCTGAAGCACAGGCGGCCAATAAGCCGGCAAACAGCTACCAATCAAGTTCGTCTAATAATAATTCCGGTGGAAGAGCCGTATATAGAACCCCATCAGGAAAAAAATATCACTTTGATCCTGACTGTGGTGGAAAGAATAGTTATAGGACAACAATGGGGGCGGTATCACATCTAAGTCCTTGTAGTAAATGTGCTTGGTAGCACTAATTAACTTGAATTTAAATCAACTGATAGGTTGATTAAATTAAATATAATTTTCAAAGGAGTGTTTTTTTATGAAATTCTGTAGTACATGTGGCGCAGAAATTAATGAAGGGGCTGCAGTATGCACGAAGTGTGGATGCGCAGTTCAAGGTTCAGCTGCACCGATTGGTCAGCTTAAAACAAACAAGGGTTTAGCAAAATACATATTTTTATCAATCATAACTCTTGGTATTTACGGTCTTGTTGTCATGTCCTCTGTAAGCAATGATATTAATATTGCTGCAAGTAGATATGATGGCAAAAAGACAATGCACTATTGTTTATTGGCGTTCTTGGTTGGACCTATAACATTAGGAATAGCTTATATTGTTTGGTTCCATAAGATTTCAAACCGAATCGGCAACGAACTTAAGAGAAGAAACATTGCTTACAGCTTTTCTTGTGCCGATTACTGGCTTTGGAATGTACTTGGTAGCTTTATCATTGTTGGGCCATTTATCTATTACCATAAGTTATTTAAAGCAACAAACCTTATGTGTGCAGATTATAATGCAAAGGGTTAATGCGTAGCAAATGTAAAAGATTATACCTGGTTTTGTTGTTAATTGGATATTTTGCTATTGCATACACTGCAATGCATTATCTTAATATAACATGCGTGTTTTTTAAAATCTTCGGAATACCATGTCCAGGATGTGGAATGACACGTGCATTTTTATCATTGCTGAAACTGGATTTTTATAGTGCAGCAAAGTACAATATTCTAATCTTTTTTATGCCGTATGTGTTTATGTATGTGTTTTTTGATTTCAAACATAAGATACACAATAAAATTATGATTGGAATAGCCTTATTTGCAATTATAAATTGGGTATTAAAGTTGACAATGTATTTTTGAGGAGGAAAAACATGTATTGTAAAAATTGCGGAGCAGAGATTAACGAAAATGCAGTAGCTTGCATGAGTTGTGGATTCGCTAAAAACAGTGGCGAAAAATTTTGCGCTAATTGCGGTAGTGAAATAAATCCAGGAGCAATTATTTGCACAAAGTGCGGCGCCAACGTAAATAGTACAACAGCTGTTAGTGGAGCAGAAAAGAAAACGCAAGCATCAATAATTCTTGGCATAATAGGTATTGTATTTGCTTGGATATTTGCTCTTGTGGGTCACATTACATCTATTATAGGTATTGTATTGGGAGCTAAAGAATACAAGGAAACAAATAAATCAGCAGGCTTGATATTAAGCATCGTCGGTGAAGTTTGTTCAATTATTTCTTCACTCATTGGAATTATTGCTTTTTCGGGCTTGTATTAATAAAATTTAATTGAATATGGAGGAAAATATTATGTATTGCAAAAATTGTGGAGCTGAAATTAACGAGAATGCGGTAGCTTGCATGAGTTGCGGATTTGGAAAAGGTACAGGAGAAAAATTCTGTTCTAACTGCGGTAAAGAAATTAATCCGGGAGCAGTTATATGTACAAACTGTGGAGCTAGTGTAAAGTCTACTACAGTTAATACATATGGTGAACAGAAATCCAAACTTGTAGCTGTTCTTCTAGCATTCTTCTTAGGTGGAATTGGCATTCACGATTTCTATCTTGGATACAATAAATATGGTGTTATAAAAATTGTTTTAACATTCTGCACAGGTGTCGGCGGCGGAATCTGGGCATTGGTTGATTTTATCAGACTGTTAACAGGTTCTTTAAACACTGACGCTAACGGCGTTGAATTAAAAAAAGAATTTTAAACTTAAAATCTCTAAAAACTAGAGCGTACTCGCACGAGTACGCTCTCACTCTTTAAAATCGATTTTGAGGGCCGATGTCCAAGGCTGTTAAAGGGGTTGTAAGACAAAACTCTCTCGGGTAGGGTAGTTACACCACCCAAGACCTTAAATCGCAAATAAGACGGCTGTTAAAGGGCGTGTGAACAAATAAAATTACGTGAATAGAAACTTCCAATACAAAAAGCATGATGACATTAAAATCACCATGCTTTTTGAAAAAAATTAATTATTTTGTTTCAAATGGTTCTATTTTCTTTAACAACAAGGTAGATGTAAGATTGCATCTATTTTCAAATGTCATACAAAAATCATAAGGTTTATTTATTGCCTTTATTTTTTGATTTTCAAAGATATCTCTTGTAAATTTTATAGAATATACATATTCATCAGTTGGTTCCGAAATAGTTGTATTGCTTCGTTGTGTGTAGCCAGAAATGATCATATTTTTGATTTTAGGACTAACATTGAATAAATGACCTGCAAAAAACATTGCTAATCCAAATACGCAATTCACATAGTCCTCCTTTAATTCTTTTTGAGTTTTTGCTTTTTTCTTTGTTGTACCATTTGCTAAAGAAACTGCCTTTTCTTGTGGCAACCCTTCTATTTCAGGCAAATCCAAATCGATATACAAATTCTCTTCGTTGTATTCGTATTGAAGATCAAAATCCACTGGCAATGTTACTGTTGCCAACCAATCTTCGATAGCGAATTCAATGTAGTCGGGTTCTCCGTTAATTGCTTTTAAAGTGTTTTCTTTTTCAGTATTATATTTTAAAAGATATTCCGCATTTTTCTTTTCGGCTAATGTCTTTTCTGCACTTTCGTATTTTTCTTTATTAGAATTCCAATCATTCATAGCAGCAGAATATTTGCTGCTGAAATTATCATCTACATATTTTTTTCTAAGATTAGATAAAGTCCAGAATTTCCATGTTTTTATTTTCCCTATAGCCTCTAGCATAAGTTTTTCTTTTATTTGAGATTCTGTTGGGGCAGGAACGGTGTAAGTTTTGGGCTCATATTGTTCTAGTTTTATTCTATCATACGAAAGTGTGTATTGATGTTCGGTCAAAACTTCGGGAGTTAATTTGTAAATTTCGATAAATTTATTGTTAGACTCATTTATCTCATCAAATCTAACTTTCATCATTCTTTCGCGTTCGGCTTTGAATTCGGGAGTGCTTTTAATTTTCCTTATTAGAGATTGATCCTCAATTATATTTCCATCACGATAAAATGTTATTACTCCGTTGTCATCTAATTTCAAATCTATTCTTGTCGAGATTGTTTGTGTAGAGCTATTAGATGTTGTTCTTGATAAATTAGAATTACTTGAACTTCCACCACTAATTTTATGTCTATCATACAAACCTGTTCCAGGGATACCAGTATTTAAATATGTACCTTTTTTGCCTACGTTTACCGATAAACCACGCATACCTACTGTTGTACTAATGCCTGATTTTGAAAAATTAACACGCACACCTTTACATATCTTCACACTTTTTCTAAATCTCATATTATCACTTCCTAAATAATTATATTAAAAGTATTATACCACAATATTTCCCATAACTCAACAGAATAACAGAAAAAGCGTGATGACAGTAAAATCATCACGCTTTTTGGCGGACAGGGTGGGATTCGAACCCACGTGCCGGATTGAATACCGACAAACTGATTTCGAGTCAGCCCCGTTATGACCACTTCGATACCTGTCCGTGTGTATGTTTGAACTCCGATTTGACGGAGAAAAAACTAAGCAAATTATTAAATTTTGTTAGAAAAATGTTAGAAATGGCTAGAAAAACCGCTAGATAAGGGTGTAGAAACAAGGTTTGAACCTCGCTTGAACCCGCACGGTTAAGCCATTTGTAGGGGTACAGTTACAGTGTAACCGAGGGGATTTCGAGTCAGTCCCGTTATGACCACTTCGATACCACTCCATATATGTTTAAGAGTTCTCCAAAGGTTGCAAATCTTTGGGAACAACCTTTGGGAACAGCTAAAAACAACGATATTAAATTTTCAGAAAAGTCCCGTAAAATCAGGGTTTGTAGCGGTTGGGACTTCCTCTAACTTCACTACATTTCGAGTGCGCCCCGTTATGACCACTTCGATACTTCTCCAGATATGAAATTGTTTTATATGTCAGCCCCAATGAATTTGGCAAAAATAAAATTTAAGGCAAATACAAGGGCAAAACAAGCGAAAATTAGTAAAAAACAAAATTACAGAAACCGCATAAAATCAAGGGTTTTGGGCTACGAGAGTTCCGTTAGATGTAGAGCCTTTCGAGTGCACCTCATTATGGTCACTTCGATACCTGTCCGGATATAAAGCAGACAAAACAAAATAGAAAAAATGACTGCAAGAACAATTATACTACAGTTCACGAGAAAAATCAAGAGAAAAATTACCGGAAGCAAAAATAATTTGTTGCTTCCGGTAAAAAGAGGATGTTATCTTTCTGAAATGGGGATATATAAAGAGTTTTCGGAAACTGACTTATAAGCCGGGCGTATTATTTTTCCACCGTTTATAAGTTCTTCAAGTCTGTGTGCACACCAGCCGGCGATTCTGCCCACAGCAAACAAGGGGGTAAAAAGTTCGTCGGGGATTTGAAGCATAGAGTAAGCAAAACCGCTGTAAAAATCTACGTTAGGACTGACACCTTTATAAATTTTTCTTTTTTCGGCAATAACTTCGGTTGCAGCAGTGGCAACATTTTCATAAAGATGAAACTCTTTTTCCATGTGTTTTTCTTTTGAAAGCATTTGCACCAGATTTTTTAATAATTCAGAACGAGGGTCGGAGAGGGAATAAACTGCGTGTCCCATTCCATAAATCAAACCCGATTTATCATAAGCTTCTTTGTTTAAAATTTTAACCAGATAATCCTTTATTTCGCCCATATCGTTCCAATTTTTAACATGTTTCTTTATATCGTCAAACATACCTTTTACATGAATGTTTGCACCGCCGTGTTTTGGACCTTTTAAAGAACAAAGTGACGCAGCAACCGAAGAATAGGTATCGGTTCCTGAAGAGGTTACAACGTGGGTTGTAAAAGTGGAGTTGTTTCCGCCACCATGTTCTGCGTGAATCACAAGAGAAACATCTAAAAGACGTGCTTCCAAATCGCTGAACTCTTTATTAGGTCTTAAAAGGCGTAAAAAGTTTTCAGCGGTAGAGAGTTTTGAACTTGGTCTGTGAATGTAAAGCCCTTTGCCTAAAATATAATGTCTGTACGCCTGGTAAGCATATACAGCAAGAGAAGAAAAGTTTGAAATTAGCTGAATACTCTGTCTTAAAACATTCGGAACAGAAATATCATTTGCGTTTTTATCGTACGAATATAAAGTAAGTACGCTTCTTGACATAGAATTCATAATATCACGGTTTGGCGCCTTCATAATAACATCTCTTGTGAAGTTTGTAGGAAGTGTTCTGTAGGTGCGTAAAAGATGATTAAACTCTTCAAACTCGTCAAGGGTAGGGAGTTTGCCAAAAAGAAGGAGATAAACTGTTTCTTCAAAACCAAAACGATTATCCTTCATAAACCCCGAAACCAAATCTTTGATATTTATACCTCTGTAATAAAGTTCACCTTCACAGGGAACAGATTTACCGTCAACGATTTTTGATGAATTTATGGTAGAAATATCGGTAAGACCTGTAACAACACCTTTGCCGTCGAGGTCACGAAGACCTCTTTTAACATCGTGTAAAGCGTATAATTCTTTTTCAATTTGTGTATTATCAATGCATTTGTTAGCCAGTGCATGAATTTCTTCTGTAACAGATGAATAATGAGTATTTTTCAATAATAAAGCCTCCTTTTTATGAATTTATACAGTTATAAAGAATGTTGCGAACTCTTGGCTGATAATAATCCTCGTGAGGGTTCATCATATGATGAGCATATACTGCTGAAAGTTTAATAGATGGATCGATGTAAATACTTGTACCTGCGGCACCGCCCCAACCGAATTCACCAAGATTACCAAGAGAACCGGCGGCTGCTTTGTCAATAAGAGTTCTGACACCAATACCATATCCGTAGCCTTCAAGATGTTTCCAATTAAGGAACTTTAATTGTTCGCTGTTTAATTGATTTGTACGTATAAAGTCAACTGTGGCAGAAGAAAGAATTCGCTCACCGTTAATTCCCAATCCACCGCCGGCTAAAGCTGCGGCAAAAAGAGAATAATCGTCAACGGAAGTGGTAATGCCTGCACCACCGCTATCATAATTTTCGCCAAAAACAAGGGTAGCGGCTTTGCCAATATTTTTTAAAATGCCACCAGAGGAAAGAACTCCTTCGGTTTGTAATTTAACAATATCTGAAACCTCGCTGTTTACAAACATATATTGCTCTGCCATAAGGTCCAAAACAGATTCGTTATGAAAATATGAGTTGTTCATTTCAAGAGGGTCAAATATTTTCTGTTGCACATACTGACTGAATGTTTTTCCTGTAACAACTTCAATTACAGCCGCCATAACGTCAAGACCAAGACTGTAGCCCCATTTTTCACCGGGTTCAAATGCAAGTGGAGTTTCAGCAATACACTTTGCAACGGTAAGAGTATCCATTTTACCATCTGTAAGAGTTCGTGCCTTGTCAAATGCGGGACAGTTTGTTTCGTATGTCATACCAGAAGTCATTGTGAGAATATGTCTTAAAGTTATAGCCTTTTCGGCTTTTTTAAGAGAACCGTCTTCCTGTTTTACATATACCTCTTTAAATTCGGGGATAAAATCATAAAGCGGGTCGTCAAGTAAAAAAGCCCCCTTTTCGTAAAGCTGCATAGCAGCAACACCGGTTAACGGCTTTGTGCATGAATATATGTTAATAAGCTTATCTGAACTCATTGGAATTTTGTTTTCAACATCTGCATATCCACTGCTGTAATTAAAAACTTCTTTGCCGTCAAGATAAACACTTATGCTGTTGCCCGGAATTCTCCAGGAAGTAAGTTTATTCATAAAATCTTTCATAGGTTGAAAATTCATGATAAGTCTCCTCCATAAACAATAATATTTTAAAAATTTTATCATATAAAGACAAAAGTGTCAATGTTTTGATACTTATAAAAAATAAAAAGGTGCAATAATTTTGCACCTTTTTTATCAGTTTTTCTTTTTAAAATCGTAACGCACCATACTTATAGTAAAACTTGATATATTTATTATTTCAGAAATAACCCCTGCCCAGGAATTATTTATAAGGTTATATGTAAGCCAACAAGGCGGACTTATAATGCTTATGCGACGAAGATGGGTAGGATTTTTCATATAGAAGCCTATTGTGTAGGAAAAACATCCTGCAAGTGGAAGAATACTTATTATTCCTTGCCATGAAAAAACAGTTGAAATTAAAAATGCAACACAAAAAATGCCTGGTAAATACTTTCTTATGCGGGGCATTTTTTCATCGTTTGCAAACAGAATGTTTCTTACTCCTGATAAAAGATTTAAAACAGCACCCGTGCTTGAGGCAAGCATAAAAAAGTGAACCATATATATAAAACAAGCAACTGAGTTTATATACATTATGTGTTTTCTGTTATTTTGCAAAAGACTTATAAAAGAAGTTATAAGAGCAACGAATCCTATGCACTGTGCCAAAGGATTTTGCATAAAAAGGTCAATAAGCGAATTTATTATTTGCATAAAAAGTCATCTCCGATTTTATAAACATTACCGGCTCCCATGGTAATTACCAGATCGCCTTCTTTTGTATTTTTTTCTAAAAAGTCAACACAGTCAGAAAAAGATGGGATATATATAGCTCCTTCTATTGGTTCTGCGAGCTGGCGTGCAGAAACTAATCCTGTATCCTTTTCTCTTGCTGCATAAATATCTGTGATTATAAGATTTTTTTGTCCTGAAAGAACCTTGACAAAATCATCAAAAAGGGTGTAAGTCCTTGTATATGTGTGCGGCTGGAATACACAAAAAACTTCGCCTTCTGCTTTTGCTAGGGCACTTTTTAAGGTTGTTTCGATTTCAGTTGGATGATGAGCATAGTCATCAATAACAGTAACACCGTTTTTTATGCCTTTTTGTTCAAAACGTCTGCCAACACCTGAAAAATCAGCAATGCCTTCTGCGATAACCGAAAATTCAAGGCCTAAAAATCTTGCAGCAGCAACAGTGCAAAGAGAGTTCATAATATTGTGTTCTCCGCAAACCGAAAGGCTGATTTTTCCTAAAAACTCTCCCTTTTCGTATACATCAAATGATGGAACACCCTTTTCAAAAGTTATATTTTTTGCAACGTAATCGCCATTTGTCATAGAACAGGTTATAATATTTTGTGTGTGACCTGCTATGGCAGTTTTAACATTTTCGTTATCGATATTTACTACACAAGCACCGTCTTCTGGTGTGAGATCTACAAGACTTGAAAATGTATTTATAATATGGTCAAGGTCTTTGAAATAATCAAGATGGTCAGCCTCAATATTTAAAATAATACTCACCTTTGGAAAAAACTTTAAAAAGCTTTGGTGGTATTCACACGCTTCGCATATAAAATAATCGTTGCTTCCCACTCTTATATTTCCGCCAATTGAAGCAAGCTCTCCGCCAATTGAAATAGTAGGGTCTGAATTTGCTGCAAGCATAATATGCGACATAAGAGAGGTGGTTGTTGTTTTACCATGAGTTCCCGAAACTGCAACAGGGAAGCGGTATTCCTTCATAATTGCTCCAAGAAGGGTAGCGCGGTCAATGATTTCAGCGCCCGATTTGGTTGCTGCCTCAAATTCAGGATTATCGGGTTTTATGGCAGCAGAATATACAACAAGGTCAGGGGATGTTATATTTTCTTTCTTCTGACCTATGTATATTTTTGCACCTAAAGCTTCAAGCTTGTCAGTGATATGGCTTTTTTGTGAATCAGAACCTGAAACCTTAAAACCGCGTTTTAATAAAATTTCGGCAAGTCCACTCATGCTTATTCCGCCAATAGCGATAAAATGTATATGTGAATTTTCAGGATATTTGTTAAGGCTAAAACTGTTCAAAAATTCAAATCCTTTCAATAAAAAATTAACATTCTAACTGTAATTATACACTAAAATAAAAAAAAAACAACAAAAGTTGAAAATTTTTATTGAAATTTTAAAAAAAGTTTGGTAGAATATATTATGACAGTTGCATAAACTGGTGAATTATGCAATGAAATACGTCAAGAAAAGTGTATAGCAGGAGGGAAGTAGGCATGGAAATTACTGATATCCGTATCAGGAAAATTAGTACTGAAGGCAAGATGAAAGCAGTAGTATCAGTTACTTTCGATGACGCTATAGTAGTTCATGACATCAAGGTTATAGAAGTACAAGATAAAATGTTTATTGCTATGCCCAGCAGAAAAACCTCAGAAGGCGAGTTTAAGGATATTGCACATCCTATAAACAGCCAGATGAGAGATTATCTGCAAAAGTCTATTTTGGACAAGTACGAAGAATCTCTTACGGTTGAAGAAACCGAAGAATAAACCAAAAAGCAAAAAAGGCAAGAAATGGCTTGCCTTTTTTGCGTGTACTTGGCCACGGACTCAAAAAGACAAAATTAAGATAAGGAGACAAGGTAATGATAACACATGGTAAGGACATTAAAATTTTTGCGGCAAATTCCAACCGTAAGCTTGCAGAAGCTATAATGGAAGCATTGCAGAAAGACCTGCGCGATTTAAAAATTTCAATGGGAAATTCTGAAGTGGGGCTTTTCAGTGACGGTGAGATTTTTGTTAATATCAAAGAAACCGTAAGAGGATCGGATGTTTTTGTAGTACAGTCAACATGCGACCCTGTAAACGATAATCTTATGGAATTGCTTATAATGATTGATGCATTCAAACGTGCATCTGCGGGCAGAATAACAGCTGTAATTCCTTATTATGGTTATGCAAGACAGGATAGAAAAGCAAAAGCACGTGATCCAATCTCTGCAAAGCTTGTGGCAGATTTAATAGCTACCGCAGGTGCTGACAGAGTTCTCACCATGGATCTTCACGCAGCACAGATACAGGGCTTTTTCAATATTCCTGTTGACCATTTAATAGGGGCTCCTATTTTAGCAGATTATTATAACGAAAAGTTTGCAGATTCGAAAGAAGATGTTGTTGTAGTTTCGCCTGATTTTGGCAGTGTAACAAGAGCACGTAACTTTGCACAGAAACTCGATGTGCCCATTGCTATTATCGATAAGCGCAGACCTAAGCCTAACGTATCCGAAGTTATGAATATCATAGGTGAAATAAAAGACAAGAGAGTTATTATGGTTGACGATATGATTGATACCGCCGGCACAATAACTCATGGTGCACATGCTCTTATGGAAAAAGGTGCAAAAGAGGTTTATGCTTGCTGTACACATCCTGTACTTTCAGGTCCTGCAATGGAAAGACTTGAAGAGTCTCCAATAAAAGAACTTGTTGTGCTTGATACAATACAGCTTCCAAAGGAAAAGAAGCTTGACAAGATTCGTGTACTCTCTGTTGCAGACCTTTTTGCAGAAGCAATTAAGAGAGTTTATCTTGATATTTCAGTAAGCCCCTTGTTTGTATAAGGAGAAAATAAGTGTATCTTATAGTTGGTCTTGGCAATCCCGGGAAAGAATATGATAAAACCCGGCATAATGTTGGCTTTGTATGTATAGATTACATAGCAACACAATATAGTATTAGTGTAAAAAAAATAAAATTTCGTGCACTTTTGGGCGAAGGTACAATAGGGGGAGAAAAAGTTATTTTGGCTAAACCTTCAACTTATATGAACTTAAGCGGAGAAAGTGTCAGGGAGATGGCGGAATATTATAAAGTCCCGCCAGAAAATATAATAGTATTACACGATGATGTATCACTTCCTGTCGGCAGAATGAGAATAAGGGAAAAAGGCAGTGCCGGTGGGCATAATGGCTTAAAATCGATAATATATCAGCTTTCGTCAGATAATTTTATAAGAATAAAAATAGGCGTGGGCGCCGCAGACGAAGGTAAAATGGTTGAACATGTGCTTGGCAGATTTTCAAAGGCAGACGGAGAAGCGGTAACAAAATGTGTAAAGCTTAGTGCCGATGCAGTTGAAACCGTTATTACAAACGGAACTTCGCAGGCTATGAATAAATTTAACGGCGTAGGAGCAGAATGAGTAATTGTTTTTTTGAATCTCTTTCGGACTTGGAAGAATTTAAAACTTTAACTGAATATTCAAAAAAAGATAAAAGTGCGGTAAATGTAGTGGGAGTTGTTGAAAGCCAGAAGGCCCACATGATAGCCGCACTTTTGGCGTGCACAAAAAAACGGGCATGCATAGTTTCGCATAGTGAATCTTCGGCACGCAAACTTTGTGAAGATTTAAAGGTTTTTTGCGATAACACAGTATATCTGCCGGGAGGAGAATTCATAAAAGCCGGCATAGAAAGCTTAAGTTACGATACCGAAGCGGTAAGAGTAAAGGCTCTGCGTGCAATTTTAGACGGAGCAAATGCTGTAGTAAGCATTCAGGGACTTTTGAACTTTGTAACACCGCCCCAAAGCTTTAAAGAAAAAAGCTTTACGCTTCGTGCGGGTGATGAAATTTCAAATCTTCCCGCCATCTTGACAGACCTTGGTTATAAAAATGTTGCCGCAATAGAAAGTAAAGGTCAGTTTTCGCAAAGAGGCGGTATAACAGATGTTTTTCCGCCTGATTCCGATTACCCTTATCGTGTAGAACTTTTTGGTGATGAAATAGAAAGCATAAGATTTTTTTCAATTTCCAGCCAGCTTTCGCTTGAAAAGGCTGAAGAGTGCAGAATAACTCCCGCACTTGCAAACACTGAACAAGCATGTTTAACAGAATATTTTAAAGAAAATTCAATTTTTGTTTTTGATGAACCGGCAAAAGTTTCTTCTTCTGCTATTTCTTATCAGGACTTTGTTGAAAAAAGGGCAGAAGAGCTTATTTTATCAGAAAAAATAGACCCTTCATTAACAAAGTTTATAAATGATTACGAAAAGATATTAAAAGAACTTAAAAAGTCTGTTGTAACAGGTTTTTCAGGTATGTCGCACGCATCACCCGACTATACGCCTGATGTAACTTTAACGGTGCAGGGGCAAAGTCTTCCTTCCTATGGAGGAAAGCCTGCCGTTCTGGCAGACGATATAAAATACTGGAAACAAAAGGACCATCGTATATTTATATTGGCAGGCACCCGTGCGCGGGCAGAAGGTATTAAAAAAGCTTTAAAGGATTTTGAGTGCGAAAGCCGTATAGCAAAGGATTACAGTATGCCCCAAAGAGGAGAAACTGTAATTTTTGAAGATGCTCTTGACAAAGGCTTTTTATATAGCCATATCAAAACCGTTTTTGTAAGCGGAAGTGATATTTTTGTACAAAAAAATAAAAAGAAAGCAAGAATAAAGGTTGACGGGGCAAAGGAAATACGCAGTTTTGACGAATTAAAACCAGGTGATTATGTTGTACACAGTGTGCACGGCATAGGTCTTTTCAGTGAGCTTGTAAAAATAACCACCGAGGGGGTTGAAAGAGATTATCTCAAAGTTCTTTATAAAAACAACGATAACCTTTATGTGCCTGTAAGTCAGCTGAATTTAATATATAAGTACTCACACGCAAATATAGAAGAAAAACCGCCTAAATTAAACCGCCTTGCAAGCGGAGAATGGCAGAGAACAAAAACTGCGGCAAAAACCTCTGTAAAACAGCTTGCAATAAAGCTTGTTGATTTATATGCAGAAAGAAGTAAAACGCAAGGTCACGCTTTTTGCGAGGATACTACGTGGCAGGCAGAATTTGAATCGGAATTTGAATATGAAGAAACTCCCGACCAGATAACCTGCATAGAAGAAATGAAAAAGGATATGGAAAGCCAAAAGCCTATGGACAGACTTCTGTGTGGAGACGTAGGCTACGGCAAAACCGAGGTTGCAATAAGGGGAGCCTTTAAGTGCGTAATGGATGGAATGCAGTGTGCATATCTGGTTCCTACAACTATTTTAGCAGTTCAGCATTACAACCATTTTTGCGAGCGTATGAAGGATTTCCCTGTAAAAATAGAAATGCTGTCACGCTTTAGGACAGAAACACAGCAGAAAAAGATACTCGAACAGCTTAAAAGCGGAGAAATAGATGTAATTATAGGAACGCACAAGCTGTTGTCTGATAAAGTAAAATTCAAAGCTCTCGGTCTTTTGGTAATAGATGAAGAACAACGTTTTGGCGTTGCACATAAAGAAAAAATCAAGAATCTGAAAAAGGGGATAGACGTTTTAACATTAACGGCAACACCCATTCCAAGAACTCTTAATATGGCAATGACAGGGATAAGGGATATGAGCGTAATAACAAGCCCTCCTGAAAATCGTCATCCTATACAGACCTATGTTATGGAATATGACGAGTATGTTATAAAAAATGCTATAGAAAGAGAAATGGAGCGTTCGGGTCAGGTATATTATGTATACAACAGAATAGCAGGAATATATGGGATTGCAGACAAAATAAAAAATCTTGTTCCCGGGGCAAGAGTGGCAGTTGCACACGGCAGAATGAATGAGGCAGAGCTTGAAAGTGTAATGATGGACACAATGGAAGGAAATGTGGACGTTCTTGTTTGCACAACTATAATAGAAACAGGCATAGATATACAAAATGTTAACACCATAATAATAGAAAATGCCGACAGAATGGGGCTCGCACAGCTTTACCAGATACGAGGAAGAATAGGCAGAAGCGACAGAATAGCCTATGCATATCTAACTTATAACAAGGATAAAAGTTTGTCGGAAGATGCTGAAAAAAGACTTGTTGCAATAAAAGAGTTTACAGAGCTTGGCTCTGGATTTAAAATTGCTCTTCGTGACCTTGAAATAAGGGGAGCGGGAAATGTGTTCGGCCCCGAACAGCACGGCTTTATGGCAAGTGTAGGTTATGATATGTATGTAAAGCTTCTTGAGGATGCAGTAAAAGAACTCTCGGGCAAAGAAGAAAAGGCAGAGGATGCGGTAATAGATGTAAATGTGGAAGCAGTTATACCTACTTCGTATATCGAAGATGCCTCCTTAAGGCTTGAAGCATACAGGATGATAGCGGGTATAGAAAATAATAAGGAAGCAAAAGCTGTTGTCAACGCACTTTATGACCGATACGGAAGATTGCCAAAAGAAACCCAAACCCTTGTTGATGTTTCGCTTTTAAGAATATATGCAACAGAGGCGGGGATAAGCGAGGTTTCACAAAAAGGGAATGTTTTTGTTCTTTATTTTTCAGAACATAATCCCCCAAGTATGGAAAAAATATCAAGAATAATTGGCAACAGTAAACAAAAAATCCTTTTTGGTGCGGGAGCAAGACCTTATATATCGCTTCACGAAAAAGTTTCCGAAAACGGAAAAATAACACTCGAAAATTTAAAAAATTTGTTAAAAGACTTGCATCATTAAGAATTTTGTTGTATTATAAGTAAAGTTATAAACAAAAAAAGGAAGGTACTAATTATGAAAAAAATTAAAGTAGCGGCACTTATGTTAGCAGTTATGATGCTTTTGACAGCATGTAACATAGTAAACGTAACAGAAGTTGCAACCATAAACGGCGAGTCTGTTTCAAAAGGCGAATTTATGTATTACCTTATGATGGGACAAAACTATGCATCACAGGCAGCACAGCAGCAGGGCGATACACTTGAAGCAGAAGAAGACTGGGAAACAGTTATGATAGAAGGCGTAACTGCAAAGCAGTATGCAAAAGACCAGGCTATTGCACAGCTTGAGCAGGTAATGTCAGCTTATGCAAAAGCAAAAAGCGAAAACTTCACACTTGATGAAGAAGGTAAGGCAGCACTTGCAGAGCAGAAAGATTCATTTATCCAGCAGGGCGGCGGCACCTACGAATATGAAGCATATTATAACGAACTTGGTATTTCTTTAAATGAACTTAATACAATAATTGAAAGACTTGTTTACTCAAGCTCATATCTTGCAAAGTATGAAAAAGACCATGAAGAAGAGCTTACAAATGCTACAGATGAAGAAATAGCAAAAGCATACAATGAAGAATATGTAACAGTAAAACATATTCTCTTTAAGTTCCCCGAAGCAGCAGAAGGCGAAGAACTTGCAACAACAGAAGCTGAAGGCGAATTAAAAACAGTTGAAGAAGTAAAAGCTCTGGCAGAAGAAGTTTTAGCTAAAGTAGCAGCAGGCGAAGATTTTGATGCTTTGATGAACGAATATTCCGAAGATACCCGTGATGAAGAAGGAAAGCTTTCAAACCCCGGCGGATATCTTGTAAAAGAAGACGGAACAACCTATGTTAAAGCATTTACAGATGCAGCATGGACTCTTAAGAATGTAGACGACTATACAACAGAGCTTGTTGAAACAGAATACGGCTACCATATCTTAAAGCGTTATGCAAATCCCACATCGGGCGAAATTTACGAATCAAATCTTGAAACCGTAAAAACAAATATTACTACAGGAAGACAGGAAGCTTTACTTGATAAGTGGGCTGAAGAATTTAACTTTGCTACAAACGATAAAGTTATTTCACGTATAGAATTACTGTAATCGAAAGGGGACATTTAAGTGTCAGGACATTCCAAATGGAGTAACATAAAACATAAAAAAGAAAAAAGTGATGCACAAAAGGCAAAAATCTTTACAAAACTCGGCAGAGAAATGTCAGTTATTGTAAAAGCAGGCGGCCCCGACCCTGAATCAAACTCAAAGCTTAAGGACGTTATTGCAAAAGCAAAGGCAAACAATATGCCTAACGATAATATTGCACGTTGCATCAAAAAAGCAGCAGGCGATACAACTGCTGATAACTACGAAGAAATAGTTTACGAAGGTTACGGTCCCGGCGGTGTAGCTGTTATAGTTGAAGCTTTAACAGATAACCGAAACAGAACAGCGGCAGATATGCGTCATTATTTTGATAAATACGGCGGAAATCTTGGTCAGACAGGTTGCGTAACATTTATGTTTGATAAAAAAGGCGTAATTTTATGCGAAAAAGAAGGCGTAGACGAAGACGAACTTATGATGCAGGCACTTGATGCAGGTGCAGACGATTTTTCAGGAGAAGATGAATATTTTGAAATAGTAACAGCTCCCGAAGCGTTCAGCCAGGTACGTTCAGCAATAGAAGATGCAGGCTTTGCAATAGCATCGGCAGAAATTATGCAGATTCCTCAGACAACAGTTGAACTCAAAACAGAAGAAGACTTAAAAAATATGAACAAGCTCATCGAAATGCTTGAGGACAACGAAGATGTACAGGAAATTTATCATAATTGCGACCTTCCTGATGAAGAATAATTAAAAATTAAGGGTAAAGCAGAAAATCTGCTTTACCCTTTAGTTTTTAAGTTACGCCGTTTCGCTGCTTTCTGACTCAAGCTTTATAACCGAAACCTCGTAAGCTGTTTTTGAAACAAACTCATCATCAGAAATTCTTTTTCTGTAGTGGCGGGACTGAATTCTGCCGCAAAGCTTTATTCTGTCTCCTACATTAAGGGAACGTGTGTATCTTGCATTTCTGCCCCAGGCAATGCAGGGAATATAGTCTGACTTGTTATAAGAACGGTTTACCGCAATTAAAATATCAGCAATTTCTCTGCCAAACGGAGTATGGCGGTAAACAGGTGGTTTACATATATAACCAACAAGAGTTATTTCATTTGGGACTGTATCTTCATTTTCTTCTATAAGTCTTATATCTCTTACAAATAGGGTTAATAACAGCTTGTTACCGGTACCGGTATAGTTGTTGTAAGACCGAAATTGCCCCGAAACCTCAATTTTATTTCCAATTTCAATAAGACCGGGAAGCATAAGTCTTTCTGAAATTGTAACAGGAATACTGTCGGTTGCCTCCGAAAGCCTTGGAACATCTACAAAAAAAGTATAAAATCCCTCTCCGTATACTTCATGGCTAAACTCGGGTTCTTCTGAAACAATGCCTGTAATTACAGCATTATTTGTTAAATCATTCATGGTTTTGTCTCCTTCCATTGTACATCTCTCCTTTAATAACTATTCAAATCTTTGGATTTTAATTACCAAAAATGGTAAAAAATGTAAATAAAATATATCACATCAAAAAAATAATGTCAAGACTTTTTTTAAAAAATAAAATATATTGTTGCGATAAGCCGAAAAAAATGTTAGAATATAAATATAAATACAGAAAGGAACTTATGACTTATGAAAAAATTTTTAGTGGTTTTACTTTGCTTTGGCTTACTTTTTGTATCAGCATGTTCAAAGCCTGCTATGCAAGAGGTTGATGAAACAGAACAAAACAAAATTGAAGAGATTGACGAAAATGCAAGCGATTTTTATAAAGAATATTACGGAGCAAAAACACGCCCCGTTGCAGTTATGATAGATAACGATAATTCTGATGCACGTCCTCACGCAGGTCTTACAGATGCATATCTTGTATACGAAATAAATGTTGAAGGCTCTGCAACACGTTATATGGCTCTTTTTAATGAGGCAGAAACAAAAAAAATCGGACCTATCCGTTCTTCAAGACATTATTTTCTTGACTATGTAATGGAACACGACGCTCTTTATACACATTTTGGCTACAGTCCACAGGCTATGAACGATATATCTTCTCTTGGAATAAACAATGTAAATGGCGTTATAGGCAGAGATGCCGCAGTTTTCTGGAGAGAAGAAAAATATAAGGGTGATTACCACAGTGCATTTACATCAATAGAAAAAATAATGGCACAGGTAGATAACCTCGGTTACAGAACAAAAAGAGAAAAAACACCTTTAAACATAAATAAAGAGGATACCGATATAGAAGGTACACCTGCACAAAGCGTAGCTTACAGCTATGCAGGTTTTTACCGCTCGGGCTTTGATTATAATGCCGACACAAAAACCTACACAAGATACATAAACGGAAGTGTACATCCTATTCAGGAAGATGCACAATGGGCGGTTAAAAATATTATTGTAATGCAGGTTAGAAACTATCCTTTAGGGGACGGCTCTCCCAGAATCAATATAGACGAGGTTGGAACAGGCACGGGTAAATTCATAACAAACGGAAAATGTATGGATATTACATGGGAAAAATCATCACGTTCTGCAAAAACTGTTTATAAAGACACAAATGGAAACGAAATAGCATTAAATCCCGGACAAACATGGATAATGCTTATTCAAAGCGGAACAGAAGCAGAAATAAAATAAAAAAAGACTTGTATTAAATCTTATTTAGGTATATAATAATATATTCGGAAGGGGTGAAAGTATGATATACTTTGACAACGCAGCAACAACTGCAGTAAAAAAAGAAGTTTTAGAAGCAATGGTACCATATTTTTGTGAAAAATACGGTAATCCTTCAACAATATATTCGATAGGACAAGAAGCTAAAGAGGCATTGGATGCAGCACGAGCAGATATAGCTGAATGTTTAAACTGCACTGCAAAAGAAATTTACTTTACAGCATCGGGAACAGAGGCTGATAACTGGGCATTGCGAAGCACAGTACAAAATTACTCAAAAAAGGGTAATAAAATAATAGTAAGTGCAATTGAACATCATGCAGTATTAAAAACAGCAGAAAGCCTTGAAAAACAAGGCTATGAGGTTGTATATCTTCCTTGTGACGAGTACGGTATAATAAGCCCCGAAACTCTCGAAAAAGCTATGGATGACAAAACAGTGCTTGTTAGCATAATGTATGTAAATAACGAAATAGGTACAATAGAACCTATTAAGGAACTTGCAAAAGTAGCACATAAATACGGTGCAATTTTTCATACCGATGCTGTTCAGGCAGCAGGCAATATGCCAATAGACGTTCAGGATTTGGGCGTTGATATGCTCAGTATTTCGGGACATAAATTCCACGCTCCCAAAGGTGTAGGTGCACTGTATGTAAAAAAAGGCATTAAAACAAGTGCTTTTATAACAGGCGGACATCAGGAAAACGGCAAACGTGGCGGCACCGAGAATGTGCCTTATATAGTTGGTATGGCAAAAGCACTTAAAATGGCAACAGAAAGCCTTGATGAAAAAACAAAAAAGGTAACATACCTTCGTGATAAGCTTATAAAAGGCATAGAAGAAAAAATTCCTTACGCACGTTTAAACGGACATCCAACCCTTCGTGCTGCGGGAAATGTAAACTTCTCGTTCAGGTTTATTGAAGGCGAAGGAATGCTTTTGTGGCTTGAAATGAACGGAATTGCAGCCTCAAGCGGTTCGGCTTGTACATCAGGCTCGCTTGACCCGTCGCATGTGCTTTTGGCAATAGGTTTACCTCACGAAATAGCACACGGTTCGCTTCGTATTTCAATAGGAGATACAAATACCGAGGAGGAAGTTGACATCTTACTGGAAACTTTACCGGGTATAGTTGAAAAATTAAGAAATATGTCCCCGTTATACGAGGAATTTATAAAAGGAGAAAACTAAAATGTATAGCGAAAAAGTAATGGACCATTTTCAAAATCCCCGCAACGTTGGCGAAATAGAAAATGCTGACGGCGTAGGCACAGTAGGTAACGCAAAATGCGGCGATATAATGAAAATATACTTAAAAATTGATGATGATGTTATATCTGATATAAAATTTAAAACATTCGGTTGCGGTGCTGCAATTGCAACAAGCAGTATGGCAACAGAGCTTGTAAAAGGAAAAACAGTGGAAGAAGCGTTAGAACTTACTAACAAAGCAGTAGTTGAAGCGTTAGACGGACTTCCTGCACCAAAAATACATTGCTCTGTTTTGGCAGAAGAAGCTATAAAAGCGGCTGTTGACGATTACTATAAAAACACAGGAAGAGAATCAATAGTAAAAAAATGTGACGGTTGCTGTGCACATTGCGACAAGCATACGGAGGAATAATATGAAAGCAGTAATAACAGTTATAGGTAAAGACAGTGTTGGTATTATAGCAGGTGTCAGCAGTCTTTGCGCAGAAAACAATGCCAATATTCTTGATATAACACAAAGTGTTTTGAAGGAATACTTTGCAATGATAATGACAGCTGATATAGATAATATTACAGTACCCTTCTCTGAATTCAGCGACAAGCTTGCAAAATGGGGAGAAGAAAAGGGACTTGATATAAGAGCCTTGCACGAAGATATCTTTAATATTATGCATAGAATATAGTGGAGGAATAAATGATAAATACATCTGATATTCTTGAAACCATAAATATGATACGCCAGGAAAATCTGGATATCAGAACAATAACAATGGGTATATCCCTGCTTGACTGCGTAAGTGAAGACGAAAACCGTCTTTGTGATAAAATTTACGACAAAATAACAAAAAAAGCAGAAAAGCTTGTAAGTACAGGCGAAAGCATAGAGCATGATTACGGAGTTCCAATAGTAAATAAACGTGTTGCAGTAACACCTGTTTCACTTGTTGGAGGAACACTTTCGCCAGATGGATATATAAAAGTAGCACACACACTTGAACGTGCTGCCAATACGCTTGGAATAAACTTTATAGGCGGTTTTTCTGCACTTGTACATAAGGGAATGACACAGGCAGAAAAAAATCTTATTTCTGTAATAGCCGAAGCTCTTTCTGAAACAACAAAGGTTTGTTCATCTGTAAATGTTGCAACAACAAAAGCAGGCATAAATATGGATGCAATAAAGCTTATGGGTTCTGTAATAAAGAAAGCGTCTTATCTTACAAAGGATGCAGATTCTATAGCCTGTGCAAAGCTTGTTGTATTTGCAAATGTTCCCGAGGATAACCCCTTTATGGCAGGTGCTTTCCACGGAGTAGGCGAACCTGATACAGTAATAAATGTTGGTGTTTCAGGTCCCGGCGTTGTACGCTCGGCAATAGAAAGGGCAGGGAACTGCGATCTTTCGGCACTTGCGGACGTTATAAAGAAAACAGCCTTTAAAATAACAAGAGTAGGTCAGCTTGTAGCACAGGAAGCTTCAAAAAGGCTTGACGTTCCCTTTGGAATAATCGACCTTTCGCTTGCACCCACCCCCGCAATAGGAGACTCTGTTGCATATATCTTAGAGGGAATGGGACTTGAATCCTGCGGTGCCTGCGGAACAACAGCAGCGCTTGCAATGCTCAATGATGCAGTAAAAAAAGGCGGAGTAATGGCATCAAGTCACGTTGGCGGCCTTTCTGGTGCCTTTATACCTGTATCAGAGGATGCCGGTATGATAGCCGCAGTAGAACGCGGTGCTTTAACAATAGAAAAGCTTGAAGCTATGACAGCAGTTTGCTCAGTAGGTCTTGATATGATAGCAGTACCGGGCGATACCGAGGAAGATGTTCTTTGCGGACTTATAGCGGATGAAATATCTATAGGCGTTGCCAATACAAAAACAACTGCAGTAAGAGTTATTCCTGCATACGGAAAGAAAGAGGGAGACAGCATAAATTATGGCGGATTACTCGGCAGCGCTCCTGTTATGAAAATAAGCAAATATTCCCCAAAAGTTTTCGTAGAACGAGGCGGAAGAATCCCTGCACCAATTCACAGCTTAAAAAATTAAAAAAAGTACTTGACAAGTAGAAAAACTTGTGCTATTATATTCGAGTAAACAAGCAGAGCACAGCTCTCACCCTGGCACACAGGTGACCCGGGTAAATACTTTTAAAACCAAAGTGTTTTTTAGTGCGGCTTGTTTTCAAGCCGTATTTTTTTTCGGTTCATAAAATTTTGGAGGTGTTTTAGTATCAGTAAAGAAGTTTCAATCAATGAGAAAATACGTGACAAAGAGGTTAGACTTATCGACAGTGACGGAACACAGCTCGGAATAGTTTCATCTAAAGAAGCTTTTCAGATAGCACGCGATAAAAATCTGGATCTTGTAAAAATTGCTCCGCAGGCAGTTCCACCTGTATGCAAAATAATGGACTACGGCAAGTACAGATTCGAGCAGGCTAAAAAAGAAAAAGAGCTTCGTAAAAACCAAAAGGTCATAAATATAAAAGAAATACGTCTTTCTGCGTCAATTGATTCGCACGACTTCAATACTAAACTGAATCACGCTATCAAATTTTTACAAAGCGGCGATAAAGTTAAAGTATCGGTACGTTTCCGCGGAAGAGAAATGAACCATACCGAATTTGGCGAACAGACCTTAAACAGATTTTCGGAAGCAATATCCGAATATGGCAAGGTTGACAAAGCCGCAAAACTTGAAGGAAGAAGTATGACAATGTTTATACTTCCCAAATAATTCAGATTAAAGCCCAATAGGTTTTAAATAAAATTTACAGGAGGATGACTCATATGCCAAAATTAAAGACGCACAGAGGAGCGGCAAAACGCTTTAGTCTTACAAAGAATGGTAAAGTAAAAAGAGGAAAGGCTTTCAAGAGCCATATACTTACTAAAAAATCAACGAAGAGAAAGAGAAGACTTCGTAAGATTTCATATGCTTCGATTCCGAACGCAGTAACAGTAAAGAGACTTTTACCTTACAAATAAGAATAGGAGGATGTAAAAATGGCTCGAGTAAAAGGAGCTCTTTCCACAAGAAAGAGACATAAAAAGATATTAAAGCTTGCTAAGGGCTACTTTGGAAGTAAGTCCAAGTGCTACAGAGTGGCAAACCAGGCGGTTATGAAGTCACTTGTTTACGCTTATGCTGGAAGAAAGATGAAAAAGCGTAACTTCAGAAGAATGTGGATTACCAGAATCAGCGCAGCAGCAAAGATGAATGGTATGAACTATTCAACATTTATGGATGGACTTAAAAAGGCAGGCATCGAAATTAACAGAAAGATGCTTTCAGAAATCGCAATAAATGACGCAGCAGCTTTCGCACAGTTAGTAGAAAAGGCAAAAGCAAGCAGATAAAGAGACAGTAAAGGCAGCGCTTTTGCGCTGCCTAATTTTTTTAAAGTATGTATATAAAAAGTTTAGATAACAATATAATAAAGCATGTAAATTCTTTAAAAAAGCCTGCGGGAAGACGAGAATATGGAGAAGTTTTGCTTGAAGGGGAAAGACTTGTGCACGATTCAGTCGGTAACGGAGCACAGCTTTCGTTTGCCCTTGTAAGCGAAAACTATACAGGGTTTGTTCCCGATGATTGTAAAGTATATACTTTGCCTGAAAAACTTTTCCGCCGTGTTGCTGAAACAGAAACCCCGCAAGGTATAATTGCGGTTGCAAAGCAAACAAAATGGAGCCTTGAAGATATAGAAGGTGCGGGGCCTCTTGTAATATGCGATAATGTAAGAGATCCGGGAAATATGGGCACAATATTAAGAATAGCACATGCTACTGGTGCCGCTGGAGTGGTGCTTTTAAAAGGATGCGTTAACATTTATAACACAAAAGTGGTGCGAGCTTCAATGAGTGCACTTTTTCAAGTTAAAACGGTCTTTTTAAATCCTTGCGACCTTGAAAATGTAAAACAAAAGGGATATAAAATCGCAGGCGGAGCATTGCAGGAGAGAAGTGTTAATTTATATGATACTAATCTTTCGGGCAAGTGGGCGTTTGTAATAGGAAACGAGGGGGACGGTATAAGTCCCGAAGTGTGTAATATGTGTGATACACTTATAAAAATCCCAATGCCCGGAGGGGCAGAATCTTTAAATGCAGCCATAGCCTGTGCAGTTATGCTGTATGAACATGTACGTGTTAATCTTTGAAAGGAGAAAGTCAGATGAAAGACGAACTCAGAGATAAACAGCTTACCCAGCTTTACGAAGCATTCGCAAGCCTGGAAACTGCTGAAGACTATAAAAGATTTTTATTTGACCTTTGTACCAGAGCAGAGCTTTCTTCAATGGCACAAAGACTTGATGTTGCAATAAAACTTGACGACGGAGCAGTATACACAGAAATTGCGGAAGAAACAGGTGCAAGCTCTGCAACAATTTGCAGAGTACGCCAATATTTGAACGGAGAGGCAGAAGGATACCGCAGGGTGCTTTCTAAAATAAAAAAATAATGTACGGAAAATTCTCATCGTTATACGATGATTTAATGAAAGATGTAAATTATATAAAAACGGCGGAATACTATCAGGCTATTTTTGATAAGTTTGGACAAACGCCTGAACTTATGCTTGATTTAGGATGCGGAAGCGGGAATCTTACTAAAATCATGCAGGAAAAAGGCTATGATATGATAGGTATAGACGCTTCTGAAGAAATGCTCTCTGTTGCAAAAGAAAAAGACTCAAAAAGTCTTTATCTTCAAATGGATGCAACGGATTTTGAACTTTACGGAACAGTTGACGCAATAGTAAGCTATTTAGACCTTGTAAACTATTTGACAGAAGATTCTGATCTTGACAGCTTAATGCGTCTTGTAAACAATTACTTAAATTACGATGGCTTGTTTGTTTTTGATATAAGTACAGAATACAAATTAAAAAATATACTCGGTAACAATACATTTACCTATGATGACGGCAAAATATTTTATGTGTGGGAAAACTGTCTTGAAGATAGTTTTTGCAATATGCTCCTCACATTTTTTGTAAAAGAAGGGGAATGTTATAATCGTATAGAAGAAGAACAATGTCAGCGAATATACACCCCTGAAGAAATTATATTATCTGCACAAAAAGCAGGACTTGTACTTCTCGGTATTTTTGGAGAGGATTTCAACCCTCCGAAAGAAAATGACGAACGTATATATTTTGTTATGCAAAGGAGAAAATCGTGAATATAGCAATTATAGGCGGCGGTGCTGCGGGTATGATGGCAGCAGCTTCGGCGGCAATATGCAAAAACAATGTTTTTCTCATAGAAAAAAACAATAAATTTGGAAAAAAACTTCGTATTACAGGCAAAGGCAGATGTAATATCACAAATTCCTGCCCGCCTGACGAATTGATTAAAAATGTGCCCACAAACGGCAGATTTTTATACAGTGCCTTTAACACCTTTTCGAACAATGATTTAATCTCATTTGTTGAAAAAATGGGAGTAAAAACTAAAATTGAACGTGGAAACAGAGTTTTTCCTGAAAGTGACAGTGCAAACGAGGTAGCCGATGCTTTTGTTTCATTTTTAAAAAAACACAATGTAACCTTTGTAAAAGCATCTGCAAAAGAAATAAATACAGAAAACGGAAAAGTGACGGGTGTTTTGCTTGATACAGGCAAAATTTTGTCTGCAGAAGCAGTAATTTTAGCAACAGGTGGAGTAAGCTATACTGTTACAGGTTCTACCGGAGAAGGGCATATAATGGCAGAAAAGCTTGGACATACAGTAACAGAACTTAAACCTTCTTTGGTTCCTATAGAATGTGAAGAAAAATGGGTGCAAACCTTGCAGGGTCTCTCACTTAAAAATGTCACATTAAAAGTACTAAACCAAAACGGAAAAGAAATTTATTCGGATTTTGGCGAAATGCTTTTTACCCATTTTGGAATATCAGGACCAATTGTTTTAAGTGCAAGCTCGCACATGAAGGATGCAGAAGGGCACACAATTCATATTGATTTAAAACCCGCACTTTCACTTGAAGAGCTTGATAAACGCTTAATCCGTGATTTTGAAAAGTACAGCAAAAAAGATTTTGTAAATTCGCTTGATGATTTGTTTCCTAAAAAGCTCATTGACGTAATGGTAGAGCTTTCGGGGATAGATCCCCACAAAAAAACAGGGGAGATAGGAAAAAGCGAACGCAAAAATTTTGCATCTCTTATAAAAAATTTAACTTTAACTGCATCTTCCTTCCGTCCTATAAACGAAGCAATAATAACATCGGGCGGAATAAAGGTTAGCGAAATAAACCCAAAAACAATGGAAAGTAAAATAGTTTCAGGACTTTATTTTGCAGGCGAGATTATAGATGTAGATGCCTATACAGGCGGATTTAATCTTCAAATAGCATTTTCTACCGGATTTGTAGCCGGCAGGGTAACCGAAAGAGAGTAATCCTAACCTGCCTAAAACGGTGGGATTTCGGTATCTTTTGGCTTGTCATCCTTGCAAGGCACAAACGCAGGTAATCCTGGCGGATTACCGAGTATTTTAACACATCGAAAGCGAAAATCTACCTCTAAAAATCAGAGTTTGGATTATTCACTTTCGGTTAGGAGGAGAAATATGAAAATAGCAATAGACGGACCTGCAGGAGCAGGCAAAAGCACAATGGCAAAGCTGGTTGCAAAAGAACTTGGACTTGTATATATAGATACGGGTGCAATGTATCGTTGTGCAGCTCTTTATTTCATACGCGAGGGCGTGGATATAAAAAACGAGAAAGAAAAGGTAATAGCAAATTTAGATAAAATCAATATAGAAATTTCTCATATTGACCACGAACAGCATATCTTTTTAAACGGAGAAGATGTTTCTTCTAAAATACGCACACCCGAAGTATCTGTAGGAGCATCCGAAATAGCTGTTATTCCCGAAGTAAGATTAAAGCTTGTGGATATTCAGCGTCAGAATGCCGAAAAAACAGATGTAATAATGGACGGCAGAGATATAGGTACTTATGTTTTACCTGATGCAGAAGTAAAAATCTTCCTTACAGCAACAGTTGAAGAGAGAGCAAAACGCAGATGTCTTGAACTGCAGGAAAAGGGCATAGACAGTAATTATGAAGAAGTAAAGAACGATATGATATACCGCGATAAAAACGATAGCAGCCGTGCATTTGCACCCTTAAAACCTGCAGAAGACAGTGTTATGCTTGACAGTACACAGTACAGCATAGAAGAAGTTGTTGAAATAATTAAAAAAATTATAAAAGACAGGACAAAATAATGAACATAGTATTAGCAAAGCATGCAGGCTTCTGTTTTGGGGTAAACCGTGCAGTAAAAATGGCAGAGAAAATGGCGAAAGAGGGCAAGGTATATACCTACGGTCCCTTAATTCATAACGAAGCCGAAACAAACCGCCTTGAAAAACTTGGAGTATTTATAAAAAATGACAACTTCAAAGAAGGTGACAGAGTAATAATACGCAGTCACGGCATTTCTGAGAAAGAAGAAAATAAAATAAAAGAATCGGGAGCCGTAATTTGCGATGCAACCTGTCCTTTTGTAAAAAAAATACATAATATTGTTAAAGAGTATTATGAAAAGGGTTACCAGATTGCAATAGTGGGAGATCCAAAACACCCTGAAGTTTTAGGTATTAACGGCAGATGTAACGACAGTGCGATAATTATAAACAGCGAGGAAGATGCACTGAATTTAGAAGGGCAAAATAACATCTGTTTAGTCGCACAAACTACCTCAAAAAGAATTTTTTGGGAAAAAATATTAAAAATTATAAAAAACACTTGCAAAAGTATAGTGTTTTTTGATACAATATGTGAAGCGACTAATGAACGCCAGACGGAAGCAGAAAAGCTTTCAAAAAAAAGTGACGCTATGATAGTCATAGGAAGCAGACAGAGTTCAAATACAACAAAGCTTGTTGATATATGTAAACAACACTGCAAAACAGTTTATCATATCGAAAGTAAGGACGAGCTTAAAAATCTAACTTTTCCTTACGGCACAACAGGAATTACAGCCGGAGCATCAGCACCGGATTGGATAATTAAGGAGGTTTTAAACACAATGGAAGAAAACGCAAAAAACACAGAATTAAATTTTGAGGAGGAACTTCAGAAGTCTTTTACTACTTTAAATACAGGGGACGTAGTTAGAGGTACCGTAATCGGTATTACACCTACTGAGATATATGTTGACTTAGGCTACAAATCTGACGGTATTCTGAGTGTATCAGAAGTAACAGAAGACCCCGACGTTAAGGTTGAAAATGTCCTTAAGGTTGGCGACGAAATTGAAGCTTATGTTTACAGAGTAAGTGATGTTGACGGCGTAGTTGGACTTTCAATGAAACGCCTTGTAGCTATGAAGGGCTGGCAGAGAGTAAAAGATGCTTACGAAGCCGGCGAAATTTTACAGGGTAAAATTATTGAAGTTGTACGTGGCGGCGTAATGGCAGTAAGTGAAGGTGTGAGAATCTTTATTCCTGCTTCACAGGCAAACGATAGATATATGCCTGACTTAAGCGTACTTATTGGCAACCAGGTTCCTATAAAGATTCGTGATATCAACCCCAGCCGTAAGAGAGTTTTAGGCTCAGTTAAAGAAATTTTAGTAGCAGAAAAAGCTAAGAAAAGCGAAGAATTCTGGGCAAAGGTTGACGCAGGTCAGACAGAATTTGACGGCGTAGTAAAAACATTAACAAATTTTGGTGCATTTGTTGATATCGGTGGAGTAGATGGACTTATCCATATTTCACAGCTTTCATGGAGCCATATCAAGCATCCTTCTGAAGTATTAAAAGAAGGCGATGCTGTAAAGGTTACATTGCTTGAAGCAAATAAAGAAACAGGCAAAATCTCACTCGGCTACAGAAAAGCAGAGGACAACCCCTGGCTTATCGCTGAAAAGAGATTCAACGTTGAAGATGTAGTTACAGTTAAGGTTATAAGACTTGTACCTTTTGGTGCATTTGTTGAACTTATGCCCGGTATCGACGGTCTTGTTCATATCTCACAGATAGCAAATAAGAGAATTGAAAAACCTGCTGACGAACTTAAAATCGGTCAGGAAGTTGAAGCTAAGATTACAGAAATCAATTGGGAAACCAAAAAGATTTCACTCAGCATAAGAGCATTACTTCCCGTAGCTGAAAAAGAAGCACCTGCAGAAGCTCCTGTAGAAGCAGAAGAAGCTCCCGCAGAAGAAACAACAGAAGAATAATAAAAACAGGACTTGTCTTTTCAGGACAAGTCCTTGCTTTAGGAGAATATTATGAAAAAGGTTTCTGTTTATACCGACGGAGCTTGTAGCGGAAATCCCGGCCCCGGCGGATATGGAGTAATACTTGAATATAACGGAAAAGAAAAAGAGCTTTCCGGCGGATATAGAAAAACCACAAACAACCGTATGGAGCTTATGGCGGTTATCGTAGGACTCGAAGCATTAAAAGAACCCTGCGAGGTTCAGCTCTACAGCGATTCTTCCTATGTAATAAATGCTTTAACACAAGGTTGGGTATATGCCTGGAAAAAGAATAACTGGCGTCGCAAAGGGGGAGAAGCTTTGAACCCCGATTTATGGCAACGCCTTCTTGATGCTGCACAAAAGCATAAAATAGAATATATCTGGGTAAAAGGACATAACGGCAACGAAAAAAATGAACGATGCGACACCCTCGCCGTTTCAGCCTATAAATCAGAAAACCTGCTCCAGGATATAGAATACGAAAATAAGTATCAGGATAATTAAAAACAAAAACGCCTCTTTTTAGGGGCGTTTTTGTTAACGCTTCGTGCTCACCTTGAGTTCAAGTCTCTTTCAAATAAAAAAAGAAACATCATACCTTTGGTACAATGTTTCTTTTTGGTCTGAGTGGGGAGACTTGAACTCCCGGCCTCTTGAACCCCATTCAAGCACGCTACCAAACTGCGCTACACCCAGAAATTGGTGCGCCATCGGGGACTCGAACCCAGGACACCCTGATTAAGAGTCAGGTGCTCTACCAACTGAGCTAATGGCGCATTTGCAGATTTTTGACTGCCTGAATATAATAGCACATATTTTCCTGCTTGTCAACACTTTTTTTAGTAAAAAATAAAAAATTTAACACATTTATCTGTATATAATTCTTGATTTTGGAAAAACAGAGTGTTATAATTAATGCATGCAGAATTTTATTCCATAAAATTCTTAAGAGCTTACGCTCTTTTGTGCTCTTACGAGCACTGCATTAATTGACGGCGTCGTAAAAATGCCATTGCAAGCAAGCATTTTTACTCCTGGTAGAATTTGTATTTAGTTTATATGCTGATTTTATAATTAAGTACATGCAGAATTTTATTCCATAAAATTCTTAACAGCTAACGCTCTTCTGTGCTCTTCGAGCACTGCAACAACCCGCGGCGTCATAAAAATGCCACGGCTCACAAGCATTTTTACTCCTGGTAGAAGTGGCAACCAAATCGTTTACCAATTTTATTTAATAAAATTTATATAGGAGAAAAAACAATGAAGTATAGAGAAGAAAAAGAATTTTCAAAGCAGTACAAGCAAAATTATATTGATGGCTTAAAAAATGTACTGGAACAAAGAAAAAAGGAAGCCGAAGCAGTAAGACAACAATACACTAAAAACATTTTTGAAGAACGGGAAAAATACAGAAACGATTTCAAAGAAATGCTGGGTTGGCCGTTAGTAGGGCATAAAGACGATAAATTGCCTGAATGTACAATGGAAAAGCTTGCAGAGGAAGACGGTTATACAGTATACCGCGTACAGTTTGAGATTTTGAAAGGTCTTAAAATGACAGGGCTTTTCTTTAAAATGAACGGAGAGGATAAAAAGCCTTTAGTAATAGTTCAGCACGGTGGAGCGGGAACACCCGAGCTTATTTCGGGAGTATACGATTCAACAGCAAACTACAATGATATGCTGCAACGTACAATAAAGTATAACGTACACGCTTTTGCACCGCAGCTTCTTTTATGGCACGAAGATTACGAAGTAGAGTTTGACAGAAAGGCAATAGATGCCTCATTAAAAAGAGTAGGCAGTTCAATAACAGCCGTAGAAATTTATGGAATTCAGAGAATACTCGACTATTTTGAAGCACAGAATTATGTATCAGACCTTGGTATGGTAGGTTTGTCTTATGGCGGATTTTATACACTTTTTACATCGGCAGTTGATACACGTATTAAATCAGCACTGTCTTGCTCATTCTTTAATAAAAGAGATGCAGTTGACTGGAGTGACTGGACATGGGATAAATCGGCAGAAAAATTTGACGATACAGAAATTGCATGTCTTGTACATCCAAGAAAGCTTTACATAGCAGTTGGAAATGAAGATGCTTTGTTTGATTATAAAAGCTCGGAGGAATCATTCAAAAAGCTGGAAAAACTTTGCAAAAACGTTGGAACTGACTGGGTGAAATTTAAAGTTTTTGAAGGAACCCATGAATTTATAAAAGATGATAATTTTATTGGAAATTTAATAAATGACATAATGGAATAATGGAAAGGAATGGTAAAATTGGCTAATTACTATCAAAAAGAGCTTGAAACAATGCCTGTCGAGAAAATTAAAGAACTTCAGAGCGAAAAACTTATAAAACAGGTAAAGAATGTTTATGAAAATGTAAAGTACTATCGTGATCTTATGGATAAGCAGGGAGTAAAACCTGAAGACATTAAATCAGTAAACGATTTACATAAATTACCCTTTTTAACAAAGGCAGATTTAAGAGAAGCATATCCTTACGGACTTATGGCAAGACCTTTGTCTGACTGCGTAAGAATTCAGTCAACAAGCGGAACTACAGGAAAAAGAGTAGTTGCTTTTTACACGCAGCACGATATTGATATCTGGGAAGATTGCTGTGCAAGAGCAATTATGGCAGTAGGCGGAACAAAAGATGATGTTTGTCAGGTATGCTACGGCTATGGACTTTTTACAGGCGGACCCGGCTTGAACGGCGGTTCACATAAAGTAGGCTGTCTTACACTTCCTATGTCATCGGGCAATACAGAAAGACAGATTCAGTTTATGATAGACTTGCAGTCAACAATTATTTGCTGTACACCTTCTTATGCTGCATATATCGCTGAAACATTGAAGGAAATGGGATATACAACCGACGATATTTCGTTAAAAGCAGGTATTTTTGGTGCAGAAGCATGGACAGAAGAAATGCGTCGTGATATCGAAAAGGCACTTGGCATAAAGGCTTACGATATATATGGACTTACCGAGCTTGCAGGCCCCGGCGTTTCTTTTGAATGTGAAGCACAAACAGGTATGCACATCAACGAAGACCATTACATAGCAGAAATCATAGACCCCGATACAGGCGAAGTTCTGCCCGAAGGAAGCAGGGGAGAGCTTGTTCTTACAAGTGTTGATAAAGAAGCATTTCCTCTTTTAAGATACAGAACAAGAGATATCTGTGTTCTTACCCGTGAAAAGTGCTCTTGCGGAAGAACATTTGTAAAAATGACCAAGCCTATGGGAAGAAGTGACGATATGCTTATAATCCGTGGCGTAAATGTGTTCCCCTCACAGATAGAAACAGTTCTTTTAGAACAGGGCTATTCACCAAACTACCGTATAGAAGTTGACCGTGAAAATAATACAGATACTCTTGATGTATATGTTGAACTTTCGTCGGAGAACTTCTCGGATACAGTTAAAGAAATAGCCGCAAAAGAAAAACAACTTGCAGCAGCAGTAAAAACTATGCTGGGAATCAATCCTAAAATGCATCTTGTTCCGCCAAAAAGCATAACAAGAAGCGAAGGCAAAGCAGTAAGAGTAGTTGATAAGAGAAAATTATATTAAAAACGGAGGGGTATAAAATGAGTGTTAAACAGATTTCGATATTTATAGAAAACAAAAAGGGATCACTTGCAGAGGTTACAAAATTTATATCTGAAAGCAAAATAAATCTTAAAGCTCTTTCTATTGCCGATACACAGGATTTCGGTATATTAAGACTTATAACCGACGAGCCCGACCGTGCACGTGACATATTAAAGGATGAAGGATATACAGTTACCGCAACATCAGTTTTAGCAGTTGAACTTGACGATACTCCCGGAAGCATGGCTTCTATTTTAGAGGTTCTTTCAAATGCAGATATAGTGGTTGAATATACCTATGCATTTATGTCTAAGGTAGAAAACAAAGCCTATATGATTTTCAGAGTTGACGATAATAAAAAAGCAACCGAATCTCTTTTAAAAGCAGATATACATATTATAAATCAGGAAGACATTTTTTCAAAGTAAAAGGAATAAGATTATGATGTTTTTTAATGAAGACTGGATACATCATTTAATGGTCAGGTATGAAACAAAAACTCCGGTTAACGAAAAAACTTTAAAGGAATATATTTATTCTTTTAAAAATACACAGGTAACTGATTTTATGTTGAATGTAAACGGCACAATGTCAACTGCAGATTCAAAAGTATTTGAAACATTTGCAGACAAATATCTTTTGACAGAAGATAACGGTGTGCCGGGGAATTTTAAAGATACCTGTGCCAAGTATGTTTACGACCTTATTAAAGAACAAAAGGTTGATATGTATAAAGTGTGGATAGATGCGCTCAAAGAAATAGGCATAAATCCCTGGTTATCAATAAGAATGAATGATTGCCATGGGAATATGTATAAAGAAGCTAATTGGATGAGGAGCACTTATGTTAATGCGAATCCTGATTATCATATTGCTTCTCACAGAGAAAGAATCGGTTACTTTGATAAATGTTTTGACTATGCAAAAGAACCCATTCGTAAAAAAATGCTTGATTATATCGACGAAATGCTTGCAAGGTATGATGTTTACGGGCTTGAGCTTGATATGATGCGTGATTTTTTCTTCTTTGAATTCGGACTTGAATATTCAGGTTTTTCAATAATGAAACAATTTATAGAAGATGTTTGCAAAATCAAAGCAAAGTATGAAGAAAAGTATGCACATAAAATAAAGTTTATGCTGGTACTTCCGTCAACCCCCTCGCTTATGTACGAACGTGGGGTAGATATATTTGACTTTATTGATGAGGTTGATTATATTACAATAATTCCAAGATGGGAAACCATAGATACAGACATGCCCATAGAACTTTGGAAACAGCTTCTTTCAAATACAAATGTTAAATTAGCCTGTGGACAGCAATGTCTGTATGCACCATACAGCGGATATAAAACGGCAATATGCTCTGTTCAGATGGCATTCGGTCAGGCTATAGCAAATTTAAGCCGTGGAGCTGACTTTGTATATCTTTATAATTATATGGATCACAATATTGGGGAGATATACTTAAGGGATTATATATACGAAGCCTCTACTTTAAACGATGAGAACAGACCATTAATGTTCAACAATTTAGGAAAAGAAGAAACTTTGTTAAAACAAAAGCGAAGTCACGTTGTAACCTACAGCGATTTTTGGAATTATAATATAGGAGCATACAGCAGACTTCCTATTGAATTCGGCAAAACAGAAGATTATCAGCGTATAAAAATCCCGGTAGGCAAACTTCCTGAAAAATTTGAGCTTAAGCTTATATTGGGTATTAAGCAGTACGAAAAAATCAACCCCCAAGATATTAAAGCTTATGTAAATGCAAAGGAATGCACCTTCGATAAAATAACAAAGCTTAACGAAAAAATATACGAGAATGAATGTTTTGTATTCAATATAATCCCTGCAGACCTTAATATTATGTATGCTGAAATAAAAATCAGTAAAAACTGTCTGCTCGAGCACGTTGAAATTGAAGTTATTCCTGAATAATAAATATCCTCCAAAAAACAGAGTTTTTGGAGGATATTTTATACGAAAAAAATAAAAAAAGCCTTGAAAAATTTTATGAATAGTTTTAGAATTAGTAAAAGACATTTTTTTGGAGGACTAAAATGAACTGTGAATTTAAACGAAAATTACCTGTTCCCATGGAAATAAAAGAAATGTATCCGCTTTCGGAGAGTATGAAAAAGTTAAAAGAAGAGCGTGATGCCGAAATTGCAAAAGTTTTTCGCGGAGAGTCAGATAAGTTTATTCTTATAATAGGACCTTGCTCTGCTGATAAAGAAGATACAGTTTTAGATTATATATCACGGCTTGTTCCTGTGCAGGAAAGAGTAAAAGATAAAATAATAATTATACCTAGAATTTATACAAACAAGCCCCGTACTACCGGCAGTGGTTATAAAGGAATGCTTCATAAGCCCGACCCTACAGGCGGAACAGATATGTTAAAAGGGATTATTGCAATAAGGGATATTCACATGAGAGCAATTGCCGAAACAGGTTTTACCTGTGCTGATGAAATGCTCTATCCCGAAAATTATCGCTATCTTTCGGATTTACTGTCTTATATTGCTGTAGGAGCACGCTCGGTCGAAAATCAGCAACACCGCTTGACAGCAAGCGCAATAGAATTTCCTGTAGGTATGAAAAATCCTACAGGTGGTGACCTTTCTGTAATGATGAACTCTATTATGGCAGGTCAGCACGGACATACATTTTTGTATCGCGGATGGGAAGTGAAAAGCACAGGAAATGACCTTACACACGCAATTTTGCGAGGATATGTAGATAAACTTGGCAATTCACATGCAAACTATCACTACGAAGACCTTATCGAGTTAAGCGACCTTTATGCTGAAAAAGGACTTAAAAATCCCGCTGTAATAGTTGATGCAAACCATTCAAACTCGGGCAAAAAATATCTTGAACAAATAAGAATATGTAAAGATATTTTATACAGCATGAATCATCGTGACGATATAAAAAATCTTGTTAAAGGCATTATGATAGAAAGTTATATCGAGGACGGTTGCCAGAGTATAGACGGCGGAGTTTACGGAAAATCCATTACCGACCCCTGCCTCGGATGGGAAAAATCCGAAAAACTTATATACGATATAGCAGAATCGCTGTAACAATAAAAAAGAGACAATTTTTTTAATTGTCTCTTTTTTGTGGCATATGCTCAATTTGTATACTTCTTTCTAAATTCCTTTGGTGTGCATAACATGTTTTTTAAGAACACACGGTTAAAATTTCTTAAACTTCCAAATCCGCACGTGTAACAAACATCGCTTATCGATAGGGTAGGATTTCTTAAAAGGGTTATAGCCTTTTCTAACCTAAAACCATTTAAAAAGTCGTTGAATTTTATCGAATTTTTTGAGAATATACGGCTTAAGTAAACATAGCTTATATTTAATGCCGAGGCAACATCCTTTAAAACTATATTTTCCTCAAAATGGTTATGGGTATATATAACAGCCTTGCGAAAAAAATCATTAGGCTCATTGTGGCAAATAAGCTCGGTGTTTTTTAAAAGTAGGCTGAAAATAGTAAAAACCGTACAGTTTATTTCTATACAATTGTCGGCAGAAACATGACTTAAGTGTTCGTAAATAAATTTTAAATTATCGTCAGTTATATTAAAACATGGATTTTGGGGAACTTTATTTTTAAATAAAGTATCAAAACCCGAAATAAGTGATGTAGCTATCTCTAAAACAGCAATTTCTGAATGTTGCTTTGTCGTAAATTTGTGCATCTCATAAGGCATTATAATCATCACATCATTTTTGCCTAAAGTATAAATTTTGTCCTCTTTTTCAATTATAAATTCGCCCGATAAAACAAATACCACTTCAAAAAGATGGTGACAATGGGAAGGACAGTCTATATCTGTCCATTCGTTATATAACAAAAAGTTATCATAAGCAAGACCTTTAGACGAAAAAACACCTAACATACTCACGCTCCACTAAAAAAGTTTATTTTTGTCCATTATTATATTATATATTTCTTGTTTTGTCAAGCATAGGGGGTATATAATGTGCTTGTAATAGCGAGGATGATTTTTTGATGGTTTATTTGCTTTTTTTATTAAATACGCTTATAGGGGCGTCACAAAGTGTAATATTAAAAAGTTATCGCAGACGTATCGATGACGAAACATTAAAAAACAGTATTTATTACATAATAACTTTTATAGTTGCACTTTCGTATTTCGGGGTAATTTCGGGGTTTAATCTTAAACTTAATTTTATTACTGCACTTTTTTCGTTTGCCTATGCATTGGTTGCTTATTTCAGTACTTTTTTTAATATGAAAGCAATCGAAAATACCCACCTTGTTACAATTTCTCTTTTCGGTAACGCAGGCGGACTTTTGTGGGACACAGTATGGGGAATAAGCTTTTTTGGAGAACTTCTTACAATTAAAAGAGTTGTTGCCTTGGTTATAGTTTTTTTATCTTTATTAATTCCATATCTTGGCGAAAGTAAAAAGGAAATAAACAACAAAGGAATTATATATTGCATTATCTTATTTGTAATAAGCGGCTGCAGTTCTTTGATTATAAAATTTTACTCAATTGTCGATTCGGTTTTGGCAGAAAGTGTATTTTGTTTTTATACAAATGTGTTTATGATTCCTTTTGTCATCTTGATGATAAAAAAACATACCACACTTTCAAATGCAGTTAAAGGAATCATAGCTGCCGACAAAAAAGCAATATTACTTGTCGCAATTACAGTTATTATGTCAAATACGGGAACACTTTTGTCAATGTATATTATAAGTAAAATAGATTTAATAGTATATTCGGTGCTTGGAAAAGCGTTAAGTCTTATAACGGTTTCGGTTCTTGCCCGCATAGCCTTTAAGGAAAAAATAACCCTTCAGAAAGTGGTCAGCATATTACTTATGATTATAGCAGTAATACTTACTGTAGTATAATAAAAACAGAGGTATATTTACAAGGAGGAAAACTTATGTTAAACAACACAAACTTTTCAACCCTTTATGTTTCACAAAGCTTTGGCAACGATTCTAATATGGGTATTTATCCTTCGTCCGACAAAGAGGGAATGGGCCCGTTAAAAACCATCGAAAAAGCTCTTTGGACTGTTGCAGTATTAAGACGATGCGGAGCAGCATATCAGCCCATTACAATAAAAGTAATGGACGAAGTTTATAATGTAACAAAACCTGTAATAATTGAAGAAGCAGTAAGCTCTGTAACAATAGAGCCTGTGAATCAGACTTTAATAAGCGGAGCTATAGAAGTAAAAAACTTTAAAAAAGATACTTTTAATGGTGTTTCATGTTTTTGCGCCGATTTATCAGGGTACGAAGCTTTGGAATTTACAGACTTTTATGTAAATAAAAAAGCCGCACAAATGCCCAAATATCCTGAAAAAGGAACTATAAGGGCAGAAAGTGTAGAAAATTCGTCACTAGACTTTGGTCTTTCTGGAAGCTCTAAATGGTTTATTGCAAAAGAAGAAGATTTTGAAATAATAAAGAATTTTACAAATATTGAAGATTCAATAATAAGCTTTAATCATTGGTGGATAGACGAGCATACTCCCATAGAATCTGTCGATATAGAAACACGAAAAATAACATTTAAATATAAATCCAGAGCTTCTATCAGTATGGCAAGTGAAAAAACAGCACTTAACTATGTTATAGAAAATGTACCCCAGATGTTTAAAAACCCCGGTGAATGGTACTATGATAAAACTGCAAAAAAACTGTATTATATACCCGAAGATAATGCAAAAGCAGAGGATATTACAGGCTATATTCCCGTAACCGATAAAATTTTCTGTTTTAGCGGCAAAGCCGACAAAAAAGTAAAAGATGTCTGCATAAAAAACTTTGATATTGCCTATACAAAAGGTGAATATAAGAGTCTTGGCACAGTAAATGGAGATTTTGATGCAGGCTATGCCTCAGACCCGCAGTCAGTATGCAATGCCCACGGAGGCATCGAGTTCGAAAATTCTTATTCCTGCGCAATTGAAAACTGTAAACTCTATTGCTTTGGCGTGCACTGCATAGTTTTAAAAGATGGCTCGCAAAATATCAGAATTACAGGTAACGATATTACAAATATCGGCGCGGGCGGCATTTCAATGTCGGGCGGAGCTTTCGGAAGCGACGAAAAAACCCATACCTGCCGCAATATAATTTCAAATAATAAAATACTTTATTGTGGTAACAGATATCTGTCTGCATGCGGAATACTTATGCGCCATACTTACGAAAACACAGTATCTCATAACGAAATAGGATATTTATATTACACAGGCATTTCCTGCGGATGGGTGTGGGGATATGACGACAGTATATGTCACCATAATATAATCGAAAAAAATCATATACACCACCTTGGGCAGGGCAAGCTTTCCGATATGGGAGGCGTTTACCTTCTTGGCAAACAACCTGGTACCGTTGTACGAAATAATCTTATTCACGATATCAAAAGCAAAAATTACGGAGGCTGGGCACTTTATCCAGACGAAGGCACAAGTTATGTTGTGCTCGAAAATAATGTGTGCTATAATGCAAGCGACAGCTTATTCCATCAGCACTACGGAACAATGAATGTTGTCCGCAATAACATTTTTGCCTTTGGCGGCAAATACCCTGTAATGTACTCAAACAGAGAACCGCATATAGGAATTTTGCTCGAAAGGAATATCATTATAGCAAAAGACCAGCCTGCTTTTTGCATAGGTTATTCTCCTGAAAACAAAATAGGAAACCTTACAGAAAACGACCCCGGTATTCTGCAGGAAATCGTATCAACAAATAATATTATATTTGATATCGAAAAGGAAGTAACTGCAGTAGCAACAAAAAATAAGAGATACAGCCTTAAAGAAACACAGAGAATATTCGGTATAGATACAGATTCCATAGAAGCAGACCCTCGCTTTTATGACTTTAAAAAATTAAACTTTGCACTCAAAGAAAATTCCCCCGCATATAAAACAGGCTTTAAAGATATAGATATATCCGATGTAGGCTGCATACGATAATTGGAGAGATATATAAAATGAACGATTTTACCTATGAAACAAAAGACAGAACCCATAAATACGAAACCTACGAGTGGGACAACACTTGGATAGACCATGCAAACGATTTGGAAGCAAAACGTGTTTTGTATATTGGCGATTCCATTTCCTGCGCTATAAGAAGATTTGCGACCGAAAAAACAGACGAAAAAATACTGTTTGACCTTTTCGGCAGCTCAAGAGGGCTCGATAATCCTTTTTTTAAGGATGCGTTAAGTATTTTTATTGCACAGCAGGGAAGAAGAGATGCAGTCCTTTTTAATAACGGACTTCATGGTTTTAATCTTCAGGACGTAAACGAGTATAAATATTACTATGAGAGGATGATAAAATTTCTTTTAGAAAAATGCAAAAACACACCTTTAATATTAGTCCTTTCCACCCATGTAAAAACTGATACAGCTATCGTGGTAAGCCGAAACAAAGCGGTACTTGAACTTGCCACAAAATACAGCTTGCCGACTATCGACCTGTACTCGGTGTCAGAAGAAGCCGCAACCCTGCACAAGGACGACGGGGTCCATTTTACCGACGAAGGATCAAAACTTTTTGCAGATAAAATTATAACTTCACTTGTAGAAATAGTCCCAAACCTAAAATACTGACAAAAAACAGTTCACGTTAACGTGAACTGTTTTTTGTCACAGCAAGCTTTTCGGACTTTCGTTATATTGCTTTACATAGGCTCGGTAAAACGAAGAATAATCGCAAAAACCTGCTTTGCTTGCGGCATCGCTTAAAGAGGCACCACCCCTTATTAAATCATTTACAAGTACAAGCCTTTTCTGTTTTATGTATTCATAAACACTCAATCCCGTTGATTTTTTAAAGCAGTGGCATAAATGATACTTTGAAACAAAAAATTCTTCCGAGAGAGTTTCAAGAGTAATCTTTTCCTGAAGATTTTTATTTATATATGATATTACATTTTTGATAAGAACACTTTTAATTATAGGGGCTTCAAAAGTGCTTATTTTGTTTATGAGATAAAGAATTTCTGTCACAACGCTTCTTGCGATAGGGGCATCTGTAACTGTATAGTTTTCCGAATATTTTTTCAAACGCATAATAGCATCGTATAATCCGCTTGAACGTACAATGTCAGAGGTTAGCTTGTTACCACCGCCAAAGGAAGTATTAGAAAATGCACCTTCATATTTTCCATCACAGTATTCTTTAAAAAACATAGGAGATACCATAAGAACAAGTCTTGTGTATTTTGTGTTGCTTTTATGAAAAACTCTGTGCATTTCATTTTTTCTTATAATAATCATATCGCCTGGAGATAAATCATAGTTTTTTTCTTCAACAACATAGCTGGAATCTCCCTCTAAAAACATATAAATTTCATATTCGTCGTGAGTGTGAAGTGCATAGTGCTCGCACGAGGGGATGGAAGTATCTCCTCCTATACTGAAATAAATATCTTTCATAAAAACACCTCCGTTTATTAAATTATACTATATAATAGCAACATTTGCAATGATTATAACAATTTTTAGCTAGTTTTTTGTATTTTGTTGCGTTAAAATAAAGAAAAAAGCAAATTAGGAGGGTAAAAATATGCAGTATAAAAAAATAAGCGGATTTTCAGATGAAATAGCAAGCGACATAATAACACAGTTCGAGGTTTTGAATAAACTTGGTATATCTTATTTTGAACCACGTTTTGTTGACGGAAAAAATATTTCTTCACTTACAGATGAAGAAGTACGTGACCTTAAAGCAAAAATGGAAAAATACAATATAAAAGTATCTTCCATAGGCTCGCCAATAGGTAAGATTAAGCTTACTGATGATTTTGATGAGCATTTTGAACTTTTTAAAAGAACAGTAGCCATAGCAAAAGCACTTGATACAAAATATATAAGAATCTTCAGCTTCTACCACGATGGAGAAGAATGGACAAAAGAAGAAAGAGAAGAAGTGCTTTCAAAGCTTCATAAAATGCTTGCTTACGCAAAAGAGCAGGATATTGTTTTATTGCACGAAAACGAAAAGGATATTTACGGCGATATTTGGGAACGTTGCCTTGACGTTATGAAAGAACTTTATTGTGATAACTTCAAAGCTGTATTTGACCCTGCAAACTTTGTACAGTGCCAAAGTGACACAAAGCTTGCATACGAAAATCTTAAACCTTATATAGCGTATATGCATATAAAAGATGCTTATCTTAAAGACGGCAGAGTAGTGCCTGCGGGTATGGGCGATGGCAATCTTGAATACATTCTTTCAGATTTGATTAAAAATGGATTTGACGGATTTTTAAGTCTTGAGCCTCACCTTGGTGCATTTGAAGGACTTGCCGATTTAGAACTTGATGACAGTATGCTTGCTCTTCCAAAAAGCGGAGAAGGCACATTTACAATAGCACATAAAGCCCTTTTAAAAATTATAGAAAAATTTTAAGGAGAAATAAAATGGATAAAGTAAGAGTAGGTATAATCGGTTTTGGTAATATGGGCTCTGCACATTCAAATAATATATATACAGGCAAAGTTGATAAAATGGAGCTTTGTGCAATATGCGATATTTCAGAAGAAAGACTTGAGGCAGCGAAAAAAGCTTACCCCGAAGTGCCTGTTTTCGATAATGCAAGCAGCCTTTTTAAAAGCGGACTTTGTGATGCAGTTGTTATTGCAACTCCTCACTATATCCATCCTGACCTTGCAAAAGAAGCTTTTGATAATAACCTTAATGTTTTAGTTGAAAAGCCTGCCGGAGTTTATACAAAACAGGTTTTGGAAATGAATGAAGCAGCACAAAAATCAGGTAAACTCTTTGGTATAATGTATAACCAGAGAACAAATCCTATGTACAAAAAAATCCGTGATATGATACAAAAAGGGGAGCTTGGACACATAAAGAGAGTAAACTGGACAGTTACAGACTGGTACAGACCTCAGGCTTATCACGACAGTGGTGCATGGCGTTCTACATGGGGAACAGAAGGCGGTGGAGCACTTATAAACCAGAATCCGCATCAGCTTGACCTCTGGCAGTGGATGTTCGGAATGCCTGACAGAATAACTTCTTTTGTTTCGTTTGGAAAATATTATGATATAGAAGTTGAAGATGATTTGACAGCCTATTTTGAATATGACAACGGAACAACTGGAACATATATAACTTCAACAGGCGAAGCACCGGGAACAAACCGACTTGAAATTGCATGTGATATGGGTAAAATAGTCGTAGAAAATGGTGAAATGATTTTCTGGCGTAACGTTATTTCAGAACGCGAACACAACAAAACCAATACAGTACCCTTTGCAGCTCCCGAATGCTGGAAATGCGAAGTTCCTGTATCTGGAAACGGAGAACAGCACGTGGGTATATTTAAAGATTACGCAAAAGTATTGACAGAGGGCGGAGAACTTCTTGCACCCGGAGTAGAAGGAATAAACGGTCTTACAATTTCAAATGCTATTCACTATTCGGCGTGGACAGGAAAAACTGTTGACCTTAAAAACTTCCCCCACGATGATTTTTATAACATTCTTAAAGATAAAATCAAAAACTCAAAAGTGGATAAAAGTAATGTAAAACAACGCACTGTTGACACTGCTGGAACATATTAAAAGGAGATAAAAATGAAAACAATAGGAGCACAATATTATACCATACGAGAAATGTGCCAAACCTTGGAAGATTTTGATGCTTCCTGCAAAAAGGTTGCCGATATAGGATATAAAACAGTACAGCTTTCGGGAATAGGGGATTTTGAGGCTTGTGATATTAAAAAGATTCTCGATAAATACTCGTTGAAGGTAATATGCACTCATAGAGCCCCTGCAAACTATATTGAGAATATAGAAAAAGAAATTGATTTTCATAAAACGCTTGGTATAAAGATTTGCGGAATTGGAAGTATGCCGGGCTTTAATACGAAAATTGAAACAATTGAAGAATTTGTAAAAAAATTCAAACCCGTTACAGAAAGACTTGAAAAAGAAGGACTTGTATTTGCATATCATAACCATGCCTTTGAATTTGAAAAAATAAATGGGAAATATGCCTTTGAAGTTATAACCGAAAAAATGGCATCGGATAATTTTAAATTCATTTTGGATGTTTACTGGCTTTCTTACGCTGGAATAAATCCTGCAAAATTCATAAGAGAACACGCGGGGAATATTGCCTGTGTTCATTTTAAAGATTTAAAGATTAAAGAAAACACTCCCGTTTATGCAGAAGTAGGGCAGGGTAACCTTGATTGGGATGATATCATTTTAGCGTGCAAAGAGGCTGGAGTAGAAAATGCACTGGTTGAGCAGGACTCCTGTGATGGAGACCCGTTTGACAGCTTAAAAATAAGCTACGAATTTTTGAAAAATAAAGGGTTTGAATAAAAAATACGGCAATACATTAAGGTATTGCCGTATTTTTATGTAAATAAAGAAAATAAAAGCCATTTCTTATGTTGACTTTTTTATTGATATGTGATATCATATTTAAGATAAAATAATAAAAAACGGAGGTAACAGTTATGGCACTCGTAACAACAAAAGAAATGTTCAAAAAAGCATACGAAGGCGGATACGCTGTAGGTGCTTTTAATGTGAACAATATGGAAATTATTCAGGGAATAACAGAAGCTGCAAAGGAAGAAAATGCACCCCTTATCCTTCAGGTAAGCTCCGGTGCAAGAAAGTATGCAAATCACACATACCTCGTAAAGCTTGTTGAAGCAGCAATTATAGAAACAGACCTTCCTATAGCACTTCATCTCGACCATGGCGATTCCTTTGAGCTTTGTAAGTCCTGCATTGATGGCGGATTTACATCTGTTATGATAGACGGCTCACATCTTCCTTATGAAGAAAATATTGCTCTTACCAAAAAGGTAGTTGAATACGCACACGATAAGGGCGTAGTTGTAGAAGGCGAACTTGGCAGACTTGCAGGCGTAGAAGATGACGTAAAGGTAAGTGCAGAAGATGCAAGCTACACAAGACCTGAAGAAGTATATGACTTCGCGACAAGAACAGGGGTTGACTCACTTGCAATAGCAATTGGTACAAGCCACGGTGCATATAAGTTCAAACCCGGACAGAAGCCCCAGCTTAAATTCGATATATTAAAAGAAGTTGAAAAAGCACTTCCTAATTTCCCAATAGTTTTACACGGTGCATCAAGCGTTGTTCCAGAATTCGTTGATATTATAAATAAAACAGGCGGCAAAATGCCCGATGCAATAGGTATTCCTGAAGAAATGCTTCGTCAGGCAGCAACATCAGCAGTATGTAAAATAAATATAGACTCAGACTTAAGACTTGCTATGACAGCATCTATCAGAAAACACTTTGTGGAAAACCCCGGAGATTTTGATCCCCGTCAGTATTTAAAACCTGCAAGAGCAGCTATAAAAGAAATGGTACGTCACAAGATAGTAAACGTACTTGGATGTAACGGCAAAGCATAATAAAACAAAAGCCTTCGAAATACATTGTATTTCGAAGGCTTTTTTATATCATATCTCTGGATTATTTCAAATAAATTGTACCCCAAAGACCTGTAGAAGTTATGTAAGTGCCTAAAACCGAACCCCAACACCAGTTACCGGCTTCAGATGAATGCTGACGATATCTGCTAAGTAAAACCTTAAGACTTTCTCCGCTTTTAGCAGTCCTTATTCCGTCAACTGACAGAGGAACTCGAAGTGTCATAACCCATTTGTCGTCAAAAGTTTCTGTAGAAACTTCAACATCAAAATTGTAAGTTGGGTCTTGCTCGCCAACTGCTGTAATGCAAGAATCGTAAATGCTATGGGCGTCACGATTTGCTGCAAGATGAATTCCTTCAACACTGTCGGTAAACTTCCAAAAAACTTCATTTATTTCTTGTCCTGCCCACGAAAGCTTATCACGTTCAAAGCTTTCGGAAGGGTTAAGTTCGTTCATATAGGGATCAAAGTTATGTATCTGTACATAAAGATTTTTACCATCCCAAAGCATTTTAGCCTTTGTGCTTATTTCTTTTCCGGGGTCGTGATGAATATCGTTTTTACCAAAAAGCTCAGTCCACTCTGCTTTATCCCAATCATTTTGTGTAGGTTCACTGTTTACTTTTTCGCAAGTATATTCAGGAGTGACAAGATAACTTGGAGGGACAGTACTGCCAGTAGATAAAAATTTATCAATCAAAGCATTGCCTTCAGCCAAAGCTTCGCGGTACATAGCACCCGAACGAGGGATGTTGTCACTGCTTTGGTACGAGTAATTTGCGTCGTCTTTAAAAAAGTCGGACGAATATACCCAATATCCATCAGTGTTATAAGATATATATTCAATAAATTTAGTGAAGGTTTCAGGGGGAATAGGATTGTTCCAAAGACCTGTAAACTGAACAACCGGACTTCCTGCCTGGCTGTAACCTTCTATATTTGAAGCAACATTATAAACGTTGCCCCAGTAAGTTTTTTCATCAAAACAAAGAACTGGCATTTGTGGAGTTCCAAGACCGCGTGTGATGCCTTTTATTTCTTCGTACTGTGGTAAATACCCCAAAACGAGGTTAGGATTAATATCGTGTAAAGCCTTAACCCACTTTTGAAGCATGCTTATTAAGGTTTCTCTCTGATACCAGTCATATTCCTGCAAAAGACCTTCTTCGGTTATTACAGCTTTTCTTTCAGCAGCATCTGTACTTTTAAGATTTGCATCTGTATATCCCCGAGTTATTAAAAAGTCGTTCCAACAATTATCGCAGAAACACGAACCAGGGAAGTGGGTTGAGTCTGCACCATACATTTCCCAATCAAAAGCAATAGCATAAATAGAAGGATGTGTAGCTATAAAAGCAAACTTTTCAAAGCAGTGTTTTTTCCAATATTCTTCCGAAAGGGGACAGGGAGAGTTTTCGAAAAGAGTTTCTGTGCCTGTGTTATATTTACCAAACTGCGTATTATGGTCGCCTGTTCCGCATTGCTGAGAAATAACAATTTTAACTTCGGGATGTTCTTTGCAGTATTCATCAAAAGCATCAAGTCTTTCTTCAAGAAAAGAGAAGTTATCATATTCTTCGTGACCACCAAGAAAAGTGACACAAACAAGATTTATTCCTGCGTCAATAAGTTTGTCTCCAAGCTCAAAATTAAACTGTTCACTTGTGGGCTTCATTCCGTATATCATACGAAGTTTCTCGGTTTCTGCAAGCTTCCACGCTTCGGGATTGCGTAAAGATTTGTCTGCACTGAGATAGTCCTGAAGGACAGTTCCTACAACTTCTTTGTCAACTTTGCATTGTAAAACAGCAAGAGTGTCCCATTCATTACAAACAATATCGGGGCTTACTACTGTACGGTCTGTTTTAATCATAGGAATATCAAAAGAAATTTTTGCTATACTTTCGGGTGCATTTTTCAATGCAACAAAAGAATTATAAGGGTCAACATAATCAATAGCATATTCGCTTATTTCAAGAGAATTAGCCAAAAGCTGTGCCATTGTACCGCGGTTAATTTCACTTGCGGTATCTTCGGGCTTTGTAGCACCTAAAAAACCCATTTTTTCTGCCTGCTCTATGTATCCATTAGGCCACCCGCCAAGCTCGGTTGCCTCTTCGTCATATCCAAATGCCGATACAAGCATTTTAACTGCTTGCTCGTAAGTTAAGGCAAGGTCAGGAGAGAAGGTGTTTTCGCTTGTGCCATTTACTATCTTCATTCCATAAGCCATCATTATGTTATTAAAGGCCCAATGAGTATCAGTTACGTCATCAAACTTAAAATTTCCCTTGTATTCTTCCTGTCCAAAAACACGAAGCAGTATTGTAACCATTTCGGCACGGGTTAAAGATGCCAAAGGAAAATATTTTCCTTCTTCTCTTCCTGTTACAATACCAAGCTTACCAAGCTGTAAAACGGCATCCTGACATTTAAGACCTTCTATATCGTCAAATTCAACATCTTTAAGAGGAATTTTATATTCATAATCTTTTTCAAGATACTGGGTTAAGGCATCCCCCTCAAGACCTTTGTATTCCTTGTACCAGGATTCGATAAATTCAACGTATCGAAGATCATCCTTCCAGGAATTAATCAACTTTTCGGCAAAGGTTGAAGCGGTTGCAGGAATAGCTAAAAAAGTAAAAATAAACGCTAAAACCAATGCCAATGTAACAATTTTTCTCATAGAAATCCTCCTTATAAAATATATCGTTTTGTTAAGTTAAATGAAAATTGAGACCTTGAACTCCTTATGGTATAATAGTTTCACCACAAAACCAATTACCTCCCTGAAAATCAGAGAAAGGAGAACAAGATCTCATGGTAAAAATTATATCACATTGTTGCC
>JAZSDN010000096.1:0-48754 GCA_045531205.1 Clostridia bacterium | reverse complement strand
TGACGATTTTCTCGCATGCTAATATGCAGTCAATATCTTTTTCACTAAAAAGTGCTGTGCTATCATCGTCAGATTGAATCGCTCCCGACAGATATTCTTCTGCTTTCTTTGAAGTGTTTGCGATTATGATGCTTCCGTTTTCACCCCTGATGCCGTACTCCTGTAAAATTCCGTACAAAAGCAAAATGAAAAGCTCAGAAATCACATAGGACACCGTTAAAAATTCAAATCCACGAGGAAAGAACTGTTCTGCAAACCATATTATAATACTGCACAGCACCGCACACAATAAGAAGGTTGTGTGGAGTGTAGATGTTATTTTCTTTTTAACCGCAGAGTGTATAATTACAATCAGCATTAAAGCAAAGTACGAAAGCAGATATATGTAGTAGAGTAAGTGCAAAGGACCGTAATCACGAATAAGCCTTGTTACTCCATCTGCAACCTCTATTGAAACATTTTTATAATAGCAAGGGAAAAATCCAGGTGTAAGTGTTACGAAAAGCACGGCTATGCTGATAAATGAAAGCGTAGGCAGAAGCCACTTTTTATAATTAAGACTACATAAATTCAGTATCATTTTCAGCATAAGAAGTGGCAGAAAAACCTGACCTAAATATGCAATCCTATTGCCGTTCAGGGCAAAGGAAAGACTTGGTGCAACCGAAATCAAGAAATGCCCTAAATTGCTCACGAACACCGATATAAATAAAAGCAATAAACATATATCTTTTTTTCTATCAACTGCGAGGCACACACCAATCAAAGCCAGCGATATGACGCAGAGTATTCCATAAGCTATACTCATTTTTTATTCCTCCATCATATATTCGTATTATCAGATAAGTCTATTTCTATTCCGTTTCTTTGACAGAAGGAGTAGAACTTGCCAAGCAGAGCAAGCTGTGGCTTTCTGTTTTCTCGTTCCCATCTGCTTACAGTTGCAAAGGAAATGCCCATTTGTCTTGCAAGCTCCTCCTGACTAAGTTGCAGATGCATACGAATAAACTTTACTTGATCCTGAAAGTCCATTGTCTTAACTTTTAATAAACTTACGTTTTCCACAATAGCACCTACCCGAATAATTTTCCTAATATATCACATTATAGCATAATTAGTCATAAATTTCAATAAATTTAAGAAATTTCAGCAATTTGACGGTGAGATTTTTTGCAAAACATTTGTTAAGCAAATACATTTATAATTTCCTTTTGCTTTTTTATGGCGTAATCATAAGCGACTGCAGTTCCGCTTTTAGGTTGATAGTCGAATAAATCGCGTCTGCTGTTTCTTCGTTTTGGGGGAAGATAGTTTTCATCATAATAAACCACGCAGTATTTGCTATGGTTAATCATTTCCTGATTGCGTTCCACATAGGAAGCTTTACCTGCATTTTCTATATGCTCAGGGAAGTATGTACCTTCGTTATTTTCAAGCAGACTTTTTCATACCAATCGGGAATGTGTTGGTATGCAGACCTGACATATATCCGTTTAATGTGAGGAAATTTTTCTTTCAAGTCGGTAACGATCTCATGGCATAATCCTTGTTAACATCAAATGAAGGGTGATATGAAAAATATGCTCTAATACCTTCTTTTCTGTTCATATTTGTAGGAACATATTTATATAATGGAGCAATGTTGTCTTTTGCATTATCCTCTAAAATTATTTTATCAAACTTTTCATCTTGCCCACCAATACTGATATTCTAATTCTGTAGTTTCGGTGCCAGATAATCCTATAAGATCTAAATCAATTGCAATTTTAACAGACAGATTGCTATCTCTTAAACTTTGCAATCGTTCTAAAAAAGAATCATTTAATTGGCTGCATCTATTATGAGCATAAAAGCCACGTCGGAACAAGTTACGCTTGTTCCGATTTTTTATGTAAAAAATCAGTCACACGCGCCACTGTTCCTCCTTTTTCGTAAAAAGGCACACTCGGCTGTAAACACCCTCTCTGACGATTCGCTGTCACTACCAACTTTTTGCGAGTTTAATTTTGTCGTGGTATGAATACTCGCAAAAAAAAGAGCAATACCGAAGGGTAATGCTCGATTTTTTATTTAAGGTTACGCGGGGTAAAGAAGCAATATATAAACTGAAAAACGAAGAAAATACACAGCTTTCGTTTTTTAAATAAATTACCTGTTATTTAAAATGCTTGACGTTGCTAATATTGCGACGTAAAGTATATACATATACTTTTTAGCAAGTTGTGTTTCGATTTTTTCAATATGATTAGTATTAAAAATAAAGTCAACAATACTTAAAACAGAATATAAAAAGATACTTATAAACAGGGGAATGGAAAGGATATTATATTCACACGCACTTTTAAAATCAAGATGGAGTATTGAAATAAAGCCCCTTGTGAGACCGCACCCAAAGCATTGAAAACCTAAAAAATTTTTTATAGGGCATAAAGAAAACGAAAAAATTTTAGTAATAAGATATAATAAAACAAAAAAGACAAACCCTGCACCGACAGAATGCAAGGTATGTCTTTTTTTATTTAAAGAATTCCTGTTATGCCAATGGTTGTCCATAACTGTCTCTAAAACCGCCTGATAAAATAGAAATTAAATCTATTATAGTGCCTATACCGCATATTCCCGCTGTAAGAAAATGAAGAACCCCGCTTCCTACTTTGCCTACATACATTCTATGAAGTCCCCCAATTCCTAAAAATCCGGCAAGACATAAAATAAGAGCTACCGTTTTATTCTTTCGGGGAGTTCCGTAAATACCTGCATTAACGTTATTATTTGTGTTAACATTATCATTGGTATTTGTAATGTTAATTGTTGGTTGTCCGTTGGAGCTTTGTTTGGCTTCATCAAGAACATTGCCGAGATCGTCTTTGCAATACATTCTGCCTTTTACTTCGACAAGGCATTCTTTGCAAAAGGGTTTTCCGCAATAAGCACACATGCCTTGTGCGTCAACTTCGGGATGATTTGTACATTTCATTTTTGGTTACCTCCGTTATTTTCATTTGTTTGTATAAAATAATCTTTTACTTTTAAAAATATTGATCTTGATACAAAAAGAACTGTTATACATATAATTATACAGCTGATAAATCCGCCTATTATAAGTGCGGGCATCATATTAGCAAGGTTAAGATTTTTAAAATCAAAAAATGTTGTATTGTACGAGCCAAGGAACAAAGCAATGCATATTGTTGCAATAATGCAAATTAAAGCTAAAATAACCAGCAACATAATTTGAGAGAAGAATGATTTGTTTTTCAATAAAATCACCTCCTTATATACAAAATATACTATGTTATAATATCTGTTATAAATTATAACATATATACACACCACTTGTCAAGGTATAATTTGTTCTGAGGTGAATTGTTGTGAATGATAAGCTTATTATCAATAAGAAAAACTTAAAAGGAGAAGACGGCTACAAAACATTTTCTGTACGAATTAAAGATGAAACAGTATTAAAACTAAATGAGTTATCTGCACAAACAAACCGTTCTCGCAACGAACTTATAAATATTTTGCTTGACTATGCAATAGATAACAGTGAGGTGCTGTAACAAAAAAACTCCGCAACAAAAGTTGCGGAGTTTTTTTGTTTTATAAAATTAAATTGAATATTTTGCCTTATATTCTTCATAGAGAGACATAAAGCTGTTTTCGTTATCGTCTTTTATATGCTTTAAGTATTCGTGTGTTTCAAAGTTGCCTTGCGACATTTCAAGAATACAAGCTGCAATATTTGAACAATGGTCCGAAATTCTTTCGTAGTTTGTTACAAGGTCTGAAAGTATAAATCCAAGTTCAACAGTACATCCGCCCTCTGTAAGACGCTGAATATGATGGCTTTTGCTTTTGCGTTTTAAGCGGTCTATAACCTGTTCTAAAGGTTCAACCTTCTTTGCAAGCTCGGTATCCTGATTTATTAATGCCTGCGTTGTTAAGTTTACAATATCGCAAACAGCAGCGGACATAACGTCAATATCGTGTCTTGCACCTTCCGAGAACTGAAGATTTTTTGTATGAGCTTCTTCTATAGCTTCAACTATATTTGCAGTATGATCGGAAATTCTTTCAACGTCACCTATAACGTGGAGAAGCTGGGTTACATGGTTTGAGTCTTTGGTAGAAAGGGGACGTTGCGCAAGCTTTACAAGGTAAGCACCAAGCTTATCCTCATACTTATCAATTTCACTTTCTGTATCCATAACGGTTTTTGCTTTTTCTTCATCAAATCCATTCATAAGTGCTGTAGCATCTAAAAGAGCGTTTTGTGCTATAGTAGCCATATCTCCTGCAAGGGTGCGGCATTTTTCAACAGCGAATGAAGGAACAGCAAGAAAGCGTTCGTCCAAAGTATCAAATGCACCAGCAACATGAGGCTTTTTATCTTCTTTGATTGCTTTAATGCAAAGTATTTCTATCCATTTACAGAAAGGAATAAGCACAATTGTTGATAAAATATTAAATATTGTATGTGCAACGGCTATTGTAAACGGTGTTACGGCGTGACTCATAAATGAAAAAGGATAAAAATAATTTATTACATAAAAAGGAATGGTAACTACCAAAACGCCTAATATTTTTATAAATACGCAGGCAAAAGCAACTCGTTTCGCAGAAGAGTTACCTTTTAAAGCCGACAGAACAGGAGTTATTGTTGTACCTATATTCTGTCCTAAAATAACAGGCCATGCAGTAGAGAAGGGGATAATTGTAGTAATTGAAAGTGCCTGTAAAATACCAACCGATGCGGAAGATGACTGAATTATAGCAGTAAGAACAAGGCCTACTAAAATACCCATAACAGGATTTGCAAACATAATCATAAGTTTTGCAAAGTTAGGGTCATCCTTTAAGCCTGCCATAGAACCACTCATAATATCCATACCGAAAATAAGAACGCTGAATCCAAGAAGAATGGTACCTATATCTTTTTGCTTGTCGTTTTTAGCAATAAAGGTAAGGATAATACCTATCATTGCCAAAATGGGGGTAAACGAAGTGGGCTTTAAAAGCTGTAAGAAAAAGCTATCGCCGCTAATGCCTGATGAACTTAAGATCCAGGCAGTAACCGTAGTACCTACATTCGCACCCATTATTATACTGATGGTTTGTCCAAGCTTCATAAGTCCGGAATTTACAAAACCAACAAGCATAACCGTTGTAGCCGAAGAACTTTGTATAACTGCAGTTACTAAAAGTCCAAGCGTAAAACCTTTAAGTCTTGTGGATGTGAAACGGTTTAAAATAGATTCAAGCTTTCCGCCTGAAAGTTTTTTGAGCCCGTCGCCCATTACATCCATTCCGTAAAGGAACAGGGCTAAACCGCCGATGAGAGTTAAAACTGAAAAAAAGTCCATGCAGAATCCTCCGTAAGCATATTTTTGTGTGTTATATAAAGTTTGGCAAAACTGCGCAAAACTTCATAATAATTATAGACTAAAACTTAAAACAATTCAATAGTTTTCAAGAATATTTTGACAAAAAAAGCTATTTTATAGGATAAAAAATATTTTTCTTTAAAAATTGTCGGATATATGATATCATATTTCGAGGTGTAAAACGGAAATACATAAAATGTGAAATCTTATTACATAAATAAGGAGTATGATAAAAGTGACATTAAGTTTAAGTGCTATATGTGCAAAATTTGGAATTAAAGCAGAGGAAAAAGATGTTCAACCCTACGGTAGCGGACATATAAATACCACCTACCTTGTAAGCAGGGGGGAAGGATATATTCTTCAGAAAATAAATGTAAAGGTATTTCGTGAGGTTGATAAGGTTATGGAAAACATAGCAAATCTCACAGATTATATGCGAGAGCAAATAACTGACGCAGGAGGAAATCCTGACAGGGAAACTCTTACTTTAATAAGAACCGTTGACGGAGATATATGTTATAAGGTTGATGACGAAACATATTATCGTATGTATAAGTTCATAACAGATTCACTTTCTTATGACTTTGTTGAAAATCCAAAACAGCTTTATTATACAGGTAAGGCTTTTGGTAAATTCCAGCAAAATCTTAACGGATTTTCGATAGATAGCTTCCACGAAACAATTAAAGACTTCCATAACACCCCTGTCCGTTATAAGCAGCTTGAAGAAGCAATTAAAAATAACGCATCGGGTAGAAAAGACAGTGTGCAGGAAGAAATAGATTTTGCAGCAAAGTATAAAAAATATACAGCAGTAATAACCGACGCAATAAAGGCAGGGGAAATACCCCTTCGTGTTACACATAATGATACAAAGCTTAACAATGTTTTGTTTGATAAAGATTCGGGCGAAGGAGTTTGTGTAATAGACCTTGATACAATAATGCCCGGCTCAATGCTTTACGATTTTGGTGACTCGCTCCGTTTTGGTGCTTCAAGCGGAACAGAGGATGAAAAAGACCTTTCAAAAATCTGGTTCGACCTTGAAAAGTTCGAGTATTATGCGAAAGGATTTCTTGAGGAAGTAAAAGATATTATCACCGAAAAAGAAAAGGAACTTTTACCTTTATCGGCACTTTTAATGACTTATGAATGCGGAATACGTTTTCTTGCCGACTATATAAATGGTGATACTTATTTCCGCACCCATTATCCCGAACATAATCTTGATCGTGCACATACACAGTTAAAGCTTGTATATGATATTGAAACAAAGCTTCCAAAAATGAGCGAAATAATAGATAAAATTTTAAAAGAAATATAATTAAAAAGGCGATGTAAAAAAAGTCCAGACCGAAAAAAACAAAGAAATATTGTAGGGAACGCCCTATGTGGCGTTCCAAAAAAGGCGGGCGGACACCCCCGCACTACAGGTAAATTTAATTTATAAACAGATAAATTTTGTCAAAAAAATCAAAAAATTGATTTTTTCGTAAGATTTTATGTTTTTTGCTATGAACAAACTTCGCCTCTCGACGTACCTTTGTACGCCTTCGGGTATACCAAAGCAAGGCAAAGCCTTGCTTTGGCTCAGTTTGTCCATTCTGAAACATTTTTTCTTATCCCCTAAAAAAGGAACTGTAAAAAAATTATTTTTTTACAGTTCCTTTTTTATATTCCTTTTTTCATTATAATAGCATCTTCACATGGATTATTATAATAATTCTTCCTTATAGCTATTTGTTCAAAACCCGACTTATTATAAAACGAAATTGCAGGGATATTTGATTTTCTGACTTCAAGAAAAATTGTTTCTGCATTTATTTCACAAATAAGCTTTGATGCTATGCCTTGATTACGGCATTCTTCTTTTACGGCAATACTTTCAATTTCAGCTTCGTTATCTATCAGCTTATAAATAAGATATCCCAGCACACAAGCATCTTTATAAACTAAAAAATACGTATGAGGGTCTATAAATGATGCAATAAGATTTTCATCACTCCAAGGGTTAGCGATTGAATCTGCCATAATTTTGCCTATCTCATACAAATCCTTTTTTTCAGCTTTGCAAATCATATATTCTGCTCCTTAATAAGCCTTTCTATCTGGCGGGCACAGGCACGGTAAGCAAAAATATCGCGACCAAAGGGATCAACAATATCGTTGCCGGGGGAGAGAGTGAATACTCTGCCTGTAAATTCAGGATAACGACGCAGAATTAAATGATTGTGATTTTCGGTCATTGTAAAAATTATATCTGCACGCATAAGGTCATCTCTTGTAAGCTGCTCTGAACGGTGGGAGGAAATATCAAGTCCCATTTCGTTCATTACTTCTACTGCTTCCGCAGAAGCAGGGGATGGTGCTAAAACATTTATACCACGCGAAAAAACATTGTACCACGGCTTTTCTTTTGCTAAAATAGCTGCCGCCATAGGGCTGCGGCAGGTGTTACCCGTACATACAAACAAAATGTTTTTAAATGTAATGGTTTTTCCGCCAGCGGCTTTGTAGAGCCTGTTCAAAACAGCATCGCCGAGTCCTCCTTTTTCGGGCGGAACAGCATATATTTTAGAAACTCCCATTCTGTTAAACTCTCTTAAATTATAAAAAAGACTTGCAGCATATTCTTTTACATTATTTCCTGCAAAAAGCTTGTAGGGAGTTCTTAAATCCTTCATATCAAGGTCATAACCCAAAACGCCTGTCTGCTCAAAATTACCGCCAGAAATTTTGTTTATTCTTGATGCAAGATTATCTCTTCTTCCTTCAATTACGTAAAGAGGAGCATCAGGAGCATAATGTGTATATTTCATCCCCGGACATTTAGGCTTGTCGGAATATCCGCCAAGCTCAACCATACCGATTTCGTTTATTATTTCGTTTTGAGTTATTGCACCGGGACGCAATATTACAGGTGGCTCACAGGTCATATCTATAACTGTAGATTCAATTCCGTAATTACAATCGCCGCCGCTTATTATAACGTCAACCTTGCCATCAAGCTCTTCTATTGCATATTTTCCTGATGTAATACTTGGTTTGCCTGAAATGTTTGCACTGGGAGCAGCTATTGCAAATCCGCAAAGGCGTATAAGGGTAGATGCAACAGGGTGAGATGGAAGGCGTATTCCCACGGTGTCAAGTCCTGCTGTTACAGAATCGGGAATCATAGGATTCCTTTTCATTATAATGGTAAGAGGACCGCCCCAGAAACGCTTCATCAAACGCTCTGCTTTTTCGGGAACTTCCGAGCAAAGCGAATAAACATCCTCCATATCAGCAATGTGAACGATAAGGGGATTGTCAGAAGGTCTGCCTTTTGCCTCAAAAATCTTTTTAACCGAGTCATCAAAAAAAGCACCCGCACCAAGCCCGTAAACAGTTTCGGTAGGGAAGACACAAGTTCCGCCATTTTTTAAAGCATAAGCCGCCGGTAAAAGATCTCCAAGTTCAAAGTTATTAGGGTCTATCTTGATAATCTGTGTCATTTTAATCATCTCTCAAGTAATATATTTCAATACAAATTTACCATAAAAACGGCTTAAAGTCAATAAAACTGCAAAAATATAAAAAAATTTGATAAAAATTCTTGCAAAAGTAAATATTTTGTGTTATACTAACCAATGTTAATGTAATTATGGCTTGAATAGAGGTGAATCAAATGAGAGAAGGTATCCATCCTGATTATAAGCAGACCACTATAAAGTGTGCATGCGGTAACGTTATTGAAACAGGTTCAACAAAAGAAAATATAACAGTTGAAATTTGCTCAAGCTGTCACCCGTTTTTCACAGGTAAGCAGAAGCTTGTTGACACAGGCGGACGTGTTGAACGTTTTAATAAGAAATTCAATCGTGAAGAAAAATAATGAAAAGACGCTCAAACGAGCGTCTTTTTTGTTGAAAAATTTTTTGCTGATATACCAAATCTTTTCTTAAAAGCCTTTGAGAAGTTCGACGGGTCATTGTGACCGCTTAAAAAACAAGCCTCCGAAACATTATACCCCAAAGTCAGAAGATGCTTTGCTTCGCTCATTCTTTTTTCATGCAGGTATTCCTGCATGCTTATGCCGAAACGTTTTTTAAAAAGGGAAGCGAGATACCGCCTGTCAATGCCTACGGACGAAGCAATAGCTGATATTTTTATATTCTTCATATAATTTTGATTTATATAGTTTAAAACACTGTTTGCATAATCATTTTTTTCAGTTTTTCCAAATAATTGAGTGTATAGCATAAAAAGCTTGCCCGCTAAAAATTCTTCTTTTGCATATTGCATAGACGTAACCTCAAGCATTTCAAAAAACACACGTCCGTCTACATCAAAAACAGGAGGAAGAGAATCGAAATGTAACGACATATTACCTACAAAACCTATCCACATATATTTCCAGGGATTATTCTGGTCTGCTTCGTAATATGTTACTTCTCCTGCTTTAATAAGAAAAGCCTGATTTTTTTTAACGTGGTAAATTTTGCCTTGGTGCTTGAATATACCGCATCCGTCAATAACATAGTGTATAAGATAATACTGGCGTACAGCGGGTCCGAAACTATGCCTTGGAGGGCAGGTTTGTGTGCCAAAATCAAGAGGATTAAAATCGCTTAAATTTTTGTTTTCCAAAAGTACAAATCGGGGCATTTTCTCATCTCCTTAATTACATTTTACCATATTTTGATTACCTTTTTCAATGGTATTGTAAAAAAATATATATTATTATAAAATAATAAGGGGTGATAAAATGGAAAAAATTATTTTTAAAAATCTTGAATTTGATATAACAGGCGAAAAAATATATTTAACAAAATTCGGCAATGTTTTGGGCGGAAGATTAAAAGACAAAATGGAGCTTTACAATTTTGTTGAAGCACAGGTTGGCGGAGAAATGAAAATAACCCACATGGGAGTAAAAATGCCTTATTCGTCTGAAGGCAGTAAAATGGAATATGTTTCTCACATCATAACCGAAAATGTACTCGAAATCACTCAAAAATCGGGGATTTTAGAAGCGAAAACAATGTTTACCTGTTACGACAACACAAACGCAGTAAGAGTAAGAACAGAATACAAAAATATTGCTGACAGAGAAATAACACTTGAGGATGCATCCGCATTTACCTTTACAGGAATCGGCAAAAACGGTATAGAAAGCTCAAAGGAGCTTAAATTTTATACCTTCACACAAAGCCATCATGCAGAATGTCAGCCACGTATAGCAACCTTTTACGAACACGGACTTTTTAAAGGCTCGGAGGAAAGACAAAACAAAATTTCTTTTGCAAATGTAGGAAGCTGGTCAACAAAAGAACAACTTCCCCAGGGAATCATAGAAAGTACCGAGGATAATACTTTTCTTATGTTCCAGATAGAAAGCAACAATTCCTGGTACTATGAAATAGGGGATAAGCAGGTAGAGCTTTATCTGTATCTTGGCGGCGGAAATCATTTACATACCTCTTGGCTTAAAAAATTAAACCCGCAAGAAACTTATGTTACAATAAATGTTGCAATAGCTTTCGGAAATTCTTTAAACGAGCTTTTGGGAGAAATGACAAAATACAGAAGAAATATTGTAACAAAAAGTAAAAGTGACGAAAACCTGCCTTCAATATTTAATGAGTATATGCATCTTTCGTGGGACAGCCCCAGTGAAGAAAACGTAAAAAAATATGCACAAACCGTAGCAAAAACAGGAGTTAAGTATTATGTTATAGACTGCGGCTGGCATAACGAGGAAGACGGCTCAATAATATATCCTTATGTAGGACAGTGGAAAGAAAGCAAAAAAAGATTTCCAAATGGTGTGCGAAAAACAACCGACTATATACGTTCACTCGGTATGAAAGCAGGTCTTTGGATAGAGGCAGAAATTATAGGCGAGCTTTGCGATGAAATGCTTTCTTGTTATGATGAAGATTGCTTTATGCAGCAATTCGGCAAAAAACACGGTGTTTTCCGCAGATATTTCCTTGATTTCAGAAATTCTAAAGTAATTGAATATATGAGCGAAACCATAAGAAGAATGGTAGAAGATTATGGCGCAGATTATATAAAAATTGACTATAATCAGGATGCAGGTCTTGGTACTGAATATATGTCCGACAGTCTAGGAGAAGGTTTGGAACAATGTGCAAATGCATATCTTTCATGGATTGACACTATGGAAGAAAGATTTCCCCATGTTGTCTTTGAAGCATGCTCTTCAGGCGGTATGAGAATGGATTATAAAACTTTGTCACACTTCTCTCTTGTGTCTACCTCTGACCAGATAAGCTATAAAAAATATCCCTATATAGCTGCAAATATTTTATCTTCTGTACTTCCCGAGCAAGCAGCAGTATGGAGCTACCCCGTTTCGGGAATAGACGATTTTGAGGAAGAAACCATAAAACAAAATATAACCGATGAGGTAATAGCTCTTAATATGATAAACTCATTTTTGGGAAGAATGCATCTTGCAAGTCATCTTGAGCTTTTGCCACAAAATCAGTTGAATCTTGTTAAAGACGGAGTAAAATACTACGAAAGCCTTACAGATAGCAAGAAAAAAGGACTTCCGTATCTTCCAATGGGCTTTGCAGATTTTACAAAACAAAACTTTGCAAGCGGATATGTTGCAGATAATAAACTTTACCTTGCGGTATGGAACCTTGGCGGAAAAGACTCCCTTTCCGTAACCTTAGATAAACCCATAAAGAATATAAAGGTAGGCTATCCCGAATCTCTTAACACAGATTTTGTCGTAAAAGATAATATCTTAACAGTAAACTTCAATACACCCTATATGGCAAGATTTTTCGAAATAGAGTTTTAAACAAGTCCTCGCATAAGCGGGGGGGGGTATTTGTGGTGTGACGGACAGATAAAAAACTCTTTTATTTATTCTCTTTTATCTCTTATCTGGAAATGGCAATTTAAGATAAGAACGAAGAGTGAAAAGATGATAATACAAAAAGAAACGACAACTTTCAAAATGAAAATTGTCGTTTCTTTTTGGAACAAAATACAGTTATCAATACAAATCAAAAATCTTTCAAATATGGCCAAAATGACCACCATTTTTAAAAAGTGACCATCAACTTATAATACAGTTTTTTAATTATCTTTTTAAAAGTCTTATTTCTTCAGCCAATTGCGAAGAACCATAGACATTTCTGCTCTTGTAACATTGCCGGAAGGGTTAAATCTTCCGTCAGCGTTACCTTTGAAAATGCCACACGCCACAGCCCAGCTCACAGCCTCTTTATTTTCGGTTGAAATGCTTGATGAATCAATAAACTTTTCAACATCAGCTCTTTTTGACATATCAAGTTTTAAAAACTCTCCACAATTATACATTGCCTTAGCAAGCGCTTCACGGCTAATTGTGTCATCGGGTTTGAAAGTATCATCTTCATATGTAGGAAGTATACCAACATTATCCGCCCATTGTGCAGACTTAAACCACCACTCTGAACCATTTGAATCAACAAAGTCATTGTTTAATTGCGCTGTTGGATTCCCTGCAAGCCTGTTTAGAAGGGTCGCCACCATTGCTCTGCTTATATTGGCGTTTGGCGCAAATTCATTGCTCGAAACACCTTTCATTAAGCCATTTAAGTATGAATAATAAACGCTGCCTGAAAACCAAGCATCTTTATTAACGTCATTGAAAATTTGATAATCCTTTGCTATTTCGTCAGTATTTTCTACATAAATAAAATCAATTTGTGAGTTTACACCATTTTTACTGTCTTTTGCAACTATTCTCTCAAGATAATGGCTAATGGGGGTACCATCCATTCTGCATGGTCTGCTCATAAGCGTAAATTGATTTGCAATATCACAACCCTTTACGAAGTAATTTCCTGCTGTACCCCTTGCACCTTCACCTGCCATAAGAATTTTATAGCCGGTATTTTCCAACACAATTTTATCACCCTCAGTGCTCCTCTTTGAATAAGGGTACGCAACAGTTTCAGGGGCTTTCCCTGTCCATCCTTCGATGCATTTTACGGCCAGGGTATAATCCTTTTTAACAACTGAAGCAAAATCTTCAGCCGTTTCGTACTCCATCATGCTCATACCAATACGTTTACCTTTATTATAAACATGTAAACCGTATGTGTGCGAACAGAGGTTGATTTCACCGCTTTTTGACATTTCAATAAGCTCTTCCCATGTACAATAAGGGGCCGGTTCACCGTCTCTTGTTTTGCCTGAATCAAGTGCATCCCAAGTGGCATCAATCTGCGCGCCGATTATATTGAAATCCGCTTTCATATTATATTTTTTAAGTAAAGGCCATGCGTTCTTATACACACCCCACGAGCCGTCGTCAATTGATATAATAACTGCCTTTTGCGGAATAGTTTTTTCCCCTTCCAAATGTCGCAACAAATCGTCAGAGGTTATAGTAATATAGCCGTTATCTTTAAGCCATATCAAATCTTCTTCAAAGGCATCAGGAGATATAGAATATTCTTCGAATTCAACACCGTTTTTTATATCTTCATCAGAAACAAAATTGTGATACATAATTACACTTACAGCAGAAATTTCCTCTGGTGAAACAACTGCTTTAAAAGGTTGGGATTGCTGATTTGGCAGATCGTTCTTCTCAATTTTATAATAATATGTATTTGGATATGTTACCGTATCATCACGGTAAGAACCATTGTCAGAAACTCCTATGTATTCGTAATCCCCATCTTGTTTGTCGCTTCTGAAAATTTTATACTCGTTACCTTCGTCATTGTCCCAAACAAGCACTACATTATTGGGATCTTGCCATATCGCATTTTCTTCTGCATTGCCATGTATTCCACATGAACAACTTAATATTATAAACACAAACAACAGTGATATAAATTTTTTCATATAATTCGCCTCCATATAATTATTACACATAATTATATAATATATTTTAGTATTTTTCAACAGGAAACATAAATAGTGAACAATTACCCAAAAATTGAACAATTTATTTTAACATATACTAAAATTAAATATTACAAGGATTTAAAATTATCCCATAACAGTTTTTTAGCATGTCAGAAATGTTAAAATAGCAAAAGACACTTATTTCATGAGTTTAAAGGCAAAAAATAAGAACGGTTATTGTATTAAAATAACCATTCTTATTTGGTGACCCGTGGGGGAATCGAACCCCCGTTACCGCCGTGAAAGGGCGATGTCTTAACCGCTTGACCAACGGGCCTGGTAGCGGCAGGTGGATTTGAACCGCCGACCTAACGGGTATGAACCGTTTGCTCTAGCCAGCTGAGCTATGCCGCCATAAAACGCAAGAGATATTATACTTTAATATTTTGCGTTTGTCAATAGTTTTTTTGAAAATTTTGCAAATTTATTTAATTTTTCTTGCTTCAATGTAAAACCGTTTTTCACACGCTTCGCCCATAGAGAATGTCTTTCTTGGCAGAGCACCGTCAGCAATAACCGATTTAAAAAGCATATCCTTTGGCATAGAAGGTAAAATGAATCCTACATTACCTTTTTGCAAACCAAAGTTTTTTGTAGTGTCATCACCGTGAATGAAGTCAACCTTTATATTGTCAACAGTATCCAAAAATGCCTGCAGAGTACCAACCTCCAAAGGAGAAACAGGGGAGGGAACCAAAACCTCGCCTTCGCCATCTGCGTGCAGATACTTTAATTTCTGGCAAGGAAAGTCACCCTTTAAATTTTTGCAGTATTCTTCAAGCTGTGAAATCAGAGCTTCGGGGTCGCAGTCAAAAACAACACGATGAATGGGTTTAAATTCCAAAGCTTCGCTATGTAAATTTTCTACTTCACAAAGAGCATAACGTGCAGGATGATTCAAAGCCGCCTCTCCAAGCTCTTTTTTTAAGTTTTCGTAGCAGGTTTTCGCTGTTGCAAGCGAATGATTTCCGTCACCTACTGCAAAAAGCATAGCCTTCTGTGCTAAATTTCCATACTTTGATTTCTTTTCGTTTTCCGAATCAAGCAAAGCAAGAGCTTCAAAAACTGCTTCCTGCTGCTCTTTTGAAAGCAAATAGCCTTCAACGTGTCCGCTTTGCTCCATAAGCTCAAAATCGTAAATCTTGTCTTTTAAAGAGCCTTCCAAAGGTTCTATTACAGAATTTTTTCTGTCGTCAATCAAAAGCATTATGTGAGGAAGCTCCAAAGAAGCATTTTCTCTTATTTTAACACGGGGAGGGATTCTTTCTAAAACAGTCCCTTCAGTTGCTCTTATGTTTGATACCGAACCCTTTGCAAAATCATATTCCTCAAGGTCAACACAACCTACAATTCCAAGACGAACCTGACCTGTAGGCAGAGTTCTTTTTAAGAATATAAGTGAATCAGGATGTTCTTTTAAAAACGGAAGGTATTCTATCATCTTTGAATTGATTTTTTCTATGCGTTTGTCGTCATCCTGACCAAGAAAACATTCAGGAAAAATAAGCTCGTATGTTGTAAGCGCGCCTTCGGTATTCTTTTCAATTCTGTTCCAGTATTCAGGTTCAGAAGAATACTGGTCGCAGGCAACAGTACTCCATTTTGTCATATCTGCATTTTCGGGCAAAAGAATATTTGCCGGTAAAAAAACTTTATTCATTTTTAATACTCCATTCGTTAATATTTCGGTATATTTTAAGTGACGCTGAGTCATTACCTATCATAAGCTTGTTACTGTGAATCAGTATATTGTCTTTAAAGCAAAGCCCTATAACGGGAACATCACGCGAGAAAAGTCCCTGAAAATATCTGTAAGTGTCTTTTATTTCTGTATCAGAGGTAGCATTTGATATGTCTGACAAAGCTTTGTCCATATCAGAGCTTGAATAGCCGTAAAAATTTGTACCCGCTTCTATAGAGTCTGTATGAAGCATAAAACGAAAATCAAGGTCTGCCGATAAATCATACCCGCCAATGAAAAGGTCAAAATCACCTTCGCTTATCCTTTGTGAATATTCTTCAAACGGCAAAGCAACAAAATATGCCTTTACACCTATTTCTTTTAAATAGGCAACTATAGATTCTGCACTTTTTGCTCTGAATGAACTGTCATCATTTATAAGTATGCAAAGATTTACCTTCTGAACATCGTCTTCATCTACATATTCAACAAAATCGTCACCGTCTGTGTCCATAAAGCCTGCATCAAGCAAATATTTTTTTGCAGCATCAGTATCAAATGCGCAAATATCATATTCAGAATCATATAGCCACGATGAAGGGGGAACAGGGGAATTTGCGGCTTTAGCATATCCGAAATACGCAGCTTCAATAATACTTTCTCTGTCAATAGCACACGAGAGAGCTCTACGGAAAAGTGATGATGAAAGCACATCTTTTTTGCAGTTTACGCCTATAAATTCGTATTGTAATGAAAGGTAAGAAAATGCCGAGGTATAATCTCCTGTGCCAAAATCTCCAATATTTTCTATACTTGTAGTTGCGGCAACAGCTTCACCAAGCTTTATAATAGAAGCCGTGTCTTTATCTGATGCAAGCATCCTTACTTTTATCTGCTTTGGCTTTGGTCTTTCGCCAAGCTGCCATTCATCATTTCTTTCCAAAACCATTTCACGCTGGTCAGTTATCGATATAAATTTATACATTCCCGTGCCAACCGGTTTTTCTGCAAGGTTGTTTATATGTGCAGGAATAATCGGAAAATCCATAAGATTTAAAATATTAACGTTAGGCTCTGTCAGGTATACGTTTATGTGTGAAGAATCAGTAACTTTAATATGACTTACGCCTTGAAGCTGTTTTTTATAAATACTGTCTTCCGAATACATAATCTGATTAAAAGTATGCTCTACATCATAAGCAGTAAATGCTTTTCCGTCGTGCCATTTTACAGAATCTTTCAAAGTAAACTGTATGGTTTTTCGGTCATCTGTAATGGTGCATTTTTCAGCAAGACATGATACAGGGCGAAGCTCATTATCAACATAAACAAGACTGTCGTAAATCAAATCATAAATTTTAGTACAGGTCTGTTGCTTTGTAAAAAGAGGATGAAGAGTGTCAGGGTTTCTCATCGAAAGAGTAACCGACGAAGAAAAACCTTCATCCGAAAAATCGGTATTATTTTCATTGCCCGAGCAACCTGCAAATAAAAAAAGACATATAAATAAACATAAAAATTTTTTCATAAAATCACCAAGTATAATTTTATCACATAAAGCGAAATAATACAATGAAATTTGAAAAAATAATAAAAAAACAAACTTTACTATAATTTAAATGTTAATCTGAGGAGTTGTGATTACAAGATATTTTTTTGCACATTTTTGCGTGCGGACAACCTACACAATGTTCCCCGCGTTTTTTAGCTTTATAAAGATACAAACTTGCTCCTCCTGCTACAAGCAGGAGGATGGCAATTAAAATAATATTCGTCATAATATCACTCTTTTCATTGATTTATTGAAGAACTCAAAGTATATTCAACTTTAAGTTTTTTGTTTGTTTTGTTTATAAGATAAGTAATTATGGCAACTATTGCCAAAACAATTACAAGACCCGCTATAGCCGCACCTGCATTAAGAGTAGCAGGAGCAGTGATGAGTGTACCAATTGTGTAAACTAAATATGCAACTGTATAACCTACACCAAGCTGGAGACCGATTCCACCCCAAAGCCATTTTGCACTCTTCATTTCTGCGTTCATAGCACCAATAGCGGCAAAGCAAGGAGGAGTATAGAGGTTAAACATTAGATATGCAAGCGCAGCAACCTTTGTAATAGCAAATACTGATGCAACCTCTGCGCCTGCGCCTTCCATAAGAGAAAGTTCTTCTGTATCAATAAGATTTTCAAGTCCTACGAAGCAAACTGCAAGTGTACCAACAACATTTTCTTTTGCAATGAAGCCTGTAACTGCTGCCGCTGCAAGCTGCCAGGAGAAAACTCCAACAATAGGAATAAGAATATAGGCAAACGGACTTGCGATAGAAGCAAGTATTGAAGAATCTGCTGTTTTGGCAACCTCAAAGTTCCAAGTAAAGACTTGCATAATCTGTACTGCCATGTTACAAAGAAGAATGATGGTAGCTGCTTTTACTATGTAAGCCCAACCACGGCTGCACATTGATTTGAATGCACCCCAAAGAGACGGAGCTTTGTATTCAGGCAGTTCAATAATAAAGAATGATTTTCTTGCTTTATAGCCTGTGATTTTGTTTACAAGCAAAGCTCCTAAGAATATAAGCACGATACCGGAAAGGTACATAAGTGTGCTAACCCAGCCTGCATCATCAAAGAAAGCACCTGCAAAAAGTGCGATTACAGGAATTTTAGCGCCGCAAGGCATAAATGGAGAAAGCATTGCTGTTGCTCTGCGTTCACGTTCATTTCTTATAGTACGGCTTGCCATAATACCGGGAACTGCACAACCGATTGTGATAACAAACGGAATAACTGACTTACCCGAAAGACCAACCTTTTTGAAGATAGGATCAAGCAAAACTGCAACTCTTGACATATAACCGCAATCTTCCAAAAGGGCAATTAGGAAGTACATTACCATAACAAGCGGTAAGAAACCAACAACGGCGCTGGCACCGCCGATTACACCGTCAACAAGGATTGCTGAAAGCAGAGGATTTGCGTCACCAAGAAGTTCGCCAACCCACCCTTGGAATCCTTCAAGGAAGCCTACAAGTAAGTCTGCAATAGGAGTACCTACCCAAACCTGAGAAATCTGGAATACAAGATACATGATGGCTGCAAAGATCGGAATACCAAACCATTTATTGGTAAGAACAGCATCAATTTTATCGCCGAAATTTTTGTCCTTTGTAAGAACCTTACGGGTTTCAACAGCTTTTACAATTTTATTCACGAATTCAAAACGTTTACGGTCAGCGGCCTCAACTGCATCTTTGCTTGTAAGGTCAATGTTTCCCTGTGAATAAACTGCCTGCTGTGTGTTTCCTGCCGCGCTTACGGCAGCTTCAACAACTGCCTGCAAACCATTTGAAGAAATTGAAACAGTTTCGATTACAGGGCAAGAAAGCTTTTCTGAAAGCTTTTCTACATCAATTTTAGTATCTTTTTTTTCGTTGATGTCGCTTTTGTTAAGAGCAACAACGCAAGGTATGCCAAGCTCTAAAAGCTGAGTTGTGAAGAAAAGAGAACGGCTAAGATTTGTAGCATCCACGATATTGATAATAACATCGGGGTTTTCTTTCTTCACATAGGAGCTTGTGATGCTTTCTTCTGATGTAAATGGTGACATCGAATAAGCACCGGGCAAGTCCACGGCGATAAGTTCTTCGACTCCTTTGTAGTAAGCCTTTTTGATTGTGTGTTCTTTCCTCTCAACGGTAACACCTGCCCAGTTACCGACTCTTTCGTTACTGCCTGTCAAAGCATTATACATTGTGGTTTTACCAGAGTTAGGATTACCTGTTAAAGCAATTCTCATGATATATTCCTCCTTATTATTAAATCCTTTCGGATTATAATTTATATATTAAAGTTAGACACGGCTAACTACCAATCAAAAAAATATGGCTTAGAAGCTATATTAAATAATTATAGCTTCTGCCAACTGATTATCTATATTATATCTTCCGTCTTTAATTGAAACGGTGCAGCCACCCTTCCTGAATGCAATTACAGTAATTGCCTCACCTGAATAGCATCCAAGAGAGAATAAAAATGCATTTAATTCTTCATCATCAGTTTCAATGTTTTTAATTATGTATTCCTGTCCTTCACAAGCTTCAAGTAAATTCATAATTTGCACCTGTTTTCTAAATATATTCTATATCAGCATCGGTTAGATGCCGCTAACTCACTTTAGCAAGTTTAACACAACTAACTCACTTTGTCAATACTTTTTTATAAAATTTTCTTTTACTTTGACAAAAGAATACTTTTGTGATAATATAATAAAAAACATTATGATTATCTTATTTTTCGCAATATATGAGGTAATAAACTATGAAAATCAAAGAATCTGCCGAAAATTATCTGGAAACAATTTTAATATTATCTAAAAAAAGAGGTACAGTCAGAAGCATTGATGTTGCTAACGAAATGAACTTCACAAAAGCAAGTATTTCCGTTGCAATGAAAAAACTTCGAGAAGAAGAATATATTGCAGTAAAAGATGATGGGACAATATTGCTAACAGACAAAGGCAAGGGAATAGCAACAATGGTTTATGAAAAGCATCAGATTATTGCAAAAATTCTTATGTTGCTTGGCGTGGATGAAGAAACCGCTTATGCTGACAGTTGTAAAATAGAGCATGATTTAAGCGAAGAAAGCTTTGAAAAAATCAAAGAATTTTATAAAAAGTATAAAAATAAAAAAGATACACTGTAAAAATTTTTACAGTGTATCTTTTTTGATAAATATGCACAATAATAACGAATAATACAAGGGGATTTGAAAAAAATAATTAAAAAAGGAGAAAAACTTTGGACGAGATTAAAGACACAGGACTAAAAATTATTGATGATATGTATTGCCTTAATATAATAGGAGAAATAGAAGGACATATAATTTTGCCCCCTCAAAGCAAAACAACAAAATACGAGCATGTAATCCCTGCACTTATAGAAGCAGAACGCGACAGCACCAAAAAAGGAATACTGATAGTATTAAATACCATGGGCGGAGATGTTGAAGCAGGGCTTGCCATAGCAGAAATGATATCAAGCCTTACAAAACCTACAGTTTCTCTTGTGCTTGGCGGGAGCCACAGTATAGGGGTACCGCTTGCAGTTTCGGCAGATTATTCTTTTATAGTTCCTTCTGCTACAATGACATTGCACCCCGTGCGTATAAACGGAACAGTGCTTTCAGTTCCCCAAAGCTTTAATTACCTTGAACGGATGCAGGAAAGAGTAATAGACTTTGTAGTAAAAAACTCTCGGATACAAAAAGAAACTTTTTTAAAGTATATAATGAACACATCAGAGCTTGCAAACGATATGGGAAGTATTTTGCTTGGGGAAGAAGCGGTTGAAAGCGGACTTATAGACGAGGTGGGCGGAATATCGGATGCTCTTTCAAAACTTGAACAAATGAAAAAAGAAAGACCGTAATTTTTACGGTCTTAAAATTATTCTGCAAGCTCAAGAGCCCTTGAAAGTTGTGTATCTTCTTCCTGCGTTAAATCAAATATACTTTTGCTTTGTGCGTTTTCAGGAAGTAAAACAGTTTCACTGGGAGTTATTCCTTCGCCGTGTATGCAAATTCCCGAAGGGGTGTAGTAATAAGAGGTTGTAAGCTTTAAAGCTCCGCCTAAAGGAAGAGGAAACAGCTCCTGCACACAGCCCTTGCCGAAGGTTTTTTCGCCTATAACAGTGGCACGCTTATTGTCTAAAAGCGCCGCGGTTAAAACCTCCGAAGCAGAGGCTGAATTTTTATTGCAAAGAACAATTAAGTTGTTCTCAATACACTTTTTGTCACTCTTGAAGTATTGCCGTTCACCCGCCTTGTTCTGGGTATACACAATATCAGCCTCGCCAAGAAATAAATCGGCAATATCAACAGCACTTGAAAGAAGACCGCCCGGATTATTTCTTAAATCAAGAATAATATCCTTGTCGCCTATAGACGAAAGAATTTCAGATAATTCGTTAAAAGTGCTCTGTGCAAAAGAATCAATCTTTATATATTTTGCAGCAGGAAAATCCCTTTGGGTTACAGTGTCAAGATGTACAGTATCACGCTTAACCTTAAATAAAAGTTCCTCGTTGTTTCTTAAAACCGAAATAGATATTTCATTACTTTTTTTACTTTCTTCGGTTTCGCCTTTTAAGTAAGAAATTATTTCGTTAAAATTATCTTCTGTAACCTTTTGAGAGTCTACCTGAACAATTTTATCGCCTTCCAAAATACCTGCCTTTTTTGCAGGCGAGTTATTCATAACCTTTGAAACGCTAAAAAAATTATCTTCATCAAGAGAAACTTCAATTCCAATACCCTTGTATTCAGAGTTTATACTTTCCATAAAAGCTTTGTAATCTTTATCATTAAAGTACACGGAATAGGGATCATTTAACGAACGAACCATACCCGAAAACAAAGAGTCGGTGTCCGAGTTTTCAATATAATATTCGTCTATAAGATTTTTAATAAGAAGAGTTTTTACAGAATCTCCAAAAAAACAGCCTAAAACTGTAAAAACCGTAAAAATAGTCAGAACAAAGGTTATAACTGCCGTTGTTATAATGCTTTTTTTATTCAAAATAAAACACCCCTGTAAATAACGCCACACGGAGTTCCATGCGGCGTTATATAATTAGCGTTAGTTTTTAAGACTAAGCACAAAATAATTATATTTAAATATCAGTTAAAATATGCCATCGGGTCTGTATGCTGACCGTAATTTAAAACCTCAAAATGAAGGTGAGGTCCTGTAGAGTTACCAGTAGAGCCTACAGCTGCAATGGTCTGACCTTTTGTTACAGTGTCTCCCGCTTGAACGTATAACGCACTTGAGTGTGCATATAAGGTTTGAACTCCGCCACCATGATTTATAACAATGTATTTGCCGTAACCGCTGTTCCAGCCGGCACTTAAAACAGTACCCGAAGCGGCAGCATAAATGGGAGCGCCCTGTCCTGCACCTATATCAACACCTGTATGGGTCTTGTATCTCTTCTGTATAGGATGGAAACGTGTTCCGTAAGAAGAGGTAATATAAGTTGTATTTGTGGGCCATACAAATTGTTCGCTTGAATAATTTTTAGCAGGTGTAGCAGCACTCGAAGAAGTGGTCATTGACTGAATCTGCGCACGCAAGCTTGCTTCAGCAGCATCTGCATCATCAAGAATTTTTTTGTATGTAGCTTCGTCCGCTGCAAGCTTTGAAAGAAGCTCTATTTTTGAAGCCTGTACAGATTCAAGCTGTGAAGCCTTAACATCAAGAATGCTTTTGCTTACTTCCAGCTCTTCTTTTCTTGCTTCAATAACAGCTTTAGCTTCTTTTATAACATTTATTGAAGCCTTCATATTATCCATAATTGACTGGTCGTAGTCCACAATCTGATTTACAAGGTCGATGCGGTATAAAAGGTCCGAAAAGCTTTCCGAACCGAAAATAACATCAAGATAAGATGTGTTTCCGCATTCATACATTACTCTAACTCTTGTTTCATAAAGAGCAGTATATTCGTCAAGCTCAGCCTGTGCAATGTCTATTTCACTTTGCTTTGCATCAATTTCCGACTGAACCTCCGAAATCTGATTGTTAACTGTATGAATTTCCGTTCCAAGCTCTGCAAGCTGAAGGTCAATAGCCTTTTTTTCTGCTTCAAGGTCTATTTTGTCCGATTTTATTGAATTTAATTTACTTTCTGCCGCAGCCTTTTCGCTTTGTGCCTGCGAGAGCTTTGATTTAAGCTCATTTACAGTAGCAGCACGTGCAGAGAAAAGCGTTGAAAACGATGAAAATAAAAATGCAATTACCAAAACTATAACTAAAGAAGATAAAAGAATTTTATTTGAATGCAGTTTTTTCATAAAATAACTCCTTTCCTAAAGGATTACACTTTAAGGTGACGGCGTACTGAAATTACACTTCCAACAGCACCCATAACGCAACCCATAAGTACAAGTAATGCAATAAGGATAAGCAATATTTCGGAAATAGCTTTAAATTCAAAAATATTGAAACCTGATAAAGCCGCCAGGGTTGAACCGTAAGCAACAGAGGTAACAAGTATAGAAATAACACTTCCGATAAAACCTATTATTATACCTTCTATAATAAAGGGCCAGCGTATAAACCAGTCTGTAGCACCGACATATTTCATAATATGAATTTCTTTTTCGCGGGCATGAACAGCAAGCTTTATGGTGTTTGAAATAATAAATATCGCAACTATTGATAAAAGAAGCATTGCAATAAGAGTAGCACCTTTGATTATATTTGTTGTGTTAAGAATATTATTTAAAATATCCTGTCTGTTTGAAACCGATTCAACAAATTGAATACCCTTTATTTGTTCTGCAATAGAGGACGCAGCGCTAAGGTCACTTAAAGTAATAATGCAGGAAGGACGTAAAAATCCTGAATTTAAACCATCTGCACGGTCGCCAAGCATTTTAACGCAGTTTTCAAATGCCTGTTCCTGTGTTTCAATGCTAACAGTTGCAACCCCGTCAATAGCCTGAATTTGTCCCTGTATAGCCTCAAGCCCTGCATAATCAATATCCTTGTTTATATAAGCCTGAATTTCACATTGGGATATAACCTGATCTGCAATATAGTTTACGTTAATACTGAAAAGTAAAAATACACCAAAAAGCAAAAGACAGCTTGTTACAGTAATAAGAGCGGCTAAAGTCATTATTTTGTTGTACCATATACTTTTGCAAGCCTCGCTTATAAAATAACGAAGTTCTCTAAATGACATCATAGCGCCCCCTTTCTTCATCCCTTACAATGGAGCCGTTTTCAATTGCAATAACACGTCTTTGCATTTCGTTTACAATTTTTTCTGAATGTGTTGCCATAACAACAGTAGTGCCTCTTTTATTTATGTTGTCAAGGATTTTCATAATTTCGTTTGCAGTTTCTGTATCAAGATTACCTGTAGGCTCGTCTGCTATTAAAACAGAAGGATTGTTAGCCAAAGCTCTTGCCATAGAAACACGCTGCTGTTCACCACCCGAAAGCTGGGCAGGGTATGAATGAGCCTTATGTAAAAGACCTACCATTTCCAAAACTTCGGGAACACGTCTTCTTATAAGACTTCTCGGAGCACCTACAATTCTCATTGCAAAGGCAACATTTTCATAAACCGTACGTTGCTCAAGCAGACGGAAATCCTGAAACACAACGCCAAGACTTCTTCTTAAAAGCGGAATCTCTTTTCTCGAAAGCTTGCCTATATTAAAGCCGTTAACCAAAACTTCGCCCTCTGTAGGAACCTCTTCGCAAAGCATAAGATGTATAAGCGAGGATTTACCCGCACCGCTGTGTCCTACAAGAAAAACAAATTCACCCTTTGAAATATGAAGCGAAGCATTTTTAAGAGCAACTACTTTGTTTGAATCATAAATTTTAGTTACATCATTAAAATAAATCATTTTCAAACCTTTCTTATGTTTTAAAATTAGAATTTGCTGGGATTTGAATCAAGATATTTTTGAACCATCATAGCAACCTTAAATGTTATTGCGTGCTCAAAATTTCTTAAATCAAGACCTGTAAGTTTCTGTACCTTGTCAAGTCTGTATACAAGAGTATTTCTGTGAACATAAAGCTGACGTGAGGTTTCAGAAACATTCAAGTTGTTTTCAAAAAACTTTATTATTGTGTGAAGTGTTTCTCTGTCTAAAACCTCAAGAGGCTTTTTCTTGAACACTTCGTGCAAAAACAGTTCGCAAAGTGTTGTGGGAAGCTGATAAATAAGTCTTGCAATACCAAGATTTTCGTAATTTATAATATTTTTTTCTGTATCAAAAACCTTGCATATTTCAATGGCTATCTGGGCTTCTCTGTAAGCACCCGAAATATCTTTTATGGTGGGAGCTATTGCACTTATACCTATTGTTACATCTATCATAGCTTCACTGCAAAGAGTGTCAACAATGTCTTTTGCCAAATCGTTAACACTTTCAGCTGTATCGTCACAGGAAAGCTGTTTTACCAAAACGACCGAGCATTCGTCAAGACCTATTGTAAAATCAATTTCCTTTTCAGGAAAAAGATTCTGAACAATTTCAATAATAGATGATTCAACTGCATCTGCAGAACGAATAAGCATAACTGTTCTTGGGGAATCATATTCTATATGGAGTTCGTTTGCACGCATAAGTACATCACCGGGCAAAACATTATCAAGTAAAATATTTTTTACCAAAGTTGTTTTGTCGTAATGCTCATCGTGAAGCTGCTTTACTCCCGAAAGAGAAACAGACAGAATGTTTGCATACTGTGCAGCCTCTGCATCTTCGCCTTCAACAAAAACAATTAAATCACATCCCGAGTTTTTGGTTGGCTTTGCAAAGGTAAAACCGCCGAATTTAAGATATCTGTCAACTTTTTCTAAAGAGGACAAAATTTCATCAAGATTTTTTTCGATATAGGAATGGTCAGTATAAGAAAAAATTATTCCCATATCGTCGATAACACCGGTATGCCTGCCAAATGCATCGTTTAACTGATAAATCATCCCCTGTGAAAATTTTGATACCAAAAAAACACCTCATTCCATATAGAAGTAAAAATATGTACTTATATATATTTTAAACGTATAGAAGAAATTTTGCAAGTAAAATTAAAAAGTTTTTACAAAAAAGTAACATAATTTAAAAATTTTTTAAATAAAATGTCATGTTTGAATAAATTATAAAGGAGAAAACAAAATGAAAAGTAAACACTGTATCGCCATGATACTTGCGGGAGGACAAGGTTCAAGGCTTTCATCACTTACAAAAGATATAGCAAAGCCTGCGGTAAGCTATGGCGGGCGTTACAGGATAATAGATTTTACCTTATCAAACTGTACTCACTCAGGGATAGATACGGTGGGGATTCTCACCCAGTACCGTCCTTTGGAACTTAATACCTATATAGGTAACGGACAGCCGTGGGACCTTGACAGAAACAGGGGAGGAGCATATATTCTGCCACCCTATATGAAAAGTGATAGCGGAGAATGGTACAGAGGAACGGCAAATGCCATATATCAGAACATAGGATTTATAGAACAGTTTTCGCCTAAATATCTGCTTGTTTTATCGGGCGACCATATATATAAAATGCATTATGGTAAAATGATAAAATATCACGAAAAGCAAGGCGGAGAGGCAACCATAGCCGTAATACGCGTACCTTTAAGCGAAGCATCGCGCTTTGGGATAATGAATACCGATTCCCAGAATAAAATAGTTGAGTTTGAAGAAAAACCCCAAAACCCCAAAAGTAATTTTGCGTCAATGGGAATATATGTTTTTAACTGGCAGACTCTTAAAAAATATCTTCTTATTGACGAGAATAATAAAAATTCTTCAAACGATTTCGGAAAAAATATTATTCCCGCAATGCTACAGAATGGAGAACAAATGTATGCTTATCCATTTGAAGGCTATTGGCGTGACGTAGGAACTGTAGAAAGTCTGTGGCAGGCAAATATGGACTTAATAGGAAACCCCTCACAATTTGATTTGTACGATAAAGACTGGCGTATATTTACAAGAACATCTGTAAAAGCACCCCATTTTGTCGGTAAAAATGCACTTGTCACAAAAAGTATAGTAACCGAAGGCTGTGAAATATACGGTGATATTGATATGAGCGTAATTTCCGAAGGCGTTTTAATAGAAAAAGGTGCAGTAATAAAAAACAGCGTAATAATGTCAGATGTAAAAATATGTGCAGACAGTAAAATAGAAAATACAATTATAGGCAATAATACTGTCATAGGAAGAAATTGTATCATAGGAGGACGGGGCAACGTAACTTTAGTCGGAGGCGGAATAAGAATAGCCGACAATGTGCATATCGAAGAGGGAGAAAACACGCAAAGAGATATACTGACACCAAAACCTTGCAAAAATAAGCTTAAGGAGGCGGAGTAATGAACGATGCAATGGGCGTAATTATGACAGGAGAAAGAGGTCTTTACGAGCTCACCGAACACAGAGATATTTCGGCATTGCCCGTAGCGGGAAGATACAGACTTATTGATTTTATAATGTCAGCTATGACAAATTCAGGAATAATAAATGTAGGAGTTGCAACAAAAAGCAATTATTCTTCGCTTATGGACCACTTGGGTTCAGGCAGAGCATGGGATTTGCACCGCGGAAATTACGGTCTTTTTGTACTCCCTCCGTTTTTGTCGGGGAATATAAATCCCTTCGGCTCCGGGGACGTAGATATGCTTTATGGGATAATGACATATTTCAGAAGAAGCAGACAAAAATATGTTGTCCTGTCAGGAAGCCACAGAATATGTAATATAACCTTTAACGATGCTATAAAACAGCATATAGAAAGCGGTGCAGATATTACCGCAATATACTGCAAAGAAGAAGATGAAACAGCAGAAAATATGGAAAGACATACAGTTTTCGAACTTTCCGAAAACAGAGTTTTGGGAATTGAAGTTTTTCCCAAAAAAGCAAAAAGCAACAATGCTTCAATGGATATGTATGTTATGGAAAAAGAGCTCCTTATGTCGCTTATAGAGGAATGTGTTTCAAAAGGGGAACACAGCCTTGTAAAGGATGCTTTTATAAAAAATATAGATAAACTTAAAATTTATGCGTGGGAGTTTAATGGCTATGTGGGTCTTGTAGATTCTGTAGCATCATACTTTTCGTGTAATATGGATATTTTAAATCAAAAAATAAGAGAAGAACTCTTTTCTGGAGAAAACCTTATTTACACAAAAATAAAGAATTCAGTACCTACAAAATACGGCGAAAATGCCCATTTTACAAACTGCTTTATTGCCGACGGATGCACAATTTCAGGCGAGGCTGAAAACAGCATAATATTCCGTGGTGTAAATATAGGCAGTAATACACTCATTAAAAATTCAATCATAATGGAGGGAGCCAATATAGGCTACGGATGCGACCTTGATAATGTAATTTTGGACAAAGAGTGCATTATCCGCGACGGCGGAAGACTCGTCGGGCAGGAAAGCTACCCCGTGATTATAAGAAAACGAGCAATAGTTTAGGAAATAATTGACTAAAATAAAAAAGTATGTTACAATATATTAAATATATAAAAAGGTGATTTTTTTATGAGGGATACTGTAAACATACTTGGAATAAATGTAGACAGAGGCGGAATGAAAGACTCTGTTAAAATTCTGTGCGATTTTATGAATGAAGATAAACCGCACGCTGTATATACTCCTAATCCTGAAATAATAATGAGAGCATATAAAGACAGCGAATATTCAGCCGTTCTGTCACGTGCAGACCTTGTTGTGCCCGACGGAATAGGGGTTGTGTATGCCTCAAAAATGTTAAAAAAGCCTGTAACCGAGCGTGTTGCGGGCTTTGACCTTATGAACAGCTTTTTTGATATAGCAGCAGAAAAGAATTATTCGGTGTTTATTTTCGGCGGGAAAGAGGGCGTTGCAAAAAAAGCTGCCGAAAATCTTGAAAAAAGAAATATAAAAATAGCAGGAACAGCACACGGCTACCGAAAAGACCACGAAAAAGTAGCAGAAGAAATAAAAGAATCGGGAGCAGATATTGTTTTAGTTTGTATAGGCTTCCCGAATCAGGAAATATGGATAGATAAATATAAAGACAAAACGGGAGCAAAAATTTTAGTAGGAGCGGGAGGCTCTGTTGATGTTTTTGCAGGCAACGTAAAAAGAGCACCCGAGTTTTTCTGCCGTCACGGACTTGAGTGGTTTTACCGCCTTTGTTCACAACCGTCAAGAATTATAAGAATGAGTGTATTACCGCTTTTTATGTTAAAAGTATTATTCAAAGGAAGAAAGAGGGATAAAAAATGAAAGTTACATTACTTCGCCACACACCTGAACCTGAAAAGGCAGTAGCAGCTGCCGCAAAGCTTTGTTATTCGGAAGCAGGAATAGACAGCTTGATGGACAAGCTTACCGACGAAAATGTTGAAAGATTTTTAGAAATGCTTGTTTCAATGGGACATGAAAGCCCTATCGAACACGTTACCTTTACCTTTGGGATAGAGGGTGTAAGCCGTTCACTTTTGGCACAGATTACACGCCACCGCATTGCAAGCTACAGCGTAAAAAGCCAGAGATATGTTACTGAAGGACAGTTTCAGTATGTAATTCCGCACGAAATCGAAAATAACGAAAAAGCAAAAGCTCTTTTTATAAAGGCAATGGAAGATGACCAGAAAACCTATGACGAACTTACCGCCATTTTAAAAGAAAAGCATTATAAAGCTTTTCTTGCCGAAGGAAACGACGAAAAAACAGCGGACAAGCTTGCACAGAAAAAAGCAATAGAAGATGCACGTTATGTATTGCCAAACGCTTGCGAAACAAATATGATAGCAACCTTCAACGCAAGAAGTCTTAAAAACTTTTTCAGCCTTCGCATGTGCGAGCGAGCACAGTGGGAGATAAGAGAACTTGCAGAAGCAATGTATCAGGAAGCAAAAAAAGTAGCACCCGTTCTCTTTAAAAAATCAGGCCCTCCCTGTGTAAGAGGAATTTGCCCCGAAGGCAAAATGTCATGCGGAAAAATGAAGGAGAAAAAAGATGCTTACGGTAATTGAAGGGGTTGACTCAAGCGGAAAAGCCACACATACAGAGAATGTGTATAATATTCTTTCAGCGGAAGGAAAAAATGTAAGAAAAATAACATTTCCCGATTATCAAAGTGATTCTTCCGCACTTGTTAAAATGTATCTTGCGGGCGAGTTCGGTAAAAACCCTGACGATGTTTCAGCCTATGCCGCATCAGCATTTTATGCTGTTGACAGATATGCTTCATACAAAAAGGATTGGGGCAATTTTTTGCACTCGGGCGGAATAGTTGTAGCAGACAGATATGTTACATCAAATATGATTCATCAGGCGGCAAAAATCAAGGATAAAGATGAAAAAGACAGGTTTTTGAATTGGGTTTACGATTTTGAATATGTAAAACTCGGCTTACCAATACCTGATTTGGTAATCTTTTTGGATATGCCACCCGAAACTGCGCGTATGCTTATGGCAGACAGGGCAAATAAAATAACAAACGAAGCACAAAAGGATATACACGAAAGCAACGCAAGATATCTTGAAGAATCGTACGAAAACGCTTTTTATGTAGCCGAAAAATTTGGATGGCACACAGTACACTGTGTTGAAGGCTCTTTGCGTGCCATAGAAGATATAAGCCGTGAGATTGTTGGTATAATAAAAAATGGAATTTAAAAAATTTAATCTTGAAGACAGAGAAAAAATAACTGAATATTTTATGCAAAAGCCATTTAAAATGGGTACTGAAAGAAACTTTACAAGCTATTTTATATGGGAAAGTGCAAATTTTGAGTATGCAGAATGGGAGAACGAAATTTTTGTACGTTCTTACTGCAGGGGCGAGTATTGCTATCGTATGCCTTACACAGAAAAAGGCTATTTTGCACTAAAGGAATACGTAAAAAACCAGAATCAGAAATTCAAACTCTGCGTGCTTGACAGCGATGACCTGGAATTTTTAAAAAAGCTTGACGGCGAAGCCTTTGAAATAAAAGAAATCCGTAACGCAGCAGACTATATCTATTCTGCTGAAAAGCTTATAACCTTGTCAGGAAAAAAGCTTCATTCAAAACGTAACTTTTTAAACCGCTTTTTGCAAAACAATTTTTCTTATGAAAATATAACTCCCGAAAATATTCAGGAAGCAAAAAACTTCACTCTCGAAAGAGTAAAGGACGAAAAAGAACATACCGCAATGACACTTTTGTTCGATAATTTTGCAGAGCTTTCTTTAATCGGTGCAATAATACGTATAGAAGGCGAGATTATTGCCTTAAGTGTTGGCGAATGGCAAAATAGCGAAACAGCAATTATACACGTAGAAAAAGCAAATGCTGATATTATAGGTGCATATCCTGCAATAAACAATCTTTTTGTTAAAAACGAGTTTTCGAATGCAAAATATATAAACAGAGAAGAAGATATGGGGATAGAAGGATTACGAAAAGCAAAGCTTTCGTATTATCCTGATATTTTGCTGATGAAGTATTCTGCAACAAAAAAGTAGGAGCCTTGTATGAAAATAGATTTTGTAAAAGAGCAGGAAAAGGAAGAAATATATAACCTCTGGCATATCTGCTTTGGCGATACAAAAAAGTATATGGACTGGTACTTTTCAGAGGTTTATAAAACCGAAAACACCCTTGCGCTTTATTGCGACGGTAAGCTTGCTTCAAGCCTGCAAATAATTCCGTATACCTTGCAACAGGGTAGCCAACAGCTTTTATGCGGATATATTGCAGGAGTATCTACTTTGCCCCAGTTCCGCTATCGCGGATTTTCAGCATCACTTATGAAAAAAGCAGACGAAGTAATGAAAAAAAGAGGCTATTCTTACTCTTTTTTAATACCCTTTAATTTTGATTTTTATAAAAAATACGGATACGAAATATGCAAACCTAATTTTTGTTATGAAGGCGAAATTTCAAGCCTTTCAGAATTTAAAAATAATGCAGTTTTCAAGGAATGTAAAAAATTCCCGAAAGAAGTGTATAACACCTTTGCAAAAACCTTTGATACGTATATAAAAAGAGACGAAAGCCTTTTTAATTCAGTTTATCAAGGCATAAAAAATGCAGACGGATTTTTTTATGAAACCGAAGATTCATATATAATTTATTCTGTAAAAGACAAAACAATGAATGTCCTTGAAATGGCGTATACTACCCAAAACGGGCTTAAAAATATTCTTGGTTTCATAGCCACGCAAAAGGCAGACAGATTTAAAATTATAAACGCAAAAAAAGATGATTTGCACACACTTTTAAAAAATAAAGAAATTACAGAAAAAGAATTCCCGCAGGCAATGGTAAAACCTTTTAAAGAAGAAAATAAAAAACTGATTGAAGGTACAAGCTTTTTAAGTATGCCTGAATGGATATAGGAGAAAAAATAATGGTATATGTATTTTTAGCACAAGGATTTGAAGAAATAGAAGCCCTGACCGCAGTTGACCTGTTAAGAAGGGCAGAAATCCCCGTAAAAACAGTAAGTATAGAAGGGGGAGAAGTAACAGGCTCGCATAATATTACAGTAAAAGCAGATATGTTACTTTCTGATATTACAGAAGATTTTGATGCAGTTATATTACCCGGCGGAATGCCCGGCACAACAAACTTAAACGAGTGCAGTAATATACACGAAATTCTGGATATTGCAAATAAAAACCAAAAGCTTATTTGTGCAATATGTGCAGCACCTATGATTTTAGGTATGCACGGGCTTTTAAAAGGCAAAAAAGCAACCTCATACCCTGGCTTTGAAAAGTATCTTGAAGGTGCAATTCTTTCGGAAGAAAGAGTGTGCTCTGACGGTAATATTATAACCTCACGCGGTGCAGGTACAGCAGCAGAGTTTGCCGCAGCAATAATCACAGCTTTAGAGAAAAAAGAAACAGCAGAAGAAATTTTAAAATCCATTTTACACAAATAAAGGATAAATAGCAAATGAAAAAGCGTTCACTTATAACACTTGCTCTTGTATGCCTGATTCTCTTTTGCATACTTTCTGTATTCACCGAAATTTCAGGTAAAAACGGGGAAGAAAAAACAGTTTTTATCCCTATGGGCAGCAGTGCAAAAACAATCTCCAAAATATTAAAACAGGAAAATATTATAGAAAGCCCGCTTCTTTTTCGCCTGTATTCAAGAGAATACGTTTCACTTATGACAGCAGGCAGCCATACAATGTACGAAAATATGGCATATAAAGATTTAGTTCTAGAGCTTCAAAAAAGCGTACCTATGGGAGAAATTGTGAAGGTGACAATTCCCGAAGGATATGAATTGCGTGAAATTGCAAAAAAGCTTGAAGAAAATGGTATATGCTCGCAAAAAGACTTTTATGATGCCGCAAAAAACGGCACCTTCCACTATGATTTTCTTGACAGTTCCCAAAAAGGAGAAACCCGTCTTGAAGGATATCTTTTCCCTGCAACTTATGATTTCACACTTAATATGACAGCCGAAAACGTAATAGATACAATGCTTTCAAGATTTGCAGAATTACCTCTTTCAGAATATAAAGAAAGAGCAGCAGAGCTTGGGTATAGCTTAAATGATGTTATAATAATGGCATCAATAGTTGAAAGAGAAGCACAGGCAGCAGAAGACAGAGCAAAGGTTTCATCTGTTTTTTATAACAGACTTAAAATAAATATGCCTTTGCAGTCCTGTGCCACGGTGCAATATATTTTAAAAGAGAGAAAGGCAGTGCTTTCTGTTTCCGATACAAAAATAGATTCGCCTTATAATACCTATCAGAATTACGGCTTACCGCCAACACCAATAGCATCTCCGGGTGAAGCGTGCATAAAAGCCGCCCTTTATCCCGACTCAACAGATTACCTTTATTTTTATGCCGACGGAAGCGGCAAACATATATTCTCAAAAAACTACCAAGAGCATCTGGAGGCACAACGAAATGGGTGAAAATATAACCTACCCCTATATAGATGAATATCTGCAAAGCCTTATGCCAAAAAGGGAAGGGATTTTAAGCAGTATTGAACAAACTGCAGTACTTGAAGAAAGCTATGTTCCAATAGTCCCTCCCGAAACGGCACAGCTTTTAAGACTTATGCTTGATATTACAAAACCTAAAAAAATACTCGAAATAGGTACAGCAGTAGGATATTCTGCAATGCTTATGGCAAAATGGGCAAAAAACGCACATATCACAACCATAGAAAGATACGAAAAATCGGCACACATTGCAAAAAATAACATAGAAAACGAAAATCTGCAAGACAGAATTCGTATTATAGAAGGGGATGCGGCAGAAATACTTCCAACCCTTAAAGAAGAATTTGACCTTGTTTTTATGGATGGTGCAAAAGCACAGTACCTTGCATTTTTGCCCGAGGTTTCAAGACTTTTAAAGACGGGCGGAGTTCTTATTTCGGATGACGTTTTGTATAAAGGAATGCCCGCATCAAGAGAGCTTTTGATAAGACGAAAAATAACCATATATAAAAGACTTCGCAAATATCTTGAACACTTAATGCAAAGAGAAGATTTTACAACATCAATTATCCCAATAGGCGACGGAGTAGCAATATCATATAAGAAGGAAGTAAAATGAGTATAGAACTTTTAGCCCCCGCAGGGGACTTGTCAAAACTTAAAATAGCAATTTTGTACGGAGCTGATGCAGTATACATAGGCGGCGAAGAATTTTCTCTTCGCAGTGCGGCAAAAAACTTTAGCAGAAGCGATATAGAAGAAGGAATTAAGTTTGCACATAACAATGGCAAAAAAGTTTATATTACAGCAAACATTTTTCCAAGAAATAACGATATTGAAAAAATTGCAGAATATGCAAAATGGCTCTATAGCGTGGAAGCTGACGGAGTTATAGTGTCAGACCTCGGTGCCTTTTCAATAATAAAGGAAGCGGCACCTAATTTACCAATACACGTAAGCACACAGGCAAACACAATAAATTATCAGGCAGCAAAGGTATGGCATAATATGGGTGCTTCAAGAGTTGTTTTAGCACGCGAACTCTCTTTCGAAGAAATTAAAAAAATAAGAGAAGAACTGCCAGAAGATTGTGAAATAGAATGTTTTGTTCACGGCTCTATGTGTATGTCATATTCAGGCAGATGCGTTATGAGTAACTACCTTGCAAGCCGTGATGCAAACAGGGGAGAATGTGCACAGCCATGTAGATGGAAGTACTATCTTATGGAAGAAAAAAGACCTGGAGAATATATCCCTGTAGAAGAAGACGAAAAAGGTTCATACATCTTCAACTCCCGTGATATGTGTATGATAGAGCATATCCCCGAACTTATAAAGGCAGGAATAAAATCCTTTAAAATAGAAGGCAGAGTAAAAAACGAAAATTACGTTGCAACCGTAGTAAAAGCATATCGTAAAGCAATAGATTTGTACTATGAAGGAAAAAGCTTTGATAAAAACCTTCTTTGCGAGCTCGAAAAGGTAAGCCACAGGGAGTATTCAAAAGGTTTTTACTTTGATGAGCCGGGACAGATAACAGCCGAAAGCACTTATATTAAAAAATATAATATTATGGCTGTAGTGCGTGGATATGACGAAAAAACTAAAACCGTTACATTAGAGCAGAGAAACAGATTCTGTCGTGGCGATGTTTTGGAGTTTATGCCCCCACAAGGCGAAAACTTTGAAATAACGGTAGACTATATGGAAAACGGCGAAGGAGAACAGATAGATGCAACCCCTCATCCGCAGATGACAATACGTATGCCACTTGAAAAAAGTGTTCCAAACGATACAATTGTAAGAAAGGCATTATAAAATGATTGATATACAAGGCAAAATAAAAGATGTAAAAAGAGTAGTTGTAAAAATAGGGACTTCAACCCTTGCTCACGAAAATGGCAAGCTTAACCTTCGCAGAATAGAAAAGCTTGTGCGTGTTTTAAGCGAACTTCAAAACGAGGATAAAGAAGTAATTTTGGTAACCTCGGGAGCAATAGGTGTAGGTATGGGCATTTTGGGACTCAGCGAACGCCCAAGGGATACCAAAACAAAGCAGGCGGTTGCAGCACTCGGACAGTGCGAGCTTATGAACATTTATAGCCGTCTTTTTGCAGAGTACGACCATAAAGCGGCACAAATACTTTTAACAAAAGATATTATAGACCACGCAAAAAGGGAAGAGAATGCAAAAAACACCTTCGAGTCCCTTCTTTCTATGGGAATAATACCCATAGTAAACGAAAATGACTCTGTTTCGGTTGAAGAAATCGAGTTTGGCGATAACGATACACTCTCTGCAATAGTTGCAACTTTAGTTAGTGCCGATTTACTTATAATATTAACCGATACCGACGGACTTTATAACAAAGACCCCCGTGAAAATACGGATGCCGAGCTTTTACATATAGTAGAAACTATAGACGAAAATGTTTATGATATGGCAAGAGGCAAAAGCGGAAAACTCGGCACAGGCGGAATGTATACAAAGGTTAAAGCGGCTGATATTGCAACAGCAAAAAACATAAATACAATAGTTACACAAGGCGAGGAACCCGAAATTATATACGATATTTTTGACGGTAACCTTAAAGGAACACTTTTTACAGGAAAATAAATAATGGAAGTATTAAAAAAATACAACTTAATAATTAAAGCTGTGTGCCTTATGGCAATATCAATTCTTGATTTGCCTCTGGCACTTATGCTTTTTTGTGCCATTTTACTAGGTAGTGCTTTTAAATATATTCTTTCTGACGCACAGCTTGATAAAAAAAGAATATATATCTTTATTTTTGGTGCAGTTATAAGCAATATTCTGCTTATTCTTTACACAAAACTGCAAAACTTCATACCCTTTTGGGACTATGCGGGCTATTACAGAGAAAGTCTTTCGGCTTCAAAAGAGATGTATAATGATTTGCCTCTCTTTTTTAAAAACCTGTATTCATCTATGCTTTATGATGATTATACAAAACTGCCAACACTTTTTACAGCACCCTTTATAAATCTTTTTTCGGGGGAATATTCTACCTATATAATAATATGCTATAACATTTTTGTGCTGCCATTTATTTTTGTGTTAAGCCATATTATATACAAAATAAACCCAAGGCTTACATTTTTGGCATTTTTGTTTCCACCCTTTGTAAATCCCCTTTTAAGAGGATATGTCGACAGTATAGGTCTTGTATTTATAGCAGTATGGCTGTACTTTGTTTTTTCGGACATTTCAAAGCTTTCGTTAAAGAAAGATATAACCCTCGGCCTTTTAAGCACAGTGTTCATTTTTACAAGAAGATGGTATATATTCTTCTTAATATCAGTTTTTGCAGCAGCATTTATAACATATAGCATAAAAGCTCTTTTAAATAAAGATATAAAATCATTTAAAAATATGTTTGTAAATCTTTTTGTTACGGGTTCTGTAACTCTTGTAACAGTATTGCTTTTCTTTTTCCCATATATTAAAAGACTTTTTACAAACAGCTTTTCCGACACATATTCAGCCTACCGATTCGGCGACTTTGTATGGAGTATAAAATATTTTATAAAATATTACGGAATACTTGTTTTTGCACTTGCATTGACAGGGATTATAAGCGGATGCATAAACAAAAAAACAAAATATTTTGTAGTTTTCTTAAGCCTTTTATGTGCTATAGAATTTTTACTTTTCAACAGCGTACAAACAATTTCGTACCACCACCAGTATCTTTTTGTATCGCAGATTTTACTTCTCATTGTAATAGGAATACAAAATGTAAAACTTAAAAACATTTATCCTGTAGCGGCAAGTCTATTGCTTGCGTTTTCGTTTTTATATACCTATATTCCTTTTAAAATGCCACAGGGCGTAGAATATGTTTTGACCTCAAAACGCTTTGAACCTAAAACTATGAATACACAGCCCATAAACGAGCTATGCGATAAATTGAATTCACTTACAAAAGAAGGGGAATATGTATATATTCTTTCAAGCTCCGAAACCTTAAATGACGATATTCTGCGAAACTCAAAACTACCGGAGGAAGATAACGCAGTAAATAACTTCTTCGGCACAGCACACGTTGATAAACGTGACGGCTTTCCAAATGTCTTACTCGTAGCAAAATATATCGTTGTAGCAGACCCTCCCCAAGTACACCTCGGTGAAGAAAATCAGCAGATAGTAGCTTACCTTGCACGCGAAATTTTAGATGGAACACATACAAAAAACCTTCAAAAAATTGATTCGGTTTATATAGATAATGGCGTAACAGCACATATTTACGAAAGAAAATCAGGCTACAGTCTAGAATTTTTAAACCGTGCAAAAAAACATTTTGAAACTTTGTATCCTGATTATCCCGCACTTTATAATGTTGACTTTGTATATTCTCAAAATTAGTTGTTGCAATAAAATAAAATTTATTGTATAATAAACAAGTATATTGTATACAGGAGGTATTTAACAATGATAGAAAATAAAGTAAAAGAAATAATAGCAGAACAGCTCGGCATGGACGTAGCTGAAATAGGAAACGATTCACATCTTATCGATGACCTTGGTGCGGATTCTCTTGATATAGTAGAAATACTTATGGCATTTGAAGATGAATTTGATGCAGAAATTCCCGATAGTGAAGTAGAAAAGATACGTAAAGTAGGAGAAATTGCAGAACTTTTGAAAAAATACACAGAATAATGAAAGATATAGATTTTTTTGAACAATGTATGAATTACCGCTTCAAAAATACCGAGCTTTTACAGGAAGCACTTACCCACAGCTCTTATGCAAACGAAAAGCATGACGGAAGACCGTGTAACGAAAGACTTGAATTTTTTGGTGATTCAGTTTTAGGAATAATTATAAGCGAATACCTGTTTAAAACCTGCCCTCGTTCATTTGAAGGGGACCTTACCCGTGCAAGAGCAACCATAGTTTGCGAAAAAAGTTTGGCAGAAGCTGCACGCAGAGAAAATATAGGTACATATTTAAAGCTTGGCAGGGGAGAAGAAAAAACAGGCGGCAGAAACCGTGACTCTGTTTTGTCCGACGCAACAGAAGCTTTAATAGCAGCCCTGTATCTTGACGCAGGCTTTGAAAAAACAAAAGAATGGGTGCTTAAAATTTTATCTCCCGCTATAAAAAGTGCCGTTGTAGGAAAACTTTTTTGGGACTATAAAACCCTCTTGCAGGAAAAACTGCAAAGCATGGGGGAGGACGGCAATGTAGTTTATACCGTCACAGCAGAAGAAGGACCCGACCATAATAAAATATTTGAAATAAGTGCATATTTTAATAATGAACTTATAGGAAAAGCAAGCGGCAAAAGTAAAAAAGCGGCAGAGCTTTCAGCCGCAAAAGATGCTTTGGAGAAATTAGATGGGAAAGCATATTAACATACCTGTATTTATTCCGCATCTTGGATGTAATAACAACTGTGTTTTTTGCAACCAGCGGTCAATAACAGGCAAAATGCACGAGGTAACTGTAGAAGAAGTTCGCAGTATAATAGATGAACAGCTTCGCTTTTCTTGTACAAAAGAAGTTGAAATAGCTTTTTTTGGCGGCAGCTTTACAGGTATTCCAATAAAGCAGCAGGAAGAATATCTTTTAGTAGCAAAAGAGTATGTTGACAGTAAAAAGGTTTCAAAAATAAGACTTTCCACAAGACCTGATTATATAAATGAAGATATACTTTCAAAGCTTGCATCGTACGGAGTTAATACAATAGAACTCGGAGCACAGTCAATGTGTGACGATGTACTTTTGGCATCAAAAAGAGGACACCGTGCAGAGGATATTTATAAAGCATCTCATCTTATAAAAGAAAAAGGCTTTAAATTAGGGCTTCAGATGATGATAGGTCTTCCTCTTGATACACACGAAAAAAGCATTTATACAGCAAACGAAATAGTAAAGCTTTCGGCAGATTGTACAAGAATATATCCCACAGCCGTATTAAAAAATACCGAGCTTTACGATATGTATAAAACTAAAAAATATACTCCATGGACTGTTGAGCAGGCAGTCAGAACAGCAAAAGAAGCATTAAAAATATTTTTAAAATCAAATGTAGAGGTTTTAAGAATAGGGCTACAGTCAGGGGAAACTCTGGGGGCAGACTTTGCAGCAGGAGCATATCACCCCGCAATAGGCGAAATGGTATATTCAGCTCTTTATTGCGACAGGTTTGAGGAATATATATTGGCTAATCCTAAACCTTCTTATAAAATAACAACAAATAAAATTGAAGCTTCAAAGGCAGTAGGGCAAAAAAGAAGCAATATAAAATATCTTGAAGAAAAATTTAAAACACAAATAACTGTCTATGTGACAGACGGGAAAGGAACTGATATAGAATGAACGTATTTGACACATTAAAAGAAAGAGGACTTATAGCCCAAACCACACACGAAGAAGAAATAAGAGAACTTCTCGGGAAAGAAAAAGTAACATTTTATATAGGTTTCGACCCAACCGCAGACAGCCTCCACGTAGGACACTTTCTGCAGATGGTTGTAATGCGTCACATGCAGCTTGCAGGTCACAGACCCATTGCCGTAATCGGTGGCGGTACAGCCATGGTAGGCGATCCTTCGGGAAGAACTGATATGCGTCAGATGATGACACCCGAAACCATTCAGCACAACGCTGATTGCTTTAAATCACAGCTTTCAAAAATGATAGACTTTTCAGAAGGAAAAGCCATAATGGTAAACAATGCCGACTGGCTTTTAAACTTAAACTATGTAAACTTCCTTCGTGATATAGGCGTACATTTCTCGGTTAACAAAATGTTAACAGCAGAATGCTTTAAATCCCGTCTTGAAAGAGGACTTTCATTTATAGAATTCAACTATATGCTTATGCAAAGTTTCGACTTTTTAAAGCTTTATCAGCAGTACGATTGTAAAATAGAACTCGGTGGCGACGACCAGTGGAGCAACATTTTAGGCGGTATAGAGCTTGTTCGCCGTGTCGAAAGCAAACAGGCTTATGGTATGACCTTTACTCTTCTTACAACCTCCGACGGTAAAAAGATGGGCAAAACAGCAAAGGGCGCAATGTGGCTTGACCCTGCAAAGGTTTCACCCTACGATTTCTATCAGTATTGGAGAAACGTTGCAGATGATGACGTTTGCAGACTCTTAAAGCTTGTAACATTTGTTCCCATGGACGAAATAAGAGAATACGAAAAGCTTTCAGGTAAAGACTTAAACGCAGCAAAAACACGTCTTGCTTATGAAGTAACAAAAATGGTACACAGCGAAGAAGAAGCCGAAAAAGCAAAAGCAGCAGCAGCTGCAATATTCGAAAATGGCGGCATTTCAGCAGATATGCCTACAGCAGAAATTTCTGAAAACGAAATAGGCGACGGCATTTTAGCAGCAGACCTTGTTACAAAAGTGGGCTTTGTACCCTCAAAATCAGAAGTAAGAAGACTTGTACAGCAGGGCGGTCTTACAATAAACGACGAAAAAGTAACCGACTTTGCATTTATGGTAACAAAAGATATGTTTAAAGACGGCTCACTCGTAGCAAAACGAGGCAAAAAAGCCTATATTAAAATAGTTATCAAATAATGAAAAAGGCAGTTTTACTTGCACTTTTATCAGCGGCATTAACAGCAATGGCATTTTATGTGCCATTGCTTGGTTTTTTGCCGCTGTTTTCTTTTGCACCCGTAATTTATGCATTAAAGAACAATGTTAAAACAAAAAAACAAGCATTTTTTATATCCTTTTTGTTTTCCTTCATATATAATATTATAAGTGTAGCATGGATAACCCGCCTGCATCCTATTACAAACTTTGAAATTTCATATCCCCTAAGCTTTATATCAGTTTATAGTGCGTGGATTTTTATAGGAATATACCTTGCTATTTTCGGGGCATTACCGCTTTTTGTTAGTTATGTAATAAACCCCAAAGAAAAGCTATATCCTTTTTTGCTTGCATCACTTTTTATAACGGCAGAATATTTAATGACAAAAGGAACACTTTCCTTTCCAATGTTCCGCCTTGCAAGTGCAATGTATGAATATCCGTTCTTTTTAAAGAGTGCATCGCTTTTCGGTTCACTTTTTATATCATTTATAATGATACTTTCATCAGCATTTCTTGCTATATCCTTTAAAAACAAAAAGTACTTTGTAGCACCCGTTGTAATAATAGTTGTCAATATTATTTTGTGCATAGCGGTGCCTTCGTACACAGGACAGCCTATCACAGTTTCTATGATAAGCGAGGGTGGGAGCCATATAACCAAAAAACAAACTACAAATGAAGTTTATAACTATTTAATGACACAAACCGAAAACAATGCAAAAAATTCCGATATAGTTTTGTGGAGCGAAACAAGTATCCCGCAAAACTATGATACAAACCCAAAATATAAAGAAGCTTATAAAACACTTGCAAATAAAATGGATGCCGTAATAGTAAGCGGAGGCTTTAAAAATGCAGAGAATAATAAACTCTACTCGGCAATGCTTGTAACAGAACCGTCAGGCAAACAAAGCTTTTACGCAAAACGTCAGCTCGTACCTTTTGGGGAATTTATTCCCTTTGAAAAGGTTTTAACAAAAATAGTTCCATCTCTTAAAGGGGTAAGAACAACAGTATATAACGGAACCTGCGTTATAAAAACACAAAAAGGAACACTTGGCGGAATAATCTGTTACGACTCTGTATATCCCAATCACACCCGTAAAACCGTATCGGATGGTGCAGAGCTTATATTACTTTCTGCAAACGAGAGCTGGTTTTTAGGCTCGAATGGATATCTGCAGCACTACGCACATTCAGTTTTGCGAGCCATTGAAAACGGACGATATGTTGCACGCACCGCAAATGGGGGACTTACAAGCCTTATTTCGCCCGAAGGCAAGCTTTTGGCATCCTCTTTAGAAAGGGGAACACTTACCGCTAAAGCCGAGCTTATAAAAGAAAAAACTATGTATACCAAAACAGGAGATATAATAGTAATTTTTGCACTTTTGTTTATTCTTGTTTGCGTTATGGAAAAAATTTTCAAAAAACCTGTTGCAAAAAAAGATAAAAGGTGTTAAAATATAAAAAAACTATGAACGGGAGAGTAGGTTTTGCAGGACTCAAAAGAGAGGAACATCATAGGCTGAAAGTGTTCTGTGTACCACAAGACTGAAGTTCACCCGGGAGTTGCTTTGTTGAACGGAGTAGGCAAAGCCGTAAAAAGGCGCGTAAAGCCTTAAAAGAAGTGTCCGCCTTGCAGGCGGAAAGCAGGGTGGTACCGCGGAAAGAATTTTCGTCCCTGAAAGCAAAAGCTTTCAGGGCTTTTTTATTTGAAAGGAGAAGTATAATGAAACAGCAGCTCGAACAAATAAGACAGAGTGCACAGGAGAATATCGAAAAAGCACAAGGCTTAAAAGACATCGAAGAATTACGAATTAAATATTTAGGCAAAAAGGGTGAACTCACAGCCATTTTGCGTAGTATGGGAGGTCTCTCACCTGAAGAAAGACCTTTAGTAGGACAGATGGCAAACGAAGTAAGAACATTTTTGGAAAATGCAATAGAAGAAAAGAAAACAGCCTTAGAAGCTGCAGCAATATCCGAAAAACTTGCTAACGAAAAAATAGACGTAACAATGCCGGGCAAAAGAACAGGACTTGCAAAACGTCATCCCTTAAAGCAGGTACTTGAAGAAGTAACCGCAATATTCGAAAAAATGGGCTTTGAAGTAGTAGAAGGCCCCGAAATAGAAACCGATTACTATAACTTTGAAGCATTGAACATTCCCAAAAACCACCCCGCACGTGACACACAGGACACATTCTATATAACAGAAAATATATTACTCCGTACCCAGACCTCGCCTATGCAGGTAAGAACAATGGAAAAGAAAAAACCACCCCTTCGTGTAATCGCACCGGGAATGGTATACCGCTCCGACGCAGTTGACTCAACCCATTCGCCTGTGTTCCACCAGATAGAAGGCCTTGTTGTTGGCGAAGGTATAACAATGGGTGACTTAAAAGGAACACTCGAAGAATTTATCAAAAAACTTTACGGTGACGATGCAAAGGTACGTTTCCGTCCTCACCATTTCCCGTTTACAGAACCCAGTGCCGAAGTTGATATGTCTTGCTTCGTATGTGGTGGTAAAGGCTGCAGCGTTTGTAAAAACGAAGGATGGATAGAAATCCTTGGTGCAGGTATGGTACACCCCAAAGTACTCGAAAACTGCGGAATCGACAGTAAAAAGTACAGCGGATTTGCCTTTGGCATAGGACTTGAGAGAATAGTAATGCGTCGCTTTGGCATCGACGATTTAAGACTGTTCTTTGAAAACGACGTAAGATTCTTAAAACAGTTTTAATTAAAGGAGGAAATATAAAATGAAATTACCTATCAGTTGGTTAAACGACTATACCGATATTAAAGATATAAGCCCAAAAGAATATGTTGATGCCCTCACAATATCAGGCTCAAAGGTTGAAGGAATGGAACCTTTGGGAGAAGATATACAGAACGTAGTAGTTGGCAAAATAGTAAAAAAAGAAAAGCATCCTAATGCCGATACCCTTTGGGTATGTCAGGTAGATTTAGGCGATGAAGTACGCCAAATCGTAACAGGTGCGCAGAATATAAACGAAGGGGATATAGTACCCATAGCAAAAGCACCCGCAACGCTTCCTGGCGGAGTAGTGATTAAAGCAGGCAAACTTCGTGGAGAACCTTCAAACGGAATGATGTGCTCACACGAAGAACTCGGACTTGATATTACAGATATTCCCGGCGCATGCGAAAATGGAATTCTGATTTTCCAGGAAAATTACGCCCCCGGCACCGATGTTAAAGAAATCTTAGGATTAAATGATACAGTAGTAGAATTTGAAATAACCTCAAATCGACCCGACTGTCTTTCAGTTATCGGCATAGCAAGAGAAAGTGCCGCAACCTTTGAAAGAGAATTCAATTTAAAAACCCCCGTAGCAGAAGGAACGGGCGACGTAAACGATTACGTAAAAGTAACAGTAGAAGATAAAGACCTTTGCCCACGCTATACTGCAAGAGCAGTACGTAATATTAAAATAGCACCTTCACCCAAATGGATGCGCGACCGTCTTTCTGCTTGTGGAGTACGTCCCATAAATAATATAGTAGATATAACAAACTATGTAATGCTTGAATATAATCAGCCTATGCACGCTTTTGACAAAGACTTTTTAAAGGGCGGAGAAATAATAGTACGCCGTGCAAAGGCAGGGGAGAAGATAACCACCCTCGATGGTATCGAAAGAGAACTTAAAACCGATATGCTTGTAATAGCCGATGCCGAAAAACCTGTAGCAGTAGCGGGCGTAATGGGTGGCGAGAACTCCGAAATAAATGATAATACAAAAGAAATAATATTTGAATCGGCAATGTTCAACGGTCCCTCAGTACGTCTTACCGCAAAAGCACTTGGAATGAGAACCGAAGCATCAGGACGTTACGAAAAAGGGCTTGACCCCGAAAATACTATGGGAGCAGTAAACCGTGCTTGTGAACTTATCGAGCTTTTGGGTGCAGGCGAAGTAGTAGCAGGAACAGTAGATGTTTACGGCAAAAAGGCAGAACGCGTAGTATTACCCTTCGAACCCGAGCGTATCAATAAATTCCTCGGCACAAATATCGATACAGCCTTTATGGTAAAAGCTTTGCGTTCACTTGAATGTGAAGTTGACGAAAAGAATATGACCGTAACACCTCCCACTTTCCGTGCAGACCTTGAAGGCTTTGCCGATATAGCAGAAGAAGTTGCACGTCTTTACGGCTATAACAAAATAGAATCAACCCTTCTTTCGGGCGACACCTTAATAGGCGGAAAAACAGCCGACCAGAAAAACGAAACACAAATAGCACAAACCCTTTCAATGCTTGGTTGTTACGAAATATTAACATATACCTTCACACACCCCGCATCACTCGAGCGCCTTGGCAGAGCACAAGAGCTTGAACGTTGCATTAAAATTTCAAACCCCCTTGGCGAAGAAAACTCAATAATGCGTAATAACACTCTCCACAGTATGCTTGAAATTTTGTCCTGGAACTATAGCCAGCATAACCCCGCTGTAAGACTTTTCGAAATAGGCAAAATTTATAAAGCAGATAAATTACCACTCGAAACCTTGGCAGACGAAATAAAAATGCTTACCCTTGGTGCTTATGAAGCAGACTTTTTTGAGGTAAAGGGAATAGTAGAAGAACTGTTTGATTCCATCGGCGTTAAAGACTATTACTTTGACACAGCAGATGTAACCCCATCATACCACCCCGGCAAAACAGCCTTTGTGTATATAAATGGCGAAAAAGCCGGAATTATGGGTGAAGTTCATCCCGAAGTATCAGCAAAATACGACCTTCCCGAAACAATAGTGGCAGAAATAGAATTTGCAAAAATTCTTTCAGCAGTATCGGGCGAAAAGCAGTATAAAACAGTAACACGTTTCCCTGCCGTAACCCGTGACCTTGCCTTTTTGGTAGACGAAGGGGTAAAAGCAAGAGAAATCGACCTTGCAGTTAAAAAATACGCAGGTAAAAACCTCGAAAGTATAGAGCTTTTTGACGTATACCGCGGTAAGCAGATAGAAGAAGGCAAAAAGAGTATGGCATATAAACTCACCTTCCGTGCACCCGACCGCACCTTGAACGAAGCTGATATCACCCGCATAATGGAAAAACTTTTAAAAATGCTCGAAAAAGATTTAGGAGCAACCTTAAGATAAAACAAAAAATTATATAAATATTGTAGGGAACGGCCTGTGTGCCGTTCCTTTTTTATACCCCAAAATTGTAGGGTGCAGCGTTTACGATGCACCGCATAAACGTAAAGCCACCGCACAAACCCGAATGGGTTGTAAATTGTAGGGGAGGGCTTCCATGCCCTCCCAAAAAAGCCTTCCCCTTTGAGGGGAAGGTGGGTATGTTATCATTTGAAGTGCAACACTAAATAAAAATAGACAACATAGCAATTTTTGTGTAAAATGAATTTACCACAAAACAATTAACACAAAGGAGATTGCCATGTCGTCCTACATTCATTTTACACACGATGAACGAGTTTGTCTACAAAAATTTTTAAGCGAGGGAAAATCTTTTCGCCAAATTGCTTCTTTAATGGGAAGAAGTCCATCTACGATTAGCCGAGAGGTAAATAGAAATCGTGCTAAATATCCTCCAAAGCATAAGAGTGATAATAAATATAATTATCATCAATGGAGAGCACAGATTCAAACCATTTGCCGCCGGCGGCAAAATCGAAGAACTGCATTAAAGGTTGATAGTTTTAAATATAACTATGTTGTAGAAAAACTAAATCTGTTCTGGTCTCCTGAACAAATCGCAATGCGTATGCGTTTGGATTTTCCTGATCAAATTGTTGGTGTAGCAACAATTTATCGTTATATTAAACGAGGCGATTTACCTAAAATTACAAAGCGTTCACATCTGCGAAGGAAGGGCAAAAACAGAAATTATGTTCATCACAATTGTAATGTTATTCATCCTGATCAGATAATTCCCGAATGGACTAATGAAATCAAAAGTCGTTCAAGAATAGGTGATTGGGAAGGCGATACCGTGTATGGCGGTGTTGGAAAAGGTTTAATTGTAACCCTTGTTGATAGAAAATCCAGATTTTTAAGAGCTGGAAAGCTCAGCAGAAGAAATGCGGAAGAAACGAGAATTGTTATTGAACAATTGCTTAATAGCCATATTGTAAAAAGCATTTCTCTTGATAATGGTTCTGAATTTTCCGAATTTCGCATTTTGGAAGAAAACTTAAAAGCACCTGTATATTTCGCAGAATCACATAAGCCTTGGCAGCGTGGTACGAACGAAAACACAAATGATATTTTAAGATTTTTCTTCCCTAAAGGGTATGATTTTCGCCAATTAACCCAAGCTCAATTAGATGTCGTGGTTGATTTGATCAACAATAGACCTCGTAAATGTCTTGGTTGGAAATCGCCTAAAGAAATTTATGTTGCACTTGCTTGACAATCTGCCGTGTCGCCGACACCCCGCACCCCCGGCAGGCGCGGGCGCGCTATAAATACCTTCTTCCCGTTCGGCAAGCCTATTTTATAGTCTTCCCTCGTGCCGAAGGCCGCGCTTTTTTAGCGCCTGTTTTTTATATAACTTTTATTTGCAGTGCTTTTGTGGTAAAGTTTTGTGGGTTTTATGAGGCTTTTTTATTACACTCCTTAAAAAATCGTAGGGA
>JAZSDN010000031.1:0-53728 GCA_045531205.1 Clostridia bacterium | reverse complement strand
TGCAGTTTTGAATATCAGATTTTTATATTTAGACAAAGAATAAAAAGCCCGTAATACTTAACGTATTTCGGGCTTTTTTGATGTAGTATAAATTAAAAATATGGCTTCAAAACCAAAACTGCCTTACCTGGTTGTGGCGTTTACACCGCCTTTTTTTTATTGCAGTAAAAAAGCGTTGCACCAAAGTGCAACGCTTTTAAATTTTTAATTAGCCAAGTTCTGCAAAGTATTTGATTGTTCTAACCATCTGGCTTGTGTATGAATTTTCGTTATCATACCATGAAACAACCTGTACTTCGTAAAGGTCATCAGCAATTTTAGCTACCATTGTCTGTGTAGCATCGAAGAGTGAACCGAAACGGATCCCGATGATATCGGATGAAACGATTTCGTCTTCGTTGTAACCGAAGGATTCGGAAGCAGCAGCCTTCATAGCAGCGTTGATGCCTTCTTTTGTAACGTCAGCGCCTTTTACAACTGCTGTAAGTATTGTTGTTGAACCTGTGGGAACGGGTACTCTCTGTGCAGCACCGATGAGCTTGCCGTTGAGTTCAGGAATAACAAGGCCGATAGCCTTTGCAGCACCTGTTGAGTTAGGAACGATGTTTACAGCGCCTGCACGTGCACGGCGAAGGTCGCCTTTGCGGTGAGGACCATCCAAAATCATCTGGTCGCCTGTGTAAGCATGGATTGTAGCCATGATACCTGACTGGATGGGAGCGTAATCGTTCAATGCTTTAGCCATGGGAGCTAAGCAGTTTGTTGTACATGAAGCTGCAGAAATAATCTGATCTTCTTTTGTAAGTGTGTTTTCGTTTACGCTGAAAACAATTGTCTTAAGGTCGTTGCCTGCGGGAGCTGAAATAACAACTTTCTTTGCACCTGCATCAATGTGAGCCTGTGACTTTTCTTTTGAGCAGTAGAAACCTGTACATTCAAGTACAACGTCTACATTAAGAGCGCCCCAGGGGCATTCTTTAGCGTCTTTGATAGCATAGATTTTGATTTCTTTGCCATCTACTGTGATGCTGTCTTCACCAGCTACAACTGTGTGACCGTCGTATCTGCCCTGTGAAGAGTCATACTTAAGAAGGTGAGCAAGCATTTTAGGATCTGTAAGATCGTTGATAGCTACTATCTCGTAACCTTCTGCACCGAACATCTGACGGAATGCCAGACGACCGATACGTCCAAAACCGTTAATCGCAACTTTTACTGCCATAGTAAAAAACCTCCAATAAAAAATTTTATTTTAATATATAAATATATTATTCTTCAACTGTGATTGTTTTTATAACGGGCTTTGTAACAGGTGTATCGCCGTTTACGGGTGTAACTGCAAGTTCGTCCAAAACGTCATATCCTTCTGTCATCATACCAAATGCGGCATACTGACCGTCAAGATAATCTGCATCCTCGTGCATAATAAAGAACTGTGAGCTTGCACTGTTATAGTCCTTTGCGCGTGCCATGGAAATTGCGCCTCTTATATGTTTTAAATCGTTATTTATACCGTTTGCTGCAAATTCTCCTACTATGTTCTTGTCAGAACCGCCCATGCCTGTGCCAAGCGGGTCACCGCCCTGAATCATAAATCCTTCTATGATTCTGTGGAAGGTAAGGTTATCGTAAAAGCCTTCCTTTGCAAGTGTTACAAAATTTGCAACTGTTATGGGTGCTTTATCGGGATAAAGCTTGAACTTCATCTGTCTGCCGTCTTCCATTGTTATTGTTACCATAACTGTCTCTCCTTCATCATAAACTATCAAAGGTGTATCTATTAAAGTGTCGTCTTTTTCTTTGGGTACATTTTCGTCTGTTTTATCCCCCGCTGTGGTTTTTGTATTGGTGCACGCTGCAAAACAAATGCAAAGCACAAAACACAAAACTAAAATAAGAAGTTTTTTCATATTCTGCCACTCCTTTTCACTTTCAAAAAAATATTATATCACGCTTATGAAAATTTTTCAAGTATTTTTTTATGCACCGAATTTTTCTGTTAAAAGCTGTGATGTTTGTGCATCGTTTTTGATGTAGTAGGATATGTTGTTTATATACTGTGCCTCACCGGGAAGTGTTTGTATATCAAGCATTGATGTGCCTATTTTCTGTGCCGCTATTGCTATATCTGTAATATCGCCTATTTTCATATTACTGCGTACGCTTTCGGTTACGCTGTTATACACATCGGGAATTTTTGTGACATATTCGAGTTTTAATTTCTGTCTTAAAAATTCTTTTATAAAGTCCTGCTGAACGCCTATTCTCTGCAGGTCTCCTCCTGCATAGTCGCCCCTGAATCTTACTAACCCTTCTGCCTTTTTACCATCAAGCACCTGGAAGCCTTTTTCTATATGGATTGAAAGGTTCTGGTAGGGGTCTTCGTAATCAAAGTTCCTTGGAACGTCATATTCAACACCGCCCAAAGTATCAACAATTTCCCTAAATGCCTTTACATTGAATACTGCATAATAATGTATGGGTTGCTCGTTTGTTAAGGCTTTTACTGTGTTTATAAGAACTTCTTCCCTGTTTAAGTCTTTTGCAACGGCATATCCGTACACGGAATTTATTTTTCTGTACGAGCCTCCTACATATACTCTTGTATCTCTTGGAATAGAAAGCACATTCAGCTTTTCCTGTACGGGATTTATATTTACAAGCATAATAACGTCGGTATTATAGCCTACTTCGTCAATACCAACCATAAGTATATTTATACGTCCGTCTGCCGAGGGCGGGTCGATAGCTTCTCCGTGCTCTCCGACACTGAAGGGGGAAACAACTACTCTTGCTACCAGTATACCGCTGCCTATCGAAAGCAATGTAAGCAGCACAAAAAGCACTTTTGTCCATTTATTTTTCATTTTTTATCTCCGAAAATCATAAGCATATTTTTGCAAAAAATTAAAAAGCCTACTGCTTTGAGCAATAGGCTTTTGGTGGAGGGGGGTGGATTCGGACCACCGAAGTCAGTGACAACAGATTTACAGTCTGCCCCCTTTGGCCGCTCGGGAACCCCTCCGTATCATGGAGCTGGTGATGGGATTCGAACCCGCGACCTGCTGATTACAAATCAGCTGCTCTACCTGTTGAGCTACACCAGCGTTTCTGACACGAGTGATATAATATCACATTTTTTCACTAAAGTCAATAACTTTTTTAAAAAATTTTTTATTTTTTTGCCTATATGCTTTTTTCTCTATTTAATTTTGCCTTTTTTTCGGTTTTTAGTATATCATTTATTTACCTTTTTTGCAACAGTTATTTATTTTTGTTAATTTTTTGTTTACACATTTCTTTTCTTATGCTGCTATTGACAAATCGGCACTTATATTGTAACATATATTATATATGTATTTTTTCCAAAGAAAGGTATGGTTTTATTTTGGATATAAAAAGCTTTTTGATAAAGGAAGCTTATGTTGCTTTTATCTCTATGCTTCCTATTGTGGAATTGCGAGGTGCTATTCCCATAGGTGCAGGGCTTGGGTTGCCGCTTTTACCGACATATATTGTATCGGTAATTGCAAACTGTATTCCTGTTCCTTTTATACTGTGGCTTGCAAAGCCTGTAATACGCTGGCTTAAAAAAACAAAATTCCTTTCTCCTCTTGCTGAAAGGTTTGAACGTAAAGCTGAACAAAACAGAGAAAAAATAATGAAGTACACTTCTTTTGCTCTTTTCCTTTTTGTTGCAATACCCCTTCCCGGCACGGGTGCGTGGACAGGAAGTATAATTGCTTCGCTTTTAGAAGTAAAACCCAAATATGCTGTTCCTGCGATAGTTTCAGGTGTTGTGGGTGCGGGCATTATTATGAGTTGCGGCACAGGAATAGTACAATGGATTATTAACTTATTCTAAAGAAAGAGATTGATTTTTATGAACAGAAAATTTTTTACATCAGAATCGGTAACAGAAGGACATCCCGATAAAATATGCGACCAGATTTCGGACAATATTCTGGACGCAATTTTGGAACACGACAAATTTGCACGTGTAGCCTGCGAAACAACTGCTACTACAGGTCTTATTTTGGTAATGGGCGAAATAACAACATCGTGTTATGTTGATATCCCCTCTATCGTACGTAAAACTGTACGTGATATAGGATATACAAGCTCGGAGGCAGGCTTTGACTGCGAAACCTGTGCTGTTTTATCAAGTATTCACGAGCAGTCGGGCGATATTTCAATGGGTGTAGACAACGAGGGTGCAGGCGACCAGGGTCTTATGTTCGGGTTTGCCTGTGACGAAACAGAAGAGCTTATGCCTCTTCCCATATCACTTGCCCACAAGCTTGCAAAAAGACTTACAGACGTAAGGAAAGATGGTACACTCCCCTATTTACGTCCCGACGGCAAAAGTCAGGTTACTATTGAATATGACGGGGATACACCTGTTCGTTGTGAGGCTGTTGTTATTTCTTCACAGCATTCGGAAGATGTATCAACAGAACAGATTCGCGAGAATATAATAAAATATGTAATAAAGGAAATCATCCCCGCAAATCTTCTTGACGAAAATACAAAGATATTTGTAAACCCCACCGGCCGTTTTGTTATAGGCGGTCCCTGCGGCGACTCGGGTCTTACAGGCAGAAAAATAATTGTAGACACTTACGGCGGTTATGCACGTCACGGCGGCGGTGCTTTTTCGGGCAAGGATGCTACAAAGGTTGACCGTTCGGCAAGCTATATGGCACGTTATGTTGCTAAAAACATTGTAGCGTCGGGCGTTGCAAAAAAATGCGAGGTTCAGCTAGCTTACGCTATTGGTGTTGCAGAGCCTGTTTCTGTTAGAGTTGACTCGTTTGGAACTTCATCTTACAGTGACACAGAACTTGCAGATGCAGTTTGCAAAATTTTTGATTTTAAGCCCATGGCTATTATTGAAACTTTAGGTCTTCGCAACCCCGTTTTCGGCAAAACTGCCGCTTACGGACATTTTGGCAGAAATGAATTTTCGTGGGAAAAGACCGATATGACCGACAAAATTCTTGAAGCTTTGCAGAAGTAACACTTCTTTCCTCTTTGACATATAGTGTCAACAAGGGGGTATACATTATGCAAGCTTATATTGTGTCGGCAATTTTATCACTTGTACTTATCTGTCTTATTTTTTTGCTGATACGTCAGGTAAAAATAGCTACAAAGCTTCCTGTTAAAATAATAATAGATGCAGAAAATAAGCCGGGCGTTTCGGAAAATGCCGCTATGGCGGCAAGGCTTGCGGCTGACAGATACTTTGATAATGCCGAAATTTTTATTTTAAATATTCCGGAGGGGGAACAGAATCTTATTAACACTGCCTACGGAATAAAGTCTTTATAGGAGATTTACCGTGAACGAAATTATTGAAGGTATTGTTTCTGAAATAATATATTCAAATGAATCAACAGGTTACATCGTCTGCGACATTGACGCAGACGGTGTTCTTATTACTTTGGTTGGAAATATGCCGGGTCTTGTTTGCGGTGAAAATATAAGGGTTGAAGGAAAAAAGGTACAGCACCCCGAGTACGGCGAGCAGATAAAGGTTATTTCTTACGAAAAAGTTTTACCTTCCACCGAGGGGCAAATTCTTTTATACCTATCTTCGGGCATAATACGTGGTATAGGCCCTGCTACTGCCGTAAAAATAGTAAATAAATTTGGCGAAAAAGCTTTGGATATTATTCGTGATAATCCTAAAGAGCTTGCTACAATACGCGGGATAAGTCTTGACAAGGCTTACAAAATGCAGAGTGCATTTTTGGACAAGCAGGTTTTGCAGGGGATAATTATGTTTTTGGCAGAGTATGAAATAACTGCAAATTTTGCTATAAAGGTTTATAACAAGTTTGGGCTTTCCTCGGTTGCAAAAATTAAGGAAAACCCATATTCTCTTTGCCAGATTCACGGTATAGGATTTAAGAGTGCAGATAAAATTGCAATGAAGATGGGTGTAGAGCTTACAGACTCTGAAAGACTTAAAAATGGGGTTTTATATGTTCTTTCACAGTATGCCGCTAACGGTGACAGCTGTCTTCCCCACGATTTGCTTACAGAATACTCGGCTAAAATTTTGTCTGCCGATACTCTTTTAATAGAAAATGCAATTACTTCGCTTATTTTTGAGGGAAAGCTGCGTCAGTTTTCGGAAAACCTGTATCTGCCCAATATTTTTCTTGCAGAGCAGGAGGCGGCTCGCAGGCTTTGCGTTTTGGCAAGCGAAAAGCACGACCCTCTTGAAATAGAAAAATCGGCACACATTTTTTCGAGTGCAAATGAAAAAATAACTTTATCTGACGAACAGATTACTGCCTGCCGTACCGCTACAAGCTATGGTGCTTGTGTTATAACGGGCGGTCCGGGTACAGGTAAAACCACAATTGTAAATGCGATTATTTATACTCTTTCAAAGGCTAATTTGCGGGTTGCTCTTTGTGCACCCACGGGCAGAGCGGCAAAAAAGCTTTCGGAAGTATGCGGTATTGAGGCTAAAACTATTCACCGCTTGCTTGAAATAAATTTTTCTGACGATGACACGCAAGTCTTTACCCGAAATTCACTTTATCCGCTTGAAGAGGATGTTATTTTAGTTGACGAAATGAGTATGGTGGATATAGTTTTGATGAACTCGCTTTTATCTGCCCTAAAGCCAGGTGCACAGATTATTATGATAGGCGATGCAGACCAGCTTCCTTCAGTCGGTGCTGGTAATGTTTTGAGTGACATTGTGCAAAGCGGTGTTGTGCCTGTTTGTTTTTTAACGCACATTTACCGTCAGGCGGCTGAAAGTCTTATAGTTACAAATGCTCACAAAATAAACAGGGGCGAAAAGCCTTCAACAGACGATAAGACAAAGGACTTCTTTTTTATAAAAAAGAATACTGCCGAAGAAATAAAAAACGAAATAATGAGTATATACTCAACAAGACTTAAAAAGACTTACGGGTTTGACCCGTTTTCGGATATACAAATTATAACACCTTCACGAAAGACCTTGCTTGGGGTTACAGAGTTAAACCGTGAAATTCAAAAGGTTTTAAATCCGCCTTCAAAGGAAAAATCGGAAAAGGTTTCGGGCGGTATCACATTTCGTGAAGGCGATAAGGTTATGCAGACCAAAAATAATTACAACATAAAATGGGAAAGCCAGGACGCCGAAGGAGAAGGTGTTTTTAACGGGGACATAGGCGTTATAGAGCTTATAAACTTTAAAACTGCCGAGATGCATATTCTCTTTGACGGCGAAAGGCTTGTAAAATATCCTTTTGATAATTTAGGAGATTTAGAGCAGGCTTATGCTGTAACTGTACACAAAAGTCAGGGCAGCGAATTTAATGCTGTTATAATTCCGCTTTTTCAGTGTGCTCCCCAGCTTTTAAACCGCAACCTTTTATACACGGCTCTTACCCGTGCAAAACGGCTTGCCGTTTTTGTGGGCAGAGAGGACATTTTGGAAACAATGATTAAAAATAAAAAGCAATCGGTAAGATTTTCTTCTTTAAAAGAACGGCTGGAGATGATGGCTGGTGCTTGAATTTTTAAGAAAGATTTTAGCCTTTATATTCCCCGTTAAATGTATTTGTTGCGAAAAAGACCTTGACACTCCATATTTGCGGATTTGTCAAAGTTGTTTTGAAAGAGAAAAGGCAAATGTTCAAAACAGGTGCAAAAAATGTTCAACTCCCATTGACGCGGTGTATGGCGATATGCTTTGTCCGCGTTGCCGTAAAAAGAGGTATTTTGACAAGGTACTTTCTCCTTTTGCATACAAGGGAAAAATAAAATCGGCGTTGGTAAAATATAAATTCCACAGGGCAAAATCCTATGCCCGCACATTTGCTTCGTGTATGCTTTTAGAGCTTAATTCTTTTGATGACATTTACAATGACATTGATGTTATTAGCTTTATTCCGTTGCATCCTGTAAGGCTTGGCGAGAGAGGATATAATCAGTCGGAGCTTATTGCAGAGTATTTATCAGAAATGACGGGCAGACCGCTTATGAAAAGCCTGCGGTGTACAAGGTATTCAAAACCTTTATCAAGTCAAAAGCACAAAAACAGAAAAAAGCTTGTAAAAGGTCTTTTTGAAGTGTTAAAGCCTTCCGATATAAAGGGTTTAAATATTTTGCTTGTTGATGACATTATAACTACGGGTGCAACTATTTCGGAATGTTCACGCATTTTAAAGCGTGCAGGTGCTAAAAAGGTTTACGGCATTGCTGTTGCGGCAACTCCAAAATACTGATTTTAAAGGTTTTAAAAAATGAAAGATAAAATTTTAAGTTTTATTCACTCGCTTTTAATAACAGAAGCAGGAATTGCAAGGATAAAAAGAGAAAATTCAGAGTTTAAGTCTGCGGTTGTTTGTCTTTTCCCTTACAAAACTGCCGATAGTGAAAAGGGAAATATTTCTTTATATGCAAGAAGCCCGGACTATCACATAATTGTAAAGAATTATCTTAAAAAAATTGAAGAATATATAAAAACTCTTGAGCCTTGCTGCATAACAAAGCTTTTTGTTGACACGGGCGGAGGAAATGACAGGCTTACTGCTTTTAATGCAGGGCTTGGTTTTATTGGGGAAAATAATCTGCTTATAAACGAAAGGTATGGCTCATATTTTTTTATAGGATACATTGAAACAAATCTTGACCTTGAGGCAGACTTGCCCTTGCAAAAAAAATGTTTTGGTTGCGGTAAGTGTAAAGAGGCTTGTCCGGGGGATGTTTTTTCTGACTGTGATTTTTCAAGATGTGCTTCCCACATTTCGCAAAAAAAGGGAGAGCTTACCCCGTTTGAAGAGGAAATTATGTTAAAAAGCGGGCTTTTATGGGGCTGTGATATTTGCCAGAAGGTTTGCCCGCATAACGAAAATTCTGAATTGACACCGCTATGCGAATTTTATGAAGACAGAATTACAACTTTAAAAAACAGTGATGTTTTGGAAAGTTTTAATAAAAAATATTCAGGCTATGCTTTTTCTTTCAGGGGAAAAAGTGTACTTTTACGAAACACAAAGCTTTTTGAAAAATAAAGGAGGATTTTTTATGGACGTTTTTGTAGAGTATATTGTTAAAAAGGAAAAGGGATTTAAAGAGTATGCTACTATATTTCTTATAATCTTAGCTGTTCTTACAATGTTTTTTGTTTGCATACCTTTAATTGTAGGTCTTATAGGTAACATTATGATTTTAACAAGTGCACTTTATGTAGGAACTTTATATCTTGCATATTTTGCCTTTATTTATCAGAATGTTGAATATGAATATATTCTTACCGACAGCTTTATAGACATTGATACAATTTTGGGAAGAAGAAAAAGAAAAAGACTTTTAACTGTTGACTGCAAGGATTTTGAGGTTTTAGCTCCTGCAAACAGCGGCGGTTATATAAAGGAATACCGTTACAGCAGAGTTTTGGATTATTCTTCATACCGCGAAAATCCAAGAAACTATTTTGCAATTTTTGAGCAGGATGGCGAAACTTTATGTCTTATTTTTGAGCCCAATGAAACAATGCTTAAAAACATCAAAAAAATTATTCCGAGCAAGGTGACTTTGGATGAAAACATATAGAATTGTAAGTGCGGCTGAATCAAAAGAGCTTGATGGTGCTGCTATAAAAATGGGACTCCCCGGGGCTGTTTTAATGGAAAATGCCGCAAATGCCTGTGTGGATGAAATACTTAAAGAAAACCCTTCATCTGTTTTGGTTTTTTGCGGAAAAGGTTTAAATGGCGGTGACGGTTTTGCCATTGCAAGAAAGCTTTTCTTAAAAAAAATAACTGTAACTGTTGTGACTTTGGCAGAAACTTTTGCGGGCGATGCCAAAATGAATTTTGATGTTTTAAAAAATCTTGGTGTTCCCATTGTTTTTTTTGACAAAAACGAAAAATACAAAGCCGATGTTATTGTTGATGCTCTTTTGGGGACAGGTATTCGCGGTGAGGTTGACGGTTTGTACCGCGATGCAATAGAATGTATAAATTCAATGGATGCTTTTGTGCTTTCGGTTGATATTCCAAGCGGTATAAACGCAGACACGGGCAGGGTTTGTTCTATAGCCGTTAAGGCTGACAAAACGGTTACTTTTGCCTTCCCGAAGCTTGGGCTTTATTCCCCTTTATCTGCCGATTTTACAGGGGAAATAATTGTTGCCGATATTTCGGTGCCAGATATGGATTCTGAAAACAAAAGATATCTTACAGGGAAAGAAATTTTAAAAGAGGCTTTTCCCCGTAAAAGTATTGCTTCCCACAAAGGGAATATGGGAAGGGTTTGTATTGTTGGCGGTTCTGTAGGGATGCTGGGTGCACCATATATGACATCAAGTGCTGCCCTTCGCTCTGGAGCAGGGCTTGTAACATGCGTTGTTCCGGAAGGGCTTTTACCCATTATGATGGAAAAGCTTACAGGGGCAATGTGCAGTTCTTCTTTACCAAAAAATGCAGACTCTGTTGCCATAGGCTGCGGAATGGGTGATACTGAAAAAACCTTTGAAGCCCTAAAAAATATTCTTGAAAACTATTCGGGAAATCTTATAATAGATGCTGATGCTTTAAATGCTTTAAGCCACGATATTTCTGTTTTAAAAAATACAAATGCCAATGTTATAATCACTCCGCACATTGGCGAAATGGCAAGGCTTACAGGTCTTACCCCTGAATATATTACAGAAAACAGAGTTTGTGTAGCAGAAGAGTTTTCGAATGAATATAATGTTGTGACGGTTCTTAAAGGAGCCTATACAGTTATAGCAGGAAAAGGGGAAACATATATAAATCCCGTAGGCTGTCCCGCACTTGCAAAGGGCGGCAGCGGTGATATTTTACTTGGGATTATTGCTGCACTTGCAGCAAGATGCGATTCACTCCTTTCTGCACGGGCAGGGGTTTTACTCCACTCTTTGGCGGGACAAAGGTGTGCCGAAAGGTTTGGGGAATACTCTGTAAATCCCGACGACATTATTGACTGCATCAAAGATATTTTCTGAAAATTATTGCCTTTTTGTGTATGAATTGCCCTTTTTTTGTGCAGAATAACTTTAAAACTTAAGTTTTTTCTACATACCGGAAACGGTGCCAGAAAATACATTTGACGCAAAACGGCGCATGGTTTATAATTTTATTTAGATTATACTGCGAAAAAGTATGCTATTTACACAAATTATAGTAAGGGGCGTGAGCGTTTTGCCGAAAAATAAAAAAATAACTGTAAATATGCCCGAAGATTTAATCGGGCAAATTGATTCATTACAAGATGGAAAGGGCAGAAGCGATTTTTTGCGTAATGCTGCTATGCATTATATAAAGCTTAAGAATCGCTTGAATTCATACGAAAATTTAAAAAAAGGATATGAAGAGATGGGCAATATCAACCTTGATATTGCGAAGGAGTGGGAAGCTGCAGATTCTGTTCAGCTTGCCGAATATGAAAAAAAATTAGAGAAAAAATAACAGTTTTCAGCGGAGTGTGATTAGGTGATTGTAAAACGTGGCGACATCTATTACGCGGATTTGAGTCCTGTAGTAGGGTCGGAGCAAGGCGGTATAAGGCCTGTGCTTATTGTTCAGAACGATATTGGCAATAAATACAGTCCTACCGTTATTGTTTGTGCAATTACGAGTCAGATAAATAAGGCGAAGCTGCCTACTCATATTGAAATAGATGCGAAGGATTACGGGCTTTGCAAGGATTCGGTAATACTTGCCGAGCAGATAAGAACGGTTGATAAAAAGAGACTTCGGGAAAAAATAGGACGTCTTGATAAAATTTTAATGGATAAAGTAAACGATGCTTTAAGCATTAGTTTAGGAATAGGATGACATTTTGAGTATTTTTGGATTAACTTTAAGAAAATTAAGAGAAGGCAGTGAGCTTTCTTTAGGCGAGCTTGCACAAAAGCTTTCTGTAAGCCGTAACTTTTTAAGTAATATTGAAAGCGGGTATCTTGAGCCTTCAAGCGAGTTTACAGAACAGGTTGCAAAATTTTTTGATGTGCCCCAAAATTATCTTACCGCCGAGGTTGGCGGAATTGAACCTGCTTTTTTGCCAAAGGGATATTGCTGTATAAATGTTTTTTCAACACAGGCTGTTGAATCGGGAATTTTGCGCGAAAGCGATGTTTTGGATAAAATTGTTGTTCACACATCTGATGAACACGAGGATTACATAGCCGTACCCGCAAAAAATAATCTTTTATCGGCAAGCCGTATACATACGGGCGATACGTTAGTGATTTCACGCAGAAGTATTGCGGATAACGGTGATATATGTCTTATTTCATTCCCTGACAAAAGCGTTGATTTCAGAAAAATATACCGTGACGGAACAAAAATTACTCTTTTTACCGATTCTATTGAATCAAATCTTCCTCCCGTTACATACGATATTTCAAATTCCGAATACAAAATTCTTGGTAAGGTTGTAAGACTTATTGCTAATCTTTAATTTTGCTTTCCTAAAATAAGTTCCGACAGACATTCCGATACGAGGCGGGCGCAAAGCTCTGCCTCTTTTTGTGTGTTTCCGTTTGCTCCTATTTCTATTAAAAGGGCACAGTCTGATATATGGGAATTAAATCTTTCCTGTCTTAAGCCTATAGGTCTTGCAAGGTCAGGGTATTTTTCGTTCATTATTTGCTGCAAGGATAGGGCTACCCTTAAATTGCGTTTCCAGTTTGGGTTTTCAAGTCCCAGGGCATCTGTTCCTACTACCAAAAGCACCTGTGCACATTTTTCTCCGTTTATTTCGCACACGGGTTTTAAATAACCGTCCTCTCCCCCTATGGCATCGCGGTGTATATCAAGCACTATGCCGATTTGGGGATTTTTTTGTATTTCTTTTTGTGCACTTTCAAGCGAGCGGTCATACGAACCGCTGTAGGAAGGATAATCGTGCACGGTTTTATTATGGGTTACAAAAAGCCCTTTTTCAGTAAGGGTTTTTGCCATAACTTCTCCTATCGCAAGCATATTATGACTGCTGTCCTGCGTGCGGTAGGCATCGCTTGCTACATATTCATACCCAGGGCTTGGGGTATACGCTTCACCTGTATGGGTATGCAAAATCAGAATATTTTTTGAGAGGGGTTTCATATCTTCTTTTAAAAGCTCCTCTGTGTTTATTTCATATCCGCTTGCATTGTCTATAATACTGCCTTTTGAAGTTTTGGTTACTGTTATTTCTTCCCCTTCTTCTGCTTCAAAATACTTTTCTTTGGCTTTTGGCGCCGTTTCTGTTGCAACGGGTGCGGATGCTGATATTATTTTTAATAGCGGCAGTGAAAAAAGCCCTGAATAATTTCCCGAAAGAGAAAGCTCTTCAAAACAAAGAACGGGCGGGATATTTATTGTTGTTCCTATAAAAAAGCCTGCCACAAAAAGTATCACTATAAAAAATTTGATTATACTTTGTTTTTTTAATATATAAAAACGTTTCATAGGCGGTTTGTCCTTTCTTTAAAGCCTATTGTGATCAAACTTTTTTTATGCAAAAAACCGGGAATTATTTTGACTTTTTTGTGTTGACATATTTTATTTTATAATATATAATAGTGTATTGAATAATTATTTATTGAGAAAGGATGGTTCACTATGAACAGAGTTTACAATTTTTCGGCAGGTCCCTCAATGCTTCCTGTACCCGTGCTTGAAAAGGCTCAGGCAGAAATGCTTGATTACAACGGTTCGGGCATGAGTGTTATGGAGATGAGTCATCGTTCTCCTGTTTATGATGCTATAATAAAACAGACAGAAGCTGATTTCAGACTTCTTATGAACATTCCTGATAATTACAAGGTTTTATTCCTTCAGGGCGGTGCTTCAACACAATTTGCTGCTATCCCCTTAAACCTTATGAAAAATAAAAAGGCGGACTATATTGTTTCGGGTCAGTTCTCGGGCAAGGCTTTTAAAGAAGCTAAAAAATACGGCGATGCAAAATGTATTGCTACAAGTGAAGATAAAACCTTCAGCTACATACCCGAAATTACTCCCGATATGGTAAGAGAAGATGCTGACTATGTTCACATCTGCTACAACAACACAATTTTTGGCACAAAGTTTGCCGATGTTCCCAATGTAGGCGACAAGGTTTTGGTTGCTGATATGTCTTCCTGCATTACAAGCGAACCTGTTGACGTTACAAAGTTTGGCGTTATTTATGCAGGTGCACAGAAGAATATGGCTCCTGCAGGTCTTACTGTTGTTATTATCCGTGAAGACCTTTTGGGAAACGCCCGCGAAGATATCCCCACAATGCTTGACTACAAAACAATGGCTGACAATGACTCTATGTACAACACTCCCCCTTGCTATGCTATTTACATTGCAGGTCTTGTTTACAAGTGGGCTCTTGAAAACGGCGGTCTTACAGCTATGAAGGAAAGAAACGAAAAGAAGGCAAACCTTCTTTACGATTTTCTTGATTCTTCAAGTCTTTTTAAGGCTACTGCTGAAAAGAAATACCGTTCAATGATGAACGTTTGCTTTGTTACAGGCGATGCCGAGCTTGACAAAAAGTTCTGCAAGGAAGCAGCGGATGCAGGTTTTGTTAACTTAAAGGGTCACCGTTCGGTTGGCGGTATGAGAGCAAGTATTTACAATGCTATGCCCATGGAAGGTGTAGAAGCATTGGTTGAATTTATGAAAAAATTTGAAGCTGAAAACAAGTGAGGTTTAAATTATGTATAACATAAAAACTCTTAATAAAATTGCCGCTTGCGGTTTAAAATACTTTGGTGCTGATAACTACACTGTAAGCGATGAATGCGAAAATCCTGACGGTATTGTTTTAAGAAGCTTTTCTATGCACGATATGGAGCTCCCTGAAAACTTAAAGGCTGTTGCACGTGCAGGCGCAGGTACAAACAATATTCCTATTGACAAATGCTCCGAAAAAGGTATTGTTGTTTTTAATACTCCCGGTGCAAATGCTAACGCTGTTAAAGAGCTTACTTTGGCTGGTCTTTTCCTTGCTTCAAGAAATATTGTTGACGGTATTTCGTGGGCTAAAACCTTAAAGGGTCAGGGTGCCGAAGTTGGCAAGCTGGTTGAAAAAGGTAAGTCAAACTATGCAGGTGGCGAGGTTGAAGGCAAAAAGCTTGTTGTTTTAGGTCTTGGTGCTATTGGTGTTATGGTTGCAAATGCGGCTTACCACCTTGGTCTGGACGTTGTAGGTTTCGACCCCTACATTTCGGTTAAAGCGGCTTTAAGCTTAAACCGTCACGTTGAAATTATAAACGATTTAAAGAAGGCTGTTTCGGATGCTGACTTTATTTCAATCCACGTTCCTCTTATGGATTCAACACGCGGTATGATTGGTGAAGAGCTTATTTCGGCTATGAAAGACGGCGTTAAAATATTAAACTTTGCAAGAGGCGAGCTTGTTGCAAATGATGCTATAGGCAAGGCCTTGGAAGAAGGCAAGGTTTCTGTTTATGTTACAGACTTCCCCAATGACGAAGTTTTGGGTATGAAAAATGTTATTGCTATTCCTCACCTTGGCGCTTCAACTCAAGAATCAGAAGATAACTGTGCTGTTATGGCTTCAAAGCAGATTATTGATTATCTTGAAAACGGTAACATTGTGAACTCTGTAAACTTCCCCCATTGCGAAATGGTAAGAGATGATAACGTTGGTGCGAGAATTACAATTGCTCACAAGAATGTTCCAAATATGCTTGCACAGTTCTTAAAGGTTATTGGTGATACAAATATTCACAATATGACAAATAAGAGCAAGGGCGATTTAGCTTACACAATTATCGACCTTGAAAAGGATATTGACGGAATCGAAGATGCTTTAAATGCAATAGGCGACGTTTTAAAGGTTAGAGTTATAAAGTAATTTAAAGGGTGGCTTTATGCCACCCTTTTACTAAATTTTGAGGTATATAAAATGGATATAAGATTTGATAAAAGACTTCCCGATATGTTAAGGAGTGTTGAAATTATCCCCGATTTTACAAAAACCTCGGGCGGGTCTGTACTTATAAAATGGGGAAATACACACGTTCTTTGCACGGCTTTGCTTGACGATGCAACGGCAGGGTTTTTAGAGGGCACAGGAAAAGGCTGGATTACGGCTGAATATTCTATGCTTCCCTCTTCTACCCCGTCAAGAAAAAAGAGAGAGGGGTTAAAGCCTGACTCACGTTCTACAGAAATAAAAAGACTTATTGGCAGATGCCTTCGGCACGCTGTTGATATGGAAGCTTTGGGCGAAAAAACTATATGGATTGACTGCGATGTTTTGCAGGCTGACGGCGGAACAAGAACTGCCTCGATTACAGGGGCTTATGTAGCTCTTTGTTTAGGTGTTAAAAAGTGGATAGAGGAAGGCAGACTTGAAAAGAATCCTGTTATTCATTCTGTTTCGGCGGTATCGGTTGGAATATGCGAGGATACTCCCCTGCTTGACCTTTGCTACAGAGAGGATTCTTCTGCTGAGGTTGATATGAATGTTTGTATGGACGAAGAAGGCTCATTTATAGAAATTCAAGGTACTGGCGAAGGCAGAGCTTTTTCAAAAGACGAATTATCTTCGCTTTTAGAGCTTGCAGAGTATGGAAACCGCCAGTTAATGGAATTACAAAAGCACGTATTAAAGTAAAATTAAAAATCAGTTCGAAAAATGAACTGATTTTTAATTTTTAATATGTTCTTTAATTGTTCATAAAATTTACACATTTTAGCTTTATAATTTAAAATGTTATTTTTATATAAACCGGAGGATACCATGAAACTTTTTGAAAAACTTTCTGTCAAGAAAAATGAAGTTTTGGAAAAAACTGCAGGTAAAAAATTCTTTACCAAAAAAAGAATTATTATAATTACTGCAGTTATTTTAGTTATTGTTATTGCTTTTTTTGCAACTAAAATGTTAGGAGCAGACAAAAAGGAAATTGAAATTGTGGTTTCTGACCACGAGGTTGTAAGGGGCGATATTACCTCGAGTATAACAGGTACTGCAACAATAAACCCCAAAGACTCTTACGAAATCACGTCTTTAGTCAGCGGTACTGTTCTTTCTGCAAATTTTGAAGAGGGCGACGAGGTAATGGAAGGCGACCTTTTATATACTATTGACAGCTCGGACATTGCAAACAATGTTGAACGTGCAAAAATGAACTACGAAACCGCTTTGGAGGACCAGATAAATCTTAATGTAAAATCAGACCACACAGGAGTTATTTCAAAGGTTTATGTTTCGGAAGGTGACGAAATTAACAAGGGTGCGGTTATTGCAGATATAATAGACGAAGAAAATCTTAAAATAGAAATCCCTTTTAACGAAAATGATGCTGATTACATAAATATTGGCGACAGTGCAACTCTTTCGGTTGTGGGTACAGGCTCTACTCTTTACGGAAAAGTAAGCAAAATTTCAAACAACTCGCTTGTAAAAGACGGATATGCCCTTGTAAAATATGTTACTGTAAATGTTACTTCTCCTGGTACTTTGACAGACCAGAATAAGGCTACTGCCATAATCAACGGCAAGGCCTGCAACGATGCAGGTAATTTTGAGTACATTACAAATACCAAGATTACTGCAAAAAGTCAGGGCAAGGTGGAAAATTTATATATAAGCCGAGGAGACAAGGTATATAAAGGTAATACTGTTGCAGTTCTTTCGTCGGATTCGGTTAAAAATTCGGTAAAAAATGCTTCTATGTCATTAAGCGACGCTACAGAGTCACTTGAAGATTACAACATAACTGCACCAATTGCGGGAACTGTTATTTCAAAAAATATAAAGGCGGGAGATAATCTTGACACCGCTTCCTTTAACTCGGTAATGGCTATTATATATGATATGTCATATCTTACCTTTGATATAAGCATTGACGAGCTTGACATACAAAATGTAAAAAAGGGACAAAACGTTATTATTACCTCCGATGCGATAGAGGGTGTCAAATACGAAGGTATTGTTGACAAGGTAAGTATTGTTGGTACTACATCAGGCGGTGTAACTGTTTACCCTGTTACAGTAAATATTTATGAATTCGACGACAGGCTTTTGCCCGGTATGAATGTTAATGCAGAAATTATTATAGAGAGTGCAAGCGACGTTCTTTTAGTTCCGATAACCGCAGTAAACCGCGGAAATACGGTTTATGTAAAGGATGCTTTGGCAAAGAAAGATGATAATGGTAATATTGACGGCTATAGATTGGTTTCTGTTACTTTAGGAAGGTCTGACTCTGAAAACGTTGAGATAAAAGAAGGACTTTTAGAAGGTGATTTAGTAAGAGTTGAAACCATTACAAATTCAGGAATGGAAATAAACCCCGCTTTTGACAGAATGGGCGGAGGTAATATGGGTGGCATGCCAAGCGGCGGTATGAATGGCGGTATGTCAGGCGGTGGTATGCCAAGCGGCAGTATGAATGGCGGTATGAACGGCGGTATGTCAGGCGGAAACATGGGTGGTATGCGTGGCAATATGGGAGGTAGATAATATGCCTCTTATAGAATTCAAAGACGTATACAAAATATATAACATGGGCGACAACCAGGTTTTTGCCGCAAACGGAATATCCTTTAGCATAGAAAAAGGTGAATTTGTTGCTATTGTAGGACAGTCGGGCAGCGGAAAATCTACTTGTATGAACATAATAGGCTGTCTTGATGTTCCTACAAAAGGGCAGTATTTTCTTGGAGGTACTGATGTTGGTACTCTTACTGACAACCAGCTTGCCGAAATAAGAAATAAGATGCTTGGGTTTATTTTTCAGCAGTATAATCTTATTCCAAAGCTTTCGGTTATAGAAAATGTAAAGCTTCCTCTTTTATATGCAGGTCTTCCCGACTCTGTGCAGACAGAGCGGGCAAAAAAAGCCTTGGATACGGTTGGTCTTTTAAATAAAATTAAAAATTTACCTTCACAGCTCTCGGGCGGTCAGCAACAAAGAGTTTCTATTGCAAGAGCACTTGCCACAAATCCTTCGGTAATACTTGCAGACGAGCCGACGGGTGCACTTGATTCGCAGACAGGGCGTGAGGTTATTGAATTTTTACAAGGTCTTCACAAAAAAGGAAACACAATTGTTTTAATTACCCACGATAATTCTATTGCAGCAAAGGCAGAGAGGGTTATAAGACTTTCTGACGGCAAGGTTGTTTTTGACGGTCCTGCCCTTAATGATAAGCTTATTAAAAGAAGTCTTGAAATTGATGCAGGAGGTGACCCTGTATGAAGTTTGGTAAAACTTTTTTAATGGCTTTTGACAGTATTTTAAAAAATAAAATGCGTTCGTTTTTAACAATGCTTGGTATAATGATAGGCGTTATGGCTGTTATTACCCTTGTAAGCGTTATGGATGGAGTTACAGGTCAGGTAACCGATATTTTTGAAAATTTAGGCACGAACACAATTACTGTAAGCATAACGGGCAGGGGCGGAAACAGGTCGGTTGATCCAGAAGATTTTTATGCCCTGGCAAAAGAAAATCCCGAGCTTATTTCAATGATTTCGCCCTCTGTTCAAGTTTTGGGAACTGTAAGGGCAAGATATTCTTCGGACACGTTATCAAGCTCTGTGCGGGGTGTAAGCGAGGATTATCAGGAAATAGGAAAAATTGAAACACAAAACGGCAGATTTTTAAGATATGTTGACATTGCTGCACGAAACAAAACCTGTGTTGTAGGTTCTTACCTTAATTCCGAAATTTTTAACAACAATGCCGTTGGGCAAACTATAAAAATAAACAACGAAATTTTTGAAATTGTAGGGGTTTTAAAAGAGGCTTCGGATTCTTCGGAAGGTTCGAGCGATGATGTAATATATATCCCCTATACCTCCGCTTTAAAGCTTAACAGTTCCTCCAGTGTTACAAGCTACAGTATTTCGGCTTTAAATGATGAGGTTGTGGAAGAGGCGGTTGAAGCTATTGAAAATCTTCTTCTTGATAAATTTGAAGATGAGGACTTTTATACCGTTACAAGTATGAAAGAGCTTTTATCGCAATTTAACTCTATTATTGACACAATGAAAACAGCTCTTGTTTGCATTGCTGGCATTTCGCTTTTAGTTGGCGGTGTTGGTATTATGAACATTATGCTTGTATCGGTAACAGAGCGTACAAGAGAAATAGGTATAAGAAAATCCCTTGGTGCAAAAAGGCGCAACATTCAGACTCAGTTTGTTATTGAAGCAGGGGTTATCAGCAGCCTTGGAGGTATTATAGGTATTATTCTTGGAGCTTTGCTTTCTTCTGTTACAGGAAATGCATTGGGTATTACCATTGTACCCGCCGCTTCGGCTATACTGCTTGCCTTCAGCGTTTCGGTTGCTATTGGAGTTATATTTGGATTTTTGCCCGCAAAAAAAGCCGCAAAGCTTAATCCTATTGATGCTTTGCGTTATGAATGAGGTGTTTATATGAAAAAATTATTATGTATATTGATGTCTATTTTGATGCTCTTTTCTCTTGGTATTTGTGCCGATGCAAGCGATACGGGTGCAACTGCTCTTTTATATGAACTTAATATTATGAAGGGAGACCCTGACGGAAATTTAAGACTTGACGACTATGTTTCGAGAGCCGAATTTACAAAAATGGCGGTTGCTTCGTCCGAATACAGAAACTCGGTTGCAACAGGTCTTTCGGTTTCGCCTTTTTCGGATGTTCCATACACTCACTGGGCTTCGCCTTATATTATGACTGCAATGTCAAACTCGCTTTGCACGGGCTATCTTGATGCAACCTTCCGCCCCGATAACCTTGTAAAGCTTGAAGAAGCTGTTACAATTATGCTTAAGGTTTTGGGATATACTGACGATTCTTTTGGTATATCGTGGCCTTACGGTCAGATGGGGCTTGCAAACAACCTTGAAATTACAAAGGATGTAAATGCAAATATAGGTGACTTTTTAACAAGAAGGCAGGTTGCAACATTAATTTACAATACTTTAAATACAAATATGAAAAATTCAGGCACAAAACTTGTTTCATCGTTTGACTGCAATTTAATTGAGGATGTAATTTTAATTGCTACAAACCGCGAGGACAATACTCTTGGTACGGGCAAGGTTATAACAAGTGCTGGCACTTATTATATAAATACTGATTTTGATTATTCTGAAATAGGCAGAAGCGGTACTGCTATTATAAAAGACGGCGATACTCTTGTTTCGTTTGTTAAAAATAATCAAACAGTTACAGAGTATACTGTTACCTCTACTGTAGGCTCCGACCTTGTTTTAAACGGAAATTTGCTTGACTTTTCGGATAATCTTACTGTATACTATAAATCGGGAAAGGTAAATTACGAAAGTGCTGTGGCAGCTGCCTCAAAGGGTGATACCTTCCTTGTTTTCTCGGATGAGCGTTCTTCTTTGCAATATGCTTTGCTAAAGGACAACTCATCACCCGAAATTTCAGCGCTTGACAAGTTTACTGTTTACTCGGTTGTAGGAAACTCTATTGTAACTTACAAAGACGGACAGATGGGTGAAATTTCTCTTTCTGATTCTACTACCGCTTATAACGAAAATCAAAAAACAACTTACTCGGCTTTAAAGAACATTATGTCGCTTGGCGATACTGTTTTTGTAAAGTACGCAACGGATGGTAATGTTGACTATATAAGCTATCAGGAAGGCGAAATGAACGGTCCTGTTACAGTTTTATCTTTACAGACTTTAGCCGATTTTGATTTGAACTCTTCTACTGTTTTTATGAAAAATGGCTCAAAGGTTTCAAAGTCCGAAATTGCTTTGAATGATATTGTTTATTATTCAAAAGACCTTAATATGGTGCTTGCTTATTCTAAAAAAATTACGGGTATTTATGAGAGTGCTTCTCCAAACCGTGACTCTTTAACAAGTGTTACCGTTTCAGGCACATCATATAAAATAGAAAGCGTTAAGGCTTTTAACAAGTTATCTTCAAGCGGTATATTCGAATATGGGGATACTGTTACTCTTCTTTTAGGAAAAGACGGGGAAATTGCTGATGTTATTTCTCCCGAAAACACTGTTGTTTACGGATATCTTACAGCTACGGGTACTGACGAATTTATTGATTCTGACTTAAATAAATATACAAGCAATTATTTTACACTGGTTACCCCCGAGGGAAACAGTTATAAATATGCTGCGAAAGCTGATTACTCGAATCTTAAAAACTCTGTTGTAAAGGTTACTTTTTCGGATTCCTTGGCTTATGCTGCATCTTTTTCGGCACAAAAAAACATTTTCGGAACTTTTGACTGGGACAGCAAGTGTTTGGATGACGGAAGCGCGGAATCAAGCCACATTCTTGCAAACCATATAAATATTCTGGATGTTTCGACTACATCTTCCTCTAAAACAGGGCTTTATACCACGGTTTTCCCCAAAAGGCTTGACGGGGTATATCTTGCATCGGGAAGCATTTTGTATGCAGGATATAACGCTCAAAACGAAATTGATACTCTTATTGTAAAGAATATTACCGGGGATATGTATTCTTATGGTGTCCTTATTGATTCAAATACTACAAACAGTGACATGAGTGTTTTTGGCAGTTATACTTATATGACAGGCAGTCAGCAAAAAAGCTTTTCTACACAAGGTTCTGCTTACAACACGGGTAAAAATCAGGGAATTCAGCTTGAAATAAGCCAGAACGGTTCTGTTACAGGAATGACGGCTCTTGCAAAAACTGAAGGACTTGCAACTGATTTAAGTTACACAACCTTTGAAACAACCTCGAACATATACAAAATGAGCGATACTGTTTCGGTTTACAAAAGAAGTTACAGTAACGGATATTCTTTGATTCCTCTTTCAGAGCTTATTGAAAATATGGATTTATATTCTGTAAGCGGATATTATGATACAAATTCAAACGGAGGCAGCCGTATAAGAGTTATTATTGCTACCGATAAATAATAAAACCGAAAGAGAGAGATTTTTGTGAAATATTTTGTTTTATTTAATCCTTTATCGTGCAACGGACAAGGTAAGGAAAAAGCTTTTAGCATTAAAAAATTCCTGCCCCAAAACGATATTGAATTTTTGGATATGACAGAAATTTTTGATTATAATTCTTTTTTCAAAAAGCTCTCGGTTTCCGATGTGGTAGTTATTTGCGGCGGCGATGGAACCTTAAACCGATTTATAAACTCGGTTGACGCTCTCCCTGAAAATGACATTCTTTATTTTGCAACAGGAAGCGGAAATGATTTTTTAAAGGATCTTGGTTTTGATGTTGGATGTGCTCCTTTTTCTGTTAAGCAATATTTAATGAATCTGCCTGCTGTTACCATAAAAGGAAGAACATACAAATTTTTAAACAATGTGGGATTTGGCATTGATGGATACTGTTGTATGGAGGGTGACAGGCAACGCTCTTTAGGTAAAAAAACTAAAAACTATACTCTTATTGCCCTAAAAGGTCTTTTATATGCTTTTAAGCCCTGCAACGCTGATGTTTTTGTTGACGGGAAGCATTTTAAATACAAGAATGTATGGCTTTCGCCTACAATGAACGGGCGTTACTTTGGCGGAGGTATGATGATTACTCCTATGCAGGACAGACTTAACAGAGAAAAAAGTGTTTCGCTTATTTTAGCGCATAACTGTAACCGTTTTCAGCTTCTGTCTATTTTTGCTACTGTTTTTAAGGGAGCACATATTAAATACAAAAAAATTGTGGCTTCGCACACCGGGCACGAAATTTCAGTAGTTTTTGACAGGCCCTCACCTTTGCAAATAGACGGGGAAACAATTACCGATGTTTTAGAATACAAGGTAAAGACAGCAATAAAAGAAAAAGCGATAAATGTTTAAAGAAAATATATTAAACGGCAGTGTTTACACTGCCGTTTTTGTACTTTATGTTGTTTACATAAAAAGACATAATAGGATGGGCAAAAATATTGCGGGGATATAATCCATAACTTTGATTTTTGTAAGCCCTAACATATTGAGGGACAGACCTACTATAATAACATAGCCTACACAACTCATTTCGGCTATAACTGTACTACTTAACACCGGTGACAAAACCGAGGCAAGAAGTACTATACTTCCCTGATATATAAAAAGGGGCAAAACTGAAAAAGCTACGCCTATTCCAAGCTGCGAGGTTAAAATAATTGCCGATGTAAAGTCGATAAGCGATTTTGTATATATTGTGCTGTGGTCGCCCGTAAGTCCGCTTTGAAGCGAGCCGACAATGGACATAGCCCCTACACAAAAAAGAAGGGTTGAGGTTACAAAGCCTTCTGCTATTGTTGATTCTCCTCCTTTGGAAAACCTTGCTTGCAGTTTATCGCCAAGGGCGTGTATTCTTGTGTCAAGCTTTAAAAGTGAGCCTATAATTGCTCCTATTACCATGGAAAGAATAAGTATTAAAGTATTTTCTCCGGAAAGAGCACCCGATATTCCTATATACATAACGCAAAGAGCAAGTCCGTTCATTATTGTATTGCTGAAGTTCTTTGGCAGGCCTTTTTTAAATAAAAGCCCAAGCATACTTCCTGCCAAAACTGCTATTACGTTTACTATTGTTCCAAGCATTCTTTTGTCTCCTTATCTATTAAGGCAACCGCCTCTTTATATTTTTCATAGCCGTATAAAGTGTTTACTGCAGCTAATAGTGCGTGGGTGGAAATTCTCTTTGGTAGCGAAAGAATTTTTGAAAGTTCAATTCTTCTTTCCCTGCTGTTTTTTGCTCCGCAAAGCATATCTTCATAAAAATCCGTAAGGGTAACAGGATTTATATTTTTGCACTCTTCTTCCCCTAAAACTGTTGCTCCCGAGGCTATTATTGCATTTTTTATAATATCGGGATTTACTCCTTCAACTCCCAAAAACCCTTCCTTCGACGGTTTTGATTTGCGTTTTTCTTTCCCTTTTATATCGGGAATATAGGCGTGCAAAACCTTTCCCTCGTGCACAAAACCCTTTATATGGTTACGAATTAAAAACCCTGCACGGTCGGAATCGGTAAATACTATTATTCCGCATTTTTTTGCAAGGTCTTTTATGTAATCTTTCTTTTCTTTATCCGAAAACAAAGAAAAACCGTCAGCTGTGATGACGGTTGCAGAAAGAATGGAATCAAGTTTTATTTTGTCGTAGGTTCCTTCAACAATAATGGCTTCTTTTACTCTCATACATAAAATTTCGGGCGGGGCAGAATGCCCCGCACTTTATTCTTCCTCTGCTTCTATTATGCCGTAGTTTCCGTCTTTTCTTTTATATGCAACGCTTGTTAAATTATCTGTATCTGATTTGAAAATATAAAATTCGTGTCCCAAAAGATTCATTTGCAAAATAGCTTCCTCTGCACTCATGGGTTTTACAGAGTGACGTTTGCTTTTGATTATTTTAAATTCCTTTTCTTCTTCAAAAGCTTCGGTATCCTGTTTTACAAATGCGGTTTCCCTAAGGCGTTTTTCAAGTCTTGTTTTGTTCTTTCTTATCTGTCGTTCAATAAGGTCTGAAATTCTGTCTATTGCAAACATAGCATCGGTATTTGTTTCCTCTGCCCTGTAAATCATTCCTTTGTGATAAATTGTTGCTTCAACAGTTATTTTACCCTTGCCTTCGGAAACGGTTATGCGTGCATCGGCATCGTCGCCAAAAAACTTATCAAGCTTTGAAAGCTGTTTGTCAACTGCATTTTTAATGCGATCGCTAACTTCAATTTTTCTTCCTACAAATGTTGTTTTCATAACTGACTCTCCTTTATTTTTTATTTTTAAGAAGGGCAGTTTTTTTAATGTTAATCTTTAAATCCGTATTTTTCTTTTATTATATACAGAGGTCTGCCCTTCGCTTCGTCAAATATTCTTGAAATATATTGGCCTACTATGCTTATGGACATAAGAATGAATCCGTCAAGTATATAAGAAATTGCATTTTGTATATCTCCATACCCAAAAAGTGAGGATATAAGATATATAACAGCACCCAAGGTAACAATTGTTCCGAGAACGCCCGGCAGTTTTAAGGGTTTATACGAAAATGACATAAGCCCGTCTTCTGCCAGCTTTAACATCTTTTTAAGAGTGTATTCTGTTGTTCCTGCAAACCTTTCTTCCCTTACAAATTCAAGGGGATACTGCGAAAAGCCTGCCCATGCAGAAAGTCCTCTTAAATATCTGTTATGCTCGCGGCTTTGCCTCATAACGTCGCATACCTTTTTATCTAAAAGTCTGAAATCTCCCGCATTTTCGGGAATTTCAACCTCGGTAAGGCGATTTAAGATTTTATAAAATACTGCGGCTGTTGCTTTTTTGAAAAAGGTTTCGCCTTTTCTTTTTATGCGTTTGCCGTAAACTATTTCATATCCTTCACGCCACTTTTCTATCATTTTGGGAATAACCTCGGGAGGGTCCTGAAGGTCTGCATCTATTATAACCACGGCATCCCCTTCTGCATGGTCGATACCCGCGGTTACTGCCGTCTGATGTCCGAAGTTTCTTGAAAAAGATATAAGCTTTATTCTGTTATCCTTGTCCGCAATTTCCCGTGCCATGGGCACAGTTTTATCGCGGCTGCCGTCATTTACAAAAATGATTTCATATTCTTCGTCCGAAAGCACCAAAGTAAGTCTTTTGTATGTTTCGTTAATTACTTTTTCCTCGTTATAAAGAGGAACTATGACTGATATCATTGGAGTATCCCTTTCGTTTATCTTTTGTTCTTTATCTTTATATTTTTATTTTATCATAAAACTATGACAAAATAGTTAATAAATGTAAAGTTTTTTTAAATTGCCAAAAGCTGTGAACACAAGGTTTCTATACAAAGATTAGGTTTTATAAGTCCAAGTTTAATTCTGTAATCGGCATCCTGTATAAGCTCTATGGCTTTTGCAAAATCCTCAAGCTTTGCTCCTGATGCGAGGTTTATATATTTTTTTGCTAAAAATGTTCCTGGAAGTTTAAGCTCTGCGGCTACTTTATCTTGGGGCATTCTGTCTGCTAAAAGGGCTGCGGCTTTGTATACACTTAAATATGCAGATGCTATTATATAAAGAAGTCTTACTGCGTCTGTCTGCATTGCAAAAAGTTCGTATAAGGCTTCAAAGCTCTTTTTTCTGTCACCTTTTATAAGTGCATCGGTTAAAATGTACTCAGCACTCATAAACTCACGTACTAAAACGGCATCTATTTCTGTTTTTGTAACTGTATCTTTATCTTCGATATAAGCAGACAGCTTATCGAGTGATGCTATAACAGAGTACATATCGTTCCCCACTACGTCCAAAAGATATTCCATATCGGCGGGGGATATTTTCTTTTTTCGTTTTGCTAAATCCTTTGATACATAAAGCTTTATTTCGGCACGGGTTCTTTTTGCACATTCAACAGATATTCCGTTTTTTGAAAATGCTTTATAGGATGCGTTTCTCTTATCAAACTTATCTTCATTTAATATTATATAAAGATAGTCTGGCATATCGGAAAATATATCTGCAGCAGGCACCTGAGAATTAGAAAAAATACCTGTATCCTTTAAGTATACAACCTTTTTATCGCTCATTAAAGGAGGGGTTAGCACTGCACCTTCAAAATCCTCTGCCGAAATTGTCCCGTCAAACTCAACGTAGTTAAAGCAGGCGGTATCGGCATCTACTAAAAGCTCTTTTATTTTTGATATATAGTGATTTTTAAGAAAGCTTTCTTCTCCAAAAAAATGATACAAATTTGCAGGCTTTTTTTCGGAAAGCTGCTTCTTCATCTGTTCATAGCTCATATTATTCTTCCCTTTTCAAAGTAAGCTTTATAAGCTGATTTTTATTAAACTTCATACACACTTTCCCGCTTTTTTGGGGATTTATAAACTTTAAATCGTCTAAATTATAGTTTCTTTTACTGTCACTTGTTACAACTGCCAAAGGTGCAGCTTCCATAACAAAAAGCTCGCTGTTTTCGTGGTTGCTTTCCCCTTTTGACATAAAAAGAATATCGCACTTATAGATATAAGGTGTAATTTCTTTTGGTATTCCGCCCGCAAACATAAGCTTTTTCTTGCCGAATTTAAGAGTGTAATTATTAAATTCACAGTTTTCGGTTACTGTTATTTTTATTTCATCAAAATAGTATGCGTGATAATTTTTTACAAAAACTGTTTCAATATTATTTTTCGCCACGCACTCCATAATTTCCTTCTTATAGCTGCCCTCGCTATTCTCTCCTATAAAAAGTTTTTCTATATAGCCTTCTTCTATAAGTTTTTTATAAGAAGCGCATCTTTCAATATCGGGCTTTGTTATAAAGGCATTTACATGCTTTATTCCTTTTTGTTTTAAATATTCTATAATTTCGTTTTCGGGTGTATAGGAATAGGGCGTTCCGCCTCCGTCTATCAAAACTGCGGTTTTACCGCTTTCGATTAACGCTCCGCCTGCTCCTTTTGTGTTAAGAAATGTAACGTTGATGCTTGGAAAAATTATTCCCGCAGTAAAGTTTATAAGAATGATAAGGAGTGTTATGGCGGAAGATATTACGGCAAGAGATTTTTTGCCTTTTATAATAAAGTAGACAAGGCTCATTATCATAAAAAATATAAGTATATCAACAGAATCGGGTTTATTTAAATTAAGTACTGCAAATGGAAGGTTTGATAAAAACTGTGCCATAAATCTTATAACTGCTGTTATCGCAGTTACGCAAAGCGAAAGAAGCGCAGTTAAAAGAGGGAAAAATGAGGCTACTATCAAAAGCACTCCGCTCCACATAACAACTGGAATTAACATCCATATTGCGCAGTTTGTTACAAGGCTTATTAAAGAAACTGAAGAAAACTCCATTATGCATATAGGTATTGTTCCAAGCTGTGCGGCTAAAGAAGCCGAGATTATACGGCTTATTTTCAGGGGTATAATTTTACTTATTACTTTATTAAACGGCTCTGCAAAAAGTAAAAGCGACAATGTCGCTCCCGCCGAAAGCTGAAGTCCTACATCAAAAAGTGCAAAGGGGTTAAAAAGAAGTATTATAAGCATAGAAAGGGCAAGTGCGTATACTCCTGAATCCTCTCTTCTTAACAGGTTTGCTGTAAAATAAAGCGTTATCATAAGCGCTGACCTTACAGCCGACATAGGTACTCCCGTTATTAACACAAACAGCCATATTGAAGCCAGATAAAAAATTATTGAAAATACTCTTCTTTTTATTTTGAAGATGCCCAAAAAGCTCATTAAGATACTTAATATAATATTGATATGCATTCCCGAAACGGCTATTATATGTGCTATCCCGCTTTGGCGGAATTCTGTATATACATCTTTTGGAAGGCGGCTTTTATCCCCTGTTACCATTCCTTTTAATATTTGGTTTTGCGGATGAGGAACATTCTTTTCTATTACCGAATTTGCAAAGGTTTTTATTTTGTATGCTGTATCGGTTATTCTCCACCATTTTACGTCATTATAAAGTACCTTTACACTGTCTGCTTCGGCAAAGCCCATAAGATTTATATTTTGCGATGCATAATAATGTTTATAATCAAAATCCGAAAGCTTTGAAGAATAATCGCTTATTTCTGCCGTTACTTTTATTACATCTCCGTAAGAATACAAAGCTTCATCGGTGCGGGGTATATACAACAAAACTTTACAGTTTCCTTTAAGATGCAAATAGCCTGCTGTAATTTCGGTTGCATTAAGTGTTACTTTATCTGTGTTTTCGTTTGAGTATTCTATTTTAGCAATTCTGCCCGAAATTTCACATTCCTGACCTTGAAAATATGTACTGTTTTTGTTTTTGACATAATCACAAATAGCTGCATAACCAAAGGCTAGTGCAGCTATAAAAAGAAATATTATAATATTTTTAAGTTTTTTACTCTTTTGCCACAAAAAACACATTGAGGCAACACATACAAAGCCTGCAATGATATATTCTTCACCCGTACAGGCATAAAAGTATGTTCCAAATATAAAAGAAATTGTTACAAACAAAAGGTTCATAATTCTTTATTTTGTGTTTTTGGATTTTGCCCTCAATGCATTTGAAAGTATTTTTTTGCGTATCCTTAAGGTGCTTGGTGTAACTTCAAGCATTTCGTCATCCGAAATAAATTCTATGCACTGTTCAAGACTCATAACACGGGGAGGGGTAAGTCTTAATGCTTCGTCGGAGCCTGCGGCACGCATATTTGTAACGTGCTTTTTCTTACACACGTTTACGCAAATATCGTCAACACGGCTGTTTTCGCCTACAACCATACCTTCGTAAACCTTTGTGCCGGGTTCTATAAACATTGTTCCTCTGTCCTGTGCATTGAATATGCCGTAGGATACTGCTTCTCCCGATTCAAATGCTACCAAAGAACCTCTTGTTCTTGAAGGGATGTCTCCTTTATAAGGTTCAAAGCTGTCGAACACGTGGTTTATTACGCAGGTACCCCTTGTTTCGGTTAAAAGCTGGCTTCGGTAGCCTATAAGTCCTCTTGCGGGGATTTTAAATTCTATTCTTGTAAAGTCCTGCGAGGAGGGTGCCATATTTATAAGCTCGGCTTTTCTTATGCCTGCACTTTCGATTACAGCTCCTGTAAACTCGGCAGGAACGTCTACTGTTAAATATTCAATTGGCTCGCAAAGTACTCCGTCAATTGTTTTTGTAATAACTCTGGGTTTTGAAACCTGAAATTCATAGCCTTGGCGGCGCATATTTTCGATAAGAACTGAAAGGTGAAGTTCTCCTCTTCCTGAAACCTCGAAGGCTTCGGTTGAATCGGTATCCTCAACCTTTAAGCTTATATTCGATTCAAGCTCTTTATAAAGTCTTGCACGGAGGTGGCGGGATGTTACATATTCCCCGTCCTGACCTGCAAAGGGACTGTCGTTTACACAAAAGTTCATTGAAAGTACGGGCTGGTCAATTTCAACAAAAGGAAGTGGCTCGGGGTTTTCAAGAGAGCATATTGTATCGCCTATATTTATATCGGTAATTCCTGAAAAAGCGGCTATATCGCCTGCACCTGCTTCTTCAACCGATACTTTTTCAAGTCCCTGATAGGAATAGAGCTTGCTTATTCTTCCTCTTTTTACTTCGTCTCCTACGCAGATTGAAACGGGCATATTTACATAAGCTTTTCCTCTTTCTATTCTGCCTACGCCTATTCTGCCTGTATACTCGTCATAATCTATATTGGAAACAAGCATCTGAAATTCGCCCTCATCGTCTCCTTCAGGGGCGGGAATGGTTTCTATAATTTTATCAAAAAGCACCTTTAAGTCCTGCGATGTAGCTTCGGGCGAAAGGGTTGCCCAGCCGTCACGTCCCGATGCATATACTACGGGGGAATCAAGCTGTTCTTCATCAGCTCCCAAATCTATTAAAAGCTCTAAAACTTCGTCCACAACCTCGTAGGGGCGGGCGTTTGGTCTGTCAATTTTATTTACTACAACTATGGGTTTTAAGTTAAGTGCAAGTGCTTTTTTAAGTACAAAGCGTGTCTGGGGCATACAGCCTTCAAACGCATCTACCAAAAGAAGTACTCCGTCTGCCATTTTAAGGGCACGTTCTACCTCTCCGCCGAAATCTGCGTGGCCCGGGGTATCAAGTATATTTATTTTTACGTCCTTATATGAAAGTGAGGTGTTTTTTGCAAGTATTGTTATTCCTCTTTCGCGTTCAAGGTCGTTTGAGTCCATTACTCTTTCGTCTACCTGCTCGTTTTCTCTGAATGTTCCGCTCTGGCGAAGCATTGCATCAACCAATGTTGTTTTTCCGTGGTCAACGTGAGCTACGATAGCTATATTTCTTATTTTATCGTTAAGCATAAGTACATCCCCTTTTTAATCTCTAACTTTACAATTATATCACATTTTAAATCACTTGACAAGTATCTTTTAAAAATCGCACATTTTGTTGTTTTTTTAAGAAAAATCCGCAAAAAACTCAATATATGTAAATTTTTTATATTTTTTTGCGAAAAATGATTGAAGAAATATAAATAGTATGTTATTATTATATTAAGTGTATAAATGCACTCGGTTTTTCGCAGGCTCACAGCGGAAAACATACAAAATAGGGTGAGCGGAAAGGCTATGGAAGATTTATGTTCAAAAAATTACTTTCTGTAACTTTATCGGTTTTGATGACACTTGCACTTATTGTTGCTCCCGTGTCTGCCGACAATGCATTCCCCGATGTTACTGCCGAAAATTATTCTTGGGCAGTAAACGAAATTGAGGAAATGACAAAGCTCGGAATTATTGCAGGTTATACAGACGGCACTTTTAAGCCTGCAAGAGAAATAAGCAAAATTGAAGCTTTAATTCTTTCGGCAAGAATTTTAGGCTATACAGATTCTGCAAACAAACCTTTTACAGAGCTTGCTAAAGAGCTTTATGCAGATGATTTGACTCCTTATGATACAGGATATGAAAACGAAGTTGCTTATCTTCTTTACAAGGATGTTTTAAAGCTTTCGGATGTGGTTTCCTATATCGGCGGTGAAAATGCAAACTCGCCTATGAAGCGTTACGAGGTTGCTGTTTTACTTACAAAGGTTTTAGGGGCTGAAGGCGATGTTTCAATGTCTGTTGCAACAACTTCTTATGCTGACTCGGTTGATATCCCCGCAACAGCTAAGCCTTATGTTGAGTATGTAACAGAAGAAGGTATTATGAACGGAATGAGCGAAACAGAGTTTGTTCCTATGGGTTCTGTTACAAGAGCACAGATGGCAGTTTTACTCTACCGTCTTATGAATAAGATGGATCAGGAAATCGAAATTGCTACTATGAAGGCGTTTGATGCTGCAACAAACCGTTTGACATACATAACTTCCGACAACAAAACTGCTGCTGTAAACATTTCTTACGGTGCAGCTTCGATAGTTAAGAAAGACGGTTTTGCTTCCGATCTTTCAAGAATTGCTCCTTCTTCGATTATTGCAATCGTAAGACGCGGCGGTGTTATTTATGCGGTTGAAGCTATAACAGTTGTGGGCGACGAAGTGGTTGAAGCTATTTTCAGTTCACTTGTATCGGGCGGTAACACAAGCAAAATTAAAGTTTATTTTGCAGAAGACCCATCTGCTTTATATGAATATGTTATAGCCGAAAACTTTGTTGTTACAAAGAACGGTTCATCTGCAAAGCTTACAGACCTTAATAAAACCGATGCTGTAACTCTTACAATAAGCTCGGGCGAGGTTTCGACTATTGTGGCTAAATCAAAAGACGAAAACATCAAGGGTACTGTTTCGGAAATTATTCTTTCGCCCTCGGTTGCTTTTGTTATTACTCTTACAGACGGAGAAGAGGTTGAATACAAGCTTGCAACAGATGCTTCTGTAAAGCGTAACGGTGCTAAAGCTACTGCTGACGAAGTGTTGGTTGGTGACAATATTTCGGCAACTGTTACTTACGGAGAGCTTGCTTCAATAATTGCAACCAGCACAAAGCATACTGCTACAGGAACAATTGAAGCTATATACATTGCAACACTCCCCACTATTACAGTTAAAGCAAACGGTGCTTCTACAACCTACAGTCTTTCACGCAGTGCTACCTACACCGTAAACGGCGAAGAAGCTGACATTTACGCTTTACGCCTTAATTCAACTGTTACTTTAAATGTTGAAGGCGATACTGTAACACGTGTAGCTTCTACATTGACAGGCGAAAGCTCTGCTTTGGTTGGTACAATAAAGAACGTAAATTCATCTTACGGATTCATAACATTTGTTTACGAAGAAAATGATACACAGAAAGAAATGTTTGTATTTATAAAAACTGCAACAAAGATAATGGATACTGCTACTGGCAAGATGGTTTCATCCTCCGCACTTAAAGAAAAGCAGACCATTTCTGTTACAGGTGCTATGAATATGGGCGCATTTGAAGCTACAACAATAGTAATAATGCCGTAAAAGTAAATCTAAAAAAGCCGTCCAGAGGACGGCTTTTTTGTTTACTTTAAATTATTTTTTTGATAATCTTGCATCTACAATTCCAATTTTAGAATGTTGAGGATTATATTTTCCCGGATTTACAACAGATAAACTTATTTTTAAAATTTTATAGCCAGACACGTCAATGTTGAAACTTACCGCATTTGTTCCTTTTGTCATAGGAGGTGATGTATATAAAAGATTTCCATCGCCATAATATTTTACAATTATCTGATCGGTATTATAACAATAATTATGTGTATCAGCACATACTATCTTACCCTCAAAAGTTTTATACTGATTATTAAGCATATATTCTACATTTTGGTATGATTCTACTGTTCCGTCATTTAATACTCTTACACCATCTTCCCCACCAGAAGTTGTGTATAATGTAAAGTGTAATCCTCTATCATATAAATTTCCGTCAGTTGCCTTATTGCTTTCTTTTGACCATGATTGTAAGGCATTTTTATATCCTGTAGTTTCGTAATCCACGTATCCCATTTGGTCAAGCCAATCGTAATTTTTACTGCCTAAAGTAACTGTGCTTGTTTGTGCTTCCCAGTCTACCTCTTTATCAAAAGCATTTGCTATTGCTCTTACAGGCAAATATGTAGTTCCGTTATAAATAAAGGGTTCTACTGTGTTGCCAAGTGCGTCTGTAGGCTGATATTCTTTTCCGTCGATTAAAATTTTGATATTGTCGTAAACGACATTTATCATTTCCGATGCTTGTTTTGCAAATACTGCACCGCTTGTGAGTATTGTTCCAACCAATACTCCTGCTATTAAACCTTGCAATCTTTTTTTCATAAAAAGACCTCCTTAATATTTAAGATTTATAATTATTATACTCAATGTTTGAGTAAAAGTCAATACTCAATTTATGAGTATGTTATTCTCTTTTTAACAAATACTAAAAAGGGATTTAAAATATGAATTACAGAGTAAGATTACGCAATTTACGCGAAGACCATGACTATACGCAAAGCTATCTCGGCAAAGTTCTGCAAAAATCACAGCAAGGCTACAACCATATTGAGGCGGGACGAGCAGAACTTAAAATTGAAGATTTAGCTGTTTTGTGTAAATTATATAATGTTTCCGCCGATTATATAATAGGATTAACCGATGAAATAAAATCCTACAAAAGCAAATAAAAAAAGACAGAAACTTACGGGTTTCTGTCTTTTTTTGTTTGCTCTTAATATTATTCTTTTGAGGGAACTTTGTCTTTAAAGAGCATTGTGATAGACCACAAGCCTGCAAGACCAACTACGGCATAAATTATTCGGCTTACAAGCGCAAGCTGACCGCCAAATATAGTGCCTACAATATCAACGCCGAAAAGACCTATGGAACCCCAGTTTAAGGCGCCTACAATTACAAGCACCAATGCGATATTGTCTAACATTTGACCATTCCTTTCAATTTAGATTACCCTACCTTATTATTTCCTGTTTTTTTAATATTAAACAAAAAATTTAAAAATAAAGGTAATTTTTTAACTTTAGTCAAATGTGTACGAAATCAAGTTGTCTTTTTCGTAAAAAAGAGAAAGCTCAAAAAAGGAACTGTCGGTCATAAGCTTTTCAAGAAAAATTTTATCGCCTTCCCAGAGGTTAAGGCTTAAAACATCTTCTTTTAACACCCAGGCAAGCTCGCCTTCGTCGCACTCTTTTATTTCTCCCAAAAAATCGTCTGATGTATAAAGATACATTTCTTCGTTTGCAAAATATCCCGAGCGAAAATGCACTATGCCTCGGAAAACAAAGCTTTTTAATGATAGCCCCGTTTCTTCAAAAACTTCACGCACAAGGCACTCTTCGGGTGTTTCGCCTTCTTCTATTTTTCCTCCGACTCCTATCCATTTATTCTTATTATCGTCATTTTTCTTTTTTGTTCGGTGGAGCATTAAATATTTGCCGTCGTGTTCAAGATAACAAAGAGTAGTTTTTTTCATTATTTTCCCTTTCGTAAAAAAGAACATTTGTCAGCGACAAATGTTCTTTTTTTAGCTTAATTAAAAATTCTTCTTGCAGCGTACAGTGTGCGGTATGACATATCGTCAATGCTTACTGTTCTGCCTGTTTCGGGGGCGTGTATGTAGGTGTTATTTCCCACATAAAGTCCAACGTGTCCGCCACCGGAGAAAAATACAAGGTCGCCGGGTACAAGATCCTGTCTTGATACGGCTGTTCCAACGCTGAGCATTGAATAAGATGTTCTTGGCAGGTTTATACCAAAGCCTGCATAAACATATTTTACAAAACCGCTGCAGTCAAAGGAATTAGGGCCGTTACCGCCATAGCGATAGGGAATTCCCAAAAAGTTTTTGGAATATTCTATAACCTTTGTTCCTGCAGGTGTGTATTCTTCATAAGGTACAAGCTCGGGGTCAGGTGTAACAAAAAGGTTACATGCATATAAAAGTTTACCGTTATAGTTTACTTCTGACCATCCGTCATATTCTTCTATTACTGTGATTTTTTCTCCAATATATACAGTTTCTATGGGGTCTGCAAAAATTGAAGGGTTATTTCTTAAGTTTAATGCATCAACTGCGACATACGCTTCCTCAAAATCTGCTGATGCAGAAATACCGAGCAGGCAAACTATACACGCTGAAATAATTGCTGCCGATATTGCCAGTTTTTTTAACATCAAATCTCTCCTTATTTAGCAATTATATTTGCTGACAGGATAAATTATACACTATTTTTGCCATTTTGTCAAACTTTTTTAACAATTTTTTAATTATTTTTTATTTTTTGTATTACAAAATCATTCTTAAATCCTTGATTTTCAAGGGTTTACAAGTTTTAACATTTAAAAATTTTTTAATTTATTTAAAGACTTGAATGTTTAACTTTTTTCTGTTATTATATAGGAAAGCTTATTTTGGAGTGAAATTATGACACTTATTTTAGGAATTGAATCTTCCTGCGACGAAACTGCCGCTTCGGTAAGCCTTGACGGAAGAAAAATTTTATCTGATGTAATATGGTCGCAAGCCGATTTGCACAAAAAATACGGCGGTGTTGTGCCTGAAATTGCATCAAGAAAGCATATTGAATATATTACCTATGTTGTACGTGAGGCACTTGAAAAGGCGGGAGTATCTGCTTCTGACCTTGATGCCGTTGCTGTAACAAGCCACCCAGGTCTTATTGGTGCATTGCTTGTTGGTGTTTCGTTTGCAAAAGGGTTTGCTTATTCTCTTAAAAAGCCTTTGGTGCCTGTAAATCACATTCACGGACATATTTGTGCAAACTATATTGCCCACCCCGAGCTTGAGCCGCCGTTTATTTGCCTTGTGGCATCGGGCGGACACAGTCACATTGTAAGGGTTGATTCTTATAGCTCCTATACAGTTTTGGGTGCTACAACAGATGACGCCGCGGGAGAAGCCTTTGACAAGGTTGCAAGAGTTTTAGGTTTAGGTTACCCTGGCGGTCCTCTTTTAAGTGCTCACGCAGAAAAGGGAAATCCTGCTGCCATTACGTTCCCACGCTCGGTTTTTGGACTTGATTTTTCCTTCAGCGGTATAAAAACATCTGTTATAAATTATTTGCACCGTGCTTCTATGACAGGGCAGGAGGTTAATACTTATGATGTTGCAGCATCTTTTGAAGATGCGGTTACAGATGTTTTGTGTGACACTTTGACGCGTGCTGCCGCTGATGCAAAAATAAACAAAATTGCACTCGCAGGCGGTGTTGCCGCAAACAAAGTTTTAAGGGAAAAGATACTTGAAAAATCAAAAAATCTTGGTATGGATTTTTTTGTTCCGCCTCCTGTTTTGTGCACCGACAACGGTTCTATGATTTCGTGTGCGGGATATTATGCCTACAAAAACGGAGACCGTGCAGCACTTGATTTAAATGCTACTGCAACTTTAAAAATATAAAGGGGATGTAAAAAAAGTCCAGACCGCAAAAAACATTGTAGGGAAGGGCCTTGGTCCTTCCGTATAAAGTTTTGTTGGAATTAGATAAAAAATCAATAAATTGATTTTTTTCTTAAAAATTTATGTTTTTTGCTATGAACAAACTTCGCCTCTCGCTGTATCTAAATACAGCTTCGGATAACCAAAAGCAAGGCTTGTGCCTTGCTTTTGCTCAGTTTGTCCATTCTGAACATTTTTTCCTATCCCCCAAAAAAAGGAGCTGTGAAAATTATTTTAATTGCCTCCCCCATCTATACGCAGAATTTAAAAAATTTAATACCTACTATGGCGGTTGAGTCTTTACCAAAAGGACTTGAGTACCATGCAGACCTTCAGGCTCATTTTTTAAGCAGTGACACACTTTTAGTTTGTCCTGAATGTTTTGACTACTACAAAAAAATGCTGCCCGATATAAATATTATAAAGGGTTTTTCTTCTCTTGGCAGTACCTACGAGGAGCACTCGGCATATAATATAGCAAGAGTTTTTGGAATTGCTTTTCATAATACCCGTTTTACTGACCCTGTGGCAAAAGAATATTTTGAAAAAAATAATATTCCTCTTGTACACGTAAATCAGGGGTATACTAAATGTTCTGCCGCTATAATCTCGGAAAATGCTGTTATAACCTCTGATACAGGCATTTTCAGTGCTGTAAAAATTGCAGGTGCGGATGCTCTTTTATGCCAGAGCGGATTTATTGAACTGCCAGGCTTTAACTACGGTTTTATAGGCGGTACGTGCGGTATAACAGACGAAAAAACCGTGTTTTTTACAGGCAGTCTTTCGTTGCATCCTGACGGCGCAAAAATTTATGATTTTATTAAATCTCACGGCGTAAATATTATTGAAGGCCACCAAAACTCGCTTTATGATATTGGCTCGATATTACAGAATACTGTTTTTTAATTTGAGCATAATATTATCCGGGAGGTGCTCTTTATGCGTTTATCTGTCACTGCAGATGAAGAAAGACTTTTTAAGGTTCTGCCTCCTCTTGAGGGAGTTTTAATACAAAGAGAACCTTATGGCATTACTTTCACCTGCAGCACCGATAAAATGTGTCGGGTTAAGGAATGTCTTTCAAAAAGTCTTCCCGATATTATTATAGAAAACTACGAGAAAAATTTGCTTTCGGATATAGTTAAAACAAACTGTAAAAGCTTTTCAAAGGAACAGCAGAAAAAAATACTGATGCACGCACAGAGCTTTGCAGACGAAATGTCTAAAAAAAATTATGACATTGAACAAAAGCTTTCCGAATATCTTGCAAGTTCTGATAATCTTGTTCTTGACGGATTTGTAAAATTCAGACTTAAGGACTATAAAAATTCTTTAAAAAATGTTGTTGACATTGCCGTTGACCGCTATGTTGCCGAAAACGAATATGACGAATTTATAAATCTTTTAAAATACTTTATAGATATTCAATCTCCCGGCGAGGAAATTGTTCATATTATTCCACGTGACACAGAGTACAGAATTTTGAACAAAAATATGACCGATATAACAGAATTCTGCAGTGATATTATTCCAAGCTATGATATAACAGCAGAGGATATTCTTTTAAGCTCGCTTATAACTGTTGCTCCAAAAAATATTATTATACACAAAAAAATTTTTATTCCGTCGGAATTTTTGAAAACTCTTTCGCTTATTTTTACTGACAGAGTTATTTTTTGCGAAGGTTGTCCCGAATGTGAATAAATTGTTTATCCGCCCAAAATAAGGGGCGGATATTTTGTTATTTTGTCTCTTTTTAATATTGACATTACATACTTTTGTTGATATAATAATGTAGTTAGATTACATTATCTATATTTATATGTTTTCTTAATATTTTAAGGAGGTATGTTCTATGGCAAGAAAAATGAAGACAATGGACGGTAACAACGCTGCTGCATGGGCTTCCTATGCGTTTACAGATGTTGCAGCTATTTACCCCATTACCCCTTCTTCAGTTATGGCAGAAGTAACTGACGAATGGGCAGTTGCAGACAGAAAAAACATTTTTGGACAAACTGTTAAGGTTTGTGAAATGCAGTCAGAAGCAGGTGCAGCAGGTGCTGTTCACGGCTCACTCGCAGCAGGTGCTTTGACCACAACCTACACAGCTTCACAGGGTCTTCTTCTTATGATACCCAATATGTACAAAATAGCAGGTGAAATGCTCCCCGGCGTTATCCACGTTAGTGCAAGATGTGTTGCTTCACACGCACTCAACATTTTCGGTGACCATTCTGACGTTATGGCTTGCCGCCAGACCGGTTATGCTATGCTTTGTTCAAACAGCCCTCAGGAAGTTATGGACCTTGGTGCTATTGCTCATTTAGCATCAATTAAAGGAAGTCTTCCTTTCCTTCACTTCTTTGATGGATTCAGAACAAGTCACGAAATCGATAAAATTGAAGTTTGGGACAATGAAGATTTAAAAGAACTCGTTGATATGGATGCTATTGATGCATTCAGAAAGAACGCTTTGAATCCTGAACGCCCCGTTTTACGCGGTAGTGCTCAGAATCCTGACATCTTCTTCCAGAACAGAGAAGCTTGTAACTCAGCTTACAATGCTATCCCCGCTGTTGTTGAAGAATATATGAACAAGGTTAACGCTAAAATAGGCACAAACTACGGCCTTGTAAACTACTACGGTGCACCCGATGCTGAAAAGGTTATCGTTGCTATGGGTTCAATTTGCGAAACTATAGAAGAAACAATTGATTACCTTATGGAAAAGGGCGAAAAGGTTGGTCTTATTAAGGTTAGACTTTACAGACCTTTCCCCACAGAGGCATTCTTAAAGGCAGTTCCTGCTACATGTAAGAAGATTGCTGTTATTGACAGAACTAAAGAACCCGGTTCAATCGGTGAACCTTTATATCTTGACGTTTGTGCTTGCTACGCAGGTAACACAAATGCTCCCCAGATTATCGGCGGTAGATATGGTCTTGGTTCAAAAGACACTATCCCTGCTGACGTTATCGCAATTTACAGAAACCTTGATAAGGCTGAACCCGTTCGCGGATTTACTCTGGCTATCGAAGATGACGTTACAAACCTCTCACTTCCAAGAAGCGAAAACCCCGATACTTCAGCTGTAGGCAACACTTCATGTAAGTTCTGGGGTCTTGGCTCCGACGGTACTGTTGGTGCTAACAAAAACTCCATCAAAATCATCGGTGACCACACTGACCTTTTTGCACAGGCTTATTTCTCATACGACTCCAAAAAGTCAGGCGGTATTACCGTTTCTCACTTACGTTTTGGTAAAAAGCCTATCAAATCAACATATCTTATAAACAAAGCTAACTTTGTTGCTTGCCACAATCCTTCTTACGTTGACAAGTATGATATGGTTCAGGATTTAGTTCCCGGCGGTAAGTTCCTTTTGAACTGTGCTTGGGATGAAGCAGAGCTCTCAAAGAGACTCCCCGCAGCTATGAAGAGATACATTGCTGAAAACGATATTTCCTTCTACACAATAGACGCTATTGGTATTGCAAAGGAAATCGGTCTTGGCAACAAAACTTCAATCGTTCTGCAGTCCGCTTTCTTCAAGCTTGCTAACGTTATTCCTTTTGAAGATGCAGTTGGCTACATGAAGGACGCTGTTGTTAAATCCTTCGGTGCAAAGGGCGAAAAGATTGTTAACATGAACCACCAGGCTATTGCTGAAGGTGAAAAGAATATCAAAGAAGTTAAAGTTCCTGCTGACTGGAAAAACGCAGTTGACGAACCCAAAGCTGAAAAGGATGTTCCCGCATTTGTTCGTGATATCTTAGAACCCTGTAACAAGCAGACAGGTGATAAGATTCCCGTATCCAAGTTTATGAACATGATTGACGGTCACCTTCCCCAGGGTATGGCTGCTTACGAAAAGAGAGGTATCGCTGTTGACGTTCCTGTTTGGATTCCTGAAAACTGTATCCAGTGTAACCAGTGTTCAATAGTTTGTCCTCACGCTGCTATCAGACCCGTTGTTATGAACGAAGCTGAAGCTGCTAATGCTCCTGAAGGCATGAAGCTTAAGAAGATGACAGGTAAGGGCTTTGAAAATTATCAGTTCGGTATTACAGTTACAGTACTTGACTGTAGCGGTTGCGGTAACTGTGCTAACGTTTGTCCTGCAAAGGAAAAAGCTCTTGTTATGAAGCCTATCGATTCACAGCTTGCTGAACAGGCAAACTTTGACTATGCAGTTTCCAAGGTTGCTCCTAAGGAAGATGTTTTAGCAGCTCCCTTAAACGTTAAGAACAGCCAGTTCCACCAGCCCCTCCTTGAATTCTCGGGTGCTTGTGCAGGTTGTGGCGAAACACCTTACGCTAAACTTATTACACAGATTTGCGGCGACAGAGCTTATATCTCAAATGCTACAGGTTGTTCATCAATCTGGGGTGGCTCTGCTCCTTCAACACCTTACACAGTAAACCACAAGGGACACGGTCCTGCTTGGGCAAACTCACTGTTTGAAGACAATGCTGAACATGGTCTTGGTATGTCACTTGCTGCTACAAGACTTCGTGAAAGACTTGCACAGCAGATTGACGCTTTAGACTGCGAAGCTATTGTTGAAGCAAGAAACGCTTGGAAAGAAACCTACAATGATGGTGCTGCTAACGGCGCTGCTACAGAAGCTTTAATTGCTGCACTTGAAAAATGCGGCAGCGACAAGGCTCAGGAAATTTTGAAATACCGCGAATACCTTTCAAAGAAAGCTGTTTGGATCTTTGGTGGTGACGGTTGGGCATACGATATCGGCTTTGGCGGTCTTGACCATGTTCTCGCATCAGGTGAAGATGTAAATGTTATGGTATTTGATACCGAAGTTTACTCAAACACAGGCGGTCAGGCTTCAAAATCAACACCTACAGGTGCAGTTGCACAGTTTGCTGCTGGCGGTAAGCCCATCAGAAAGAAGAACCTTGCAGAAATTGCTATGTCCTACGGCTATGTATATGTAGCACAGGTTGCACTTGGCTACGATATGGCACAGACAGTTAAAGCTATTAAAGAAGCTGAAAGCTACAACGGTCCTTCACTTATTATCGGTTATGCTCCCTGTATCAACCACGGTATCAAGGGCGGTATGACAGATACACAGAAGATTATAAAGAACGCTGTATTAGCTGGTTACTGGCATACATTCCGTTTCGACCCAAGAAACGTAGCGGAAGGAAAGAACCCCTTCATGATGGATTCCAAAGCTCCAAGTGCTGAATACCGTGACTTTATAATGAACGAAGTTCGTTACAGCTCACTTGCTCGTAAGTTCCCCGAAAAGGCTGAAGAGCTCTTTGCAGAAGCAGAAGCTCAGGCAAAAGCAAAATACGAACATTGGACAAAGTACAGCAAGTTATTTGAATAAAATAAACATGCTTGGCCCTGTGCAGAAATGCACAGGGCTTTTTTGCCTAAATATTAAAAATCACTACCGAAATATTCCACGCTTTTGATATTCTATTGAACGCAAAAGATTTTTGTGTTATATTTTAAATATATTGATTTTAAAGGCGGTTTTGTATATGAAGGATAATAAACATTCGATATGGTTGCCCCTGATAGGCTTTGACAGAGACAAAGAAGATTTGGGCGTTAGTGAGTACATTGAACAACTCGGCTTTATGCCTGAGAGTTTGTATCTTATGATTGGTCATCCTGATATTATAAATCAACACGAAGGGATGGACAAGGAGTTTACATTCCATATAGATTTTTGCTCGTACTACGGTGCACCTCATAACGGATTTCGTGCGAGACAGCCATGGACAAACTACGAAACAAGAAAGCTTGTTTCTCTCCTTAAAGAACGCGGTATAGATGTGTATGTATCAATATTCGGAGATTTTCTTGAAAGCAGCAGACACCGTGAGTGGCAGGAGGACCACAGAGAACTTACATCCTTTGGTGTAAACGGCAGAATGAATCTTAATGTCCTTAAAAGATTCAAGGACGGCACATATTATGAAGACTTTTTTGTAAAAAAAGCTGTTGCTGTAATGAATGATTATGGTTTTGCCGGAATTCAGATAGCAGACTTTTTTTGCCCGCCTGAGCACTCTATTTCAAACGGCGATTTTTCCGCAGATATGTTAGAACAATTTGCAAGCTATAATAAAGACGTAAAATACCCTGATGATATAGCATCAAGACTTGGATTTGATGAACAGGAAGATATTGAAAACAGACAAAAATATATCTGGGGCGAGCTAAGAAAAGAATGGATTGATTTCTACTCATGGAGATGGGAAAGCTTTTGGAAGAAGGTTTGTGATGCTTTTCATGAGTACGGCAAAAAAGTGCTGATAGTTAATGCGTGGACCTCGGATCCTTTTGAGGCAATATATCGTTATGGTATTGACTATAAGAGACTTTATAATGCAGGTGTGGATAGATTCCTTGCAGAAACTTCTACAGAAGGAATTGAATTGCTTGATGGAGTAGGAGATTGCTTCCACCGCCTTATGACTTCTATGCAAATGATGTCAGTATATTCACCCGGAAAAAGCTTGCAAAACCTTTTGGGAGTTAAGGATGTTACAGAAGGATGGGATATAATCCATCATAACCCATGCCGTGCAGAGAGAGTAATATACTACTCAGGTGCTTTGTTCAGACGACAGGGAAATAACTATTACAACAGCACCAATGGATTTATGGTAACCTTAGGCGATGGTATATTAAGAGAGGAATGGGACTGGATTGGCGAAAGAGAAGAGGTAGCATTTTCGTTGAATCCTGAAAGTATCGACGCTGCTACAGTAATATGGTCTGATAACGAGCTGCATAATGCTATAGATGAGTATATAAGAACAAGACGTCTGTCAACTAATGAAATTACATACAGACTAAGAAACTTTGGTGTATCAATAGGGGCAGCTGCAAGAATTGAGGATATAGCAACTTTAGACGGTGTATTGCTTGTGCCTAATTTTGACCTTATGAGCGATTGCGAAAAGAAAGCAGTTCTTGCATATAAAAAAGCCCCTGTTATCATAATTACAACTAAAGAGTATGTTGATAAAGAGGAAACTTCTTTTGATTTTTGTGTGTATGACAAGTGTGCAAACTACCCGCTTTGTATATGCGGATTAAACCTGAAGCTTTCTTCTGAAAATCAAAAACAGATAAATGCTTTGTTTGAGTGTTGTGAGAAAGTAAAGGACAATGAAGACTTACCTAAAGATTGGTATGACCATCCGTTTTTCCTCACACCGATGCCATATGCAGGTGTTTCGGATGCATTTATGAAGGTGTGCAAAATGGTTTTTGACCTTACTCAGATGTCAGTATTTCGCTCTGATGCACTTATTCTGCCAGTGAAAACAGGTGAAAATCTTTACAGAATATATGTATTTAATAACAAAGATATGTATTTGCGTGAAAAGGTGTTTTCATCAAAGGAAGTAATAGAAGTTAAAAACGTAAGCAAATATCCTGTTATGCCGTCAAAGCTTATACAGCCTCCAAAGGTTAAAGGACTCGGCGACGGTGCCAAGCTTGATATTATGGAGATACCTGACCCCAATGCCCCTGCGGAAGGATTTTTGGCAAAGGTTGCACCAAAGGATATTTCGATTTTTTGATGTTGTACTTAAATAAATGCTATATAAAAACTCCCCGTTTTGGGGAGCTTTTATATAGGGAGGGCGTGGAAGCCCTCCCCTACAATATATTTTCATTTTATTTTTTTGTTTAAAACTATTGCATAATATTGTTCTTTTGGTGTATAATGATTATGTCACATAAAGTTAATAAATAATGGATTACTATATTTTAAAGTAATTTACACGTACATACGCAATTTGCAATAAATGCAAATTCCGCTTAAGGTGTGTATGTGTAATTACATTCACTCCATTATTTAGCTTTGTGTGACGACAAACTGGAGTTTGCATTTTTGGTGTGTGCGACTTCGGTTGTGCACACTTTTTTAATTTTAAAAGGAGGAAAAAGGTATGCCTGACTACAAGTATCTTTATTTTAAACTGTTCAGCGATGTTTCGGATGTAATTGAAAAGTTGCAGAAAATTCAGTTAGAGGCAGAGGATAGATATATTTCTGCAGATGACGATGAAGATGATGAAGATGATGAAAATGAGAATCCCCTCGTATAAAGAGGGGCTTTTTTTGTTACCCTCGCAGGGGCACCGTTCCATCCCCGCCCATTTGTTCGGGAGGGCACAATTGTCTTCAGCGTTGCCACCTAATCCGAGTTTTGCAGGGCAAAACCCACCTTTCCCTCAAGGGGAAGGCTTAAATCTGCATTGTTTTATTATAAAAATTCCCCCCATACTAAAAGGTATGGGGGTAAAATATGTTTTAAATTATTTTGCTCTTGTTGTGATTTCTTCTTTTAAGAGCTTGCAGATTTCGTCAAATGCCATGGTGCCTTTATCGCCTTCTTTACGTGAGCGAACTGCAACGGCTCCTGCTTCTGCTTCCTTATCGCCTACTACGAACATATAAGGAATTTTCTGAAGCTGTGCTTCACGAATTTTATAGCCTATCTTTTCGTTTCTGTCGTCAACTTCTGTTCTTATATTTTCGGCATTAAGTTTTTCTGCCAAAGATTTTGCATATTCAACATGCTTTTCGCTTATGGGAAGAACTTTTACCTGTACGGGTGCAAGCCAGGTTGGGAATGCACCTGCAAAATGCTCGGTTATAACGCCGATAAAGCGTTCTATTGAGCCTAAAACAACACGGTGAATCATAACGGGGCGGTGTTTTTCGCCGTCGGAGCCTATGAAATCAAGGTCAAAACGTTCGGGCATTTGGAAGTCAAGCTGAATTGTACCGCACTGCCATGTTCTTCCAAGGCTGTCCTCTAAATGGAAGTCAAGCTTTGGTCCGTAGAATGCACCGTCGCCTTCGTTTACTTCGTAGGTCTTGCCCATTTCGAGGATTGCATTCTTTAAGGTTTCTTCTGCAAAGTTCCAGTCATCAAGCTCGCCCATGTGGTCTTCGGGCATTGTGGAAAGTTCTATTGTATACTTTAAGCCGAATAAGCTGTATACTTCATCAAAAAGGTTTACTACGCCTTTGATTTCTTCCTTCATCTGTTCGCGTGTCATAAAGATATGAGCATCGTCCTGTGTGAAGCATCTTACACGGAAGAGTCCGTGAAGAGCACCCGAAAGCTCGTGACGGTGAACCAAACCAAGTTCTGCTGCACGAAGGGGAAGGTCACGGTAGGAATGAGGTTCTGTTTTATAAACAAGCATACCGCCCGGGCAGTTCATGGGTTTTACTGCAAAATCTTCGTCATCTATTTTGGTGGTATACATATTGTCTTTATAGTGGTCCCAGTGACCGCTTCTGTGCCAGAGTGCCTGATTTAATATAATAGGAGTTGAAATTTCTACATAGCCGTGTTTTTTATGCACTTCTCTCCAGTAATCAATAAGGGTGTTACGAAGCACCATTCCTTTGGGAAGGAAGAAGGGGAAGCCGGGGCCTTCTTCTAAAATAGTGTAAAGGCCAAGCTCTTTACCTATCTTTCTATGGTCACGCTTTTTAGCTTCTTCTATTGCTTCGATATAAGCTTCAAGCTCGGATGCTTTGGGGAAGGATGTTCCGTAAATACGCTGGAGCATTTTGTTCTTTTCGCTTCCTCTCCAGTATGCACCTGCAACGCTTGTAAGCTTTATTGCTTTTACTTTGCCTGTTGATTCAAGATGAGGGCCTGCACAAAGGTCGGTAAAATCGCCCTGTTCATAGAACGAAATTACTGCGTCTTCGGGCAAATCTTCTATAAGTTCTACCTTATAGGGTTCGCCTGCTGCCTTCATTTTTTCGATAGCTTCGGCTCTTGGAAGTTCGAAACGGCAAAGTGCAATATTTTCTTTTATTATTTTTTTCATTTCAGCTTCGATAGCGGGAAAATCTTCTGCTGTAATGGTTTTTTCGATATCAATATCGTAATAGAAACCGTCTTTTATAGCGGGGCCTATTGCGAGCTTTGCTTCGGGGTATAATCTTTTTATAGCCTGAGCAAGAATATGGGATGATGTATGGCGGTATGCAAAGCGTCCGTCCTCATCATCAAATGTAAGTATTTCTACTGTGGCATCGGTATTTATTGGTCTTGCAAGGTCGCAAACCTCTCCGTTTACCTTTACTGCAAGGGCATTGCGGTAAAGACCTTCGCTTATGTCTTTTGCGATTTGTGCACCGCTTACACCTTCTGAATACTCTTTTACGTTGTCTCTTAATGTAATTTTGATCATTCAAATCACCTTTTTCTTATATTTAATAAAAATTTTAATCTTTTAACGTCGTTTTGTCAAGCCCCTTGGTAACAAAAGTATCCCAGCCACAAATAAAATTATTGATGCGGGTACTACTATAATGATTCCGGGTATAGAAAAGTATACCCCTGCCCATAAGCTTAACAGATTAAATATAATATGCATAACAATGGGTATATAAATGCATTTTGTTTTTTGAAGGACTATTCCAAGGGTAAGTGCCAGAATAAAGGTATATACTCCCTGAATAACATTTGCGTGCATAAAGGCAAACAAAAGTGCCTGAATTATGTTTGCAATAATATATGGCATTGATTTTGAAAGCTCGCCAAAAATAAGTCCGCGGAACATAAGCTCTTCAAATATGGGAGCTACAAAACAAAAGATTATAAAAATCATTGTCTGGGTTCCGTCTATATCTCCGGGGCCGGGGGTGTAATCTGCCAAAAACGGGGCAAATATATCTAAAGATACGCAAAGCCACGCTATTCCCATTAAAGCCCCTGTTAACAAAATTGCTGAAATTATACTTTTTAAGGTTATTCCTTTAAGTGAAAAACCGCCAGGTAAATTAAGCCTTCCGTTAGACAGAACGGCACACACAAGTATTGTAAACACATACGAGGAAATTAAGCCTATGGTACCTGAAAGTCCAAACGATTTAGCCGTTGTTACACATATTTGTGTTGCAATATAAACAGCTATATATACAAAGGAATAAACAAGGCTGTTAATTATTCTCATTTTTTACTCCCACAATGCATTTTTTAGGACATTTTTCTGCACATTTTCCGCAACCTGTGCATTTTGAGTAATCAATGTATGCGAGGTTGTTTTCTACGTGTATTGCATCAAATTCGCACTGTTTTTCGCATATTTTACAACCGATACAGCCTACAGAACAGTTTTTTGTAACTGCTGCACCTTTATCGTGCGAATTACATTTTACATAATATGTTGCGTTTTTGGGTACAAGCTTTATAATCCCTCTTGGGCAAGCATTTATGCAGGCACCGCAGGCACCGCACAAGGCTTCCGAAATATGTGCTATACCATTTTCAAAGCTTATGGCATTATTCAGGCATACTGCGGCACAGTCGCCAAAGCCAAGGCAACCTACCTCACAAGCTTTGGGCCCCAAAGCTACAAGGCCTGCTGCTGCACAGGATTTAAAGCCTTCGTATTCAAACTTCATTTGTGCTGCGTCATTGTTACCGCCGCACAAAATTCTGGCAACTATGGGTTCTTTTTCTTCTAACGCAACGCCCATTATTTCGGCTATTGCTGCACGGCCTTCTTTTGAGCAGGGGTTACACAAAAAGGGTGATGCTCCTTTTAATATCGCTTCTGCATAAGCTGTGCATCCCGCAAAGCCACAACCGCCGCAATTTGCACCGGGTAAATTTTCTGCTATTTTGTCAAGTCTTTCATCTTTTTCTACATGAAATACTTTAGAGGCTATTGCCAGTACTGTTCCCATAAGGGCAGCAATTGCACCCAATATAAGGCAGGGAATTAAGATTTTAATCATAACTTTTTCCTTTCAAAAGAGGATTTATCAAAGCTGAATCATTCCGCCAAAGCCCGAAAATGCCATTGATAAAAGTGCCGCTGAAATAAGGGCAATGGGAAAGCCTTTTAAACATTCGGGAATATCGGCAACTTCAAGGCGTGTGCGGATACCTGCAAAAATAAGTATTGCTACAGAAAAGCCTACGCCCGACATTGTTCCAAAAACAATGCCTTCTATAAGATTCCAGTCAGTATCTACTATAATAAGTGCCGAGCCTAAAACTGCACAGTTTGTTGTTATAAGGGGAAGGTATATACCAAGTGCTGAATAAAGTGCCGGGCTTACCTTTTGTAAAAACATTTCTACAAACTGAACGAGTGATGCTATTATGAGAATAAATGCTATTGTCTGCAAATATTCAAGGTTAAAGGGAAGGAGCAAATATTTTTGTACAAGGTATGTAAGAAGTGACGAAAACGCCATTACAAAGGTTACCGCCATACCCATTCCAAGTGCGGTATCAAGTTTTTTTGATACACCAAGGAAGGGACATATACCTAAAAATCTTGAGAGTACAAAGTTATATACAAGTATTGCTGCTATTGATATTTTTAAAATCTCAGCCATTTGCTTTGCCTCCCTTCTTTGAAATAAGGTTTACAATGCCCATTAAAAGTCCCAAAGTTAAAAATCCGCCGGGAGGAAGAATCATTGTAATGGCAGGATTTTCTGCTATGCCGGGAATGGGAATATCAAAAAATGTTCCGTTACCCAAAATCTCGCGTACCGAGGAAATAAGGATAAGTGCAAGGGTAAAGCCTATGCCCATACCTATTCCGTCGAGGATGGAGTCAAGGGGTGAGTTTTTTGAAGCAAAAGCTTCTGCTCTTGCAAGTATTATGCAGTTTACAACTATAAGGGGAATGTACATTCCAAGGCTTTCTGCCAAAGAAGGCAAAAATGCCTGCAAAAGTAAATCAACTATAGTTACAAAGCCTGCTATTATAATTACATAAGAAGCTATTCTTATTTTGTCGGGAATTATTTTTCGCACAAGCGATATTACAAGGTTTGACATTATAAGCACTGCCATTGTGGAAAGTCCCATACCTATTCCGTTTTTAACCGAGGTTGTAACGGCAAGGGTGGGGCACATACCAAGTAATAATACAAAGGTGGGATTTTCGGTTAAGATTCCGTTTTTTAATGTTTTAAGCATTCATATCCCCCTTTAAAAGTGAATTTTGTTTTAAATACTCGCTTGCTAAGTTTACTGCGTTTGTAACGCCGTTACTTGTTCTTGTAGCACCGCTTATTGCGTTTATTTCGTTATCTTTGGCACCCCCGCCTTTTACTACTGAAAGGGGAGATTTTTTGCCTTCAAAGCCTTGTCTGAATTCAGAAGTTGTTGCTTTTGAGCCAAGACCCGGTGTTTCGCTATGGGTGATTATTTTTATGCCTGCAATGGTGGAATCTGAATTTATACCTACTACCATTGAGATATCTCCGCCATAGCCTTCCCCTATTACAGATACGCAGTAGCCTGCTGTTTTGCCGTTTTTAATACCTTGATAAACGGCTGTTATTTTTTCGTTTTGGGGAAGAGTTTCGGTTATATTTGTAAATTCTGCATCTATTATTTCTGCACATGCTGCAAGCTCTTTATTTGCGTTGTTTTCGGCTATTTTATCTTTTGTTACCATATTTGCAAGTGCCAAAACAAGGGTGATTACAAGGGTAATTGCGGTTAATATTCCGCAAAGCTTTATAATTTCTTTACGCATTTTTTACCCCCTTACTGCCGTATACTCTCGGCTTTGTAAATTTATCTATTAAGGGAACAAGACAGTTCATAAAGAGTATTGCGTAGGTTACACCTTCGGGGAAGGTTCCGTAAAGTCTTATAACACAGGTTATTATACCGCAGCCAACACCCATTATAACGTGTCCTAAAGTTGTTGCGGGGCTTGTTACATAATCGGTTGCCATAAATATTGCACCAATAAACAAGCTTCCCGAAAGTATATGCACAAGTGCGTATTGTGCACCGCCTACTACCATCATAAATAAAAACACTGTTGCTATGTAACAAAGAGGAATTGTGGGTTTTATTACCCTTCTTATTACAAGGTATATACCGCCAGCTAAAAGCATTGCTGCACAGGTTTCGCCTATACAGCCTGCCATTTTACCAAGGAAAAGATTTCCTATTAAGGGAAGCTCTCCCCCTGGGGTAAGTGTTTCAAGCACGGTCGGGGAGCTTACTGCGTCAATTGCTTTAAAGGGAGTTTGCCAGTGAGTTAATGCAACGGGCCACGATGCCAGCATAAACGCACGTGCCGAAAGTGCAGGGTTTACAAAGTTATTGCCTATACCGCCAAAAAGCTGTTTTACAATAATTATTGCAAAAAATGCTCCTATTACAATCATCCACAAGGGAGTGCCGGTAGGCAAGCTCATACCAAGCAAAAGGCCTGTTAGGGCTGCACTTAAATCTCCTATAGTGGTTTTTTTCTTCATTATAAATTTTTGCCATATCAATTCAAAAAGAACGCAGGATGCTACTGAAACAAGTATACAAAGTGCTGCCTTAAAGCCAAAGTAATACATACCTGCTATTGCTGCGGGCATTAGTGCTATTATAACATCAAGCATTATGCTGCGTGTTGTATCTGCATGACGGATGTGCGGAGATGATGATACTTTTAAACTCATTTTACTGCTCCTCCCTGCTTTATCTTTTGTTTTGCAAGACGGATAGTCTGCACAATATGTCTTTTTGCGGGGCATACAAAGGTGCATGAGCCGCACTCTATACAGTCAAAAACATTGTAGGATTTGCAGTTTTCGTACATACCCTTTTTTGCATAAGCATTAAGCTTCATAGGTAAAAGTCCTATAGGACAGGCATCGGCACATCTTGCACAGTTTATACAAGCTGTTTCTTCTGGTACTTTTGCATCCATCTCTCCGAAAGCGAGGATTGCACCCATTCCTTTTGTTATGGGAGCATCAGGGCTTTGCATTGCCATACCCATCATAGGTCCGCCTGATATAAGTTTTGCGATTTCTTCGGTTGTGCCGCCAGCTTGCTCCAAAAGATGGTTTACAGGTGTGCCCATCTTTACAAAGAAGTTTGAGGGCTCGCTAACTATTGTGCCTGAAACTGTAACCACTCTTTCGACAAGAGGAATTCCCTTTACTGCATTGAAAATTGCTGTCGCAGTATCTATATTTATAACTACAACGCCTGCGTCTGCCGGGAGACCGCCTCTTGGTACTTTTCTTTTTAAAGCGGCATCTATAAGCTGTTTTTCAGAGCCTTGGGGGTATTTTGTTTTTAAAACACATACCTCGATGCCTTGGTTTTTTTCGGCTTCACGTCTTATAACCTCAATGGCATCCATTTTATTTTCTTCAATTGCGATTATTCCGCGTTCTACCTTTAAAGCCTTCATTACTTCTAAAAGTCCGCCAATAACTTCTTTGGGGTAGTCAAGCATTACACGGTGGTCGCTTGTAAGATAAGGTTCACACTCTGCACCGTTTACGAGTATTGTGTCGATAGTTTTTCCTTCGGGTACAGAAAGTTTTACGTGGGTTGGGAAGCCTGCACCACCCATACCTGTAACGCCCGCTTCACGGACACATTCAGCAAGTGACATTTTTGATACATCGGGAAGAGTACATTCTGTTTCCAAAAAGTCGTTTTCGATTACAACGCTCATTGCCATACTGCCGTTTGCGGTAAGTCTTTCTTCAACTGCCAAAACCTCGCCCGATACAGAGGAATGCACGTGTGCACTGACAAAACCCGAAGCTTCGCCTATTTTTTGATATTTTTTTACTTTATCCCCTTTTTTTACCAAAGGTGTTGCGGGTGCCCCTATATGCTGGGACATAGGGAATATTAAAGTCTGGGGTATTGCAGGATGTTTTATTGCCAGACTACAGGTTCTCTCTTTTGAATCGGGAACGTGTGTACCGCCAACAAAGGTTTTTATTTGCATCCTGTATCTCTCCTCGTATAATAAATGTAGTAGTTTTTAGAGTTCCTCTCCAAGAACTATGGTATAATTGTTTAGATGCTGAGGATTGGTTTATCTCTCCTACCACTTGATGGTTTACGAAAGGCTCCAACCACAGTCTCTTTGC
>JAZSDN010000034.1:0-2017 GCA_045531205.1 Clostridia bacterium | reverse complement strand
GCAAAGAGACTGTGGTTGGAGCCTTTCGTAAACCATCAAGTGGTAGGAGAGATAAACCAATCCTCAGCATCTAAACAATTATACCATAGTTCTTGGAGAGGAACTCTAAAAACTACTACATTTATTATACGAGGAGAGATAGGATGAAATTAAATTTATCGGACATTTCTGAAGCTGATTTTATAGCTGCTATAGACTGCCTGGAAGCCTGCAGGCAAGAAAACGCGGCTGATTTTGGCTTTTTATATCCATACTTTACGCCGGGTGGTTATTATGGTGCCCAATGGTGGCAGCTTGATTCTGCATTGACACTTTGCGGTTATAAGTGGGAAAACCGAAAATTTGCCGAAACAGCTCTTTTGAATTTTATAAACGTGCAAAAAGAAGACGGACGCATTCCTCTTTGGGGAAAAGATATTCTGCCTACGACTGTTGCCGGCGGAAACGAATTGAAACAAACTAATGATGTTTCTTCCCTCCCAAAGCTTTTTGACAGTGCCTTTCACATTGTACAGGGTTCCACAAATAATGCACTCAAAGAATCTGTATACCATATGTTTAAAAAGTATCTGGATTGGTGGTTTTCACACCGTCAAGATACAAAAACAGGACTTATTACTGCTGTATTTGAAGAAACTTTCATTCCATATCTCGGACAAACAGGCGAATATGCGCCGGTAGACACGAATGTAGAAGTATACGTCGGGTGCCATTACACAGAATATCTCGCCAGAGAATTGGGTGATTTTACTGTAGCAGAGGACCTTTCTGCCCGTAAGGCAGCACTAAAAAACAGCATAAATAAATGGCTTTGGGTAGAGGAAAAAGGAGCGTATTATCCGTACAGTATCAAAGAGTCTAAAAATGTTGACTGCCTGATGGCTTCCACATTTTTCCCTTTACGCCTTGGTATTGCATCCGCTGACAAGCAAGAAAAGCTTATTTTACTCCTGAAAAATCATAAAATATTTAACTGGGATAGTATTCCGATTACTTCTGTTTCCAAACAGGATCCGGTGTTTCAACTGACACGGGGAAAATACGAAGGCAATGCCAGTTGGAGTGGAAATGTTTGGACGCTCATTAATGAAATGGTTGTACGGGGGCTCATGGACTCTGGTCATGATGCACTTGCCGCGGAACTTGCATGGAAAACCGTTTGTGCCTTTAGTGGCAACTATGCCGAATTTATCAGTCCGATAGATGGTTCCGGTCATGGTGTTCTGAAGTATGGATGGACTGCCTCTCAATATATTTCCCTTTTAGTAGAAGTAATATTTGGTATTTCCTTTAACGCCAAAACTAACGAACTCAAAATTGCACCCAAACTTACAGATGAACTGAAAAAGAGCATCCTGACTCTCCAAAGGGCAGAAATTTCACCTGGTATTTTTCTGGATGTCAGCATCGAAAATGAGAAAGTAACTTACGCTGTATCCTCAGATAAAGTTATAGTTACAATAGTTTAAAAATGCAACTAAAAAACAGTGTTTTAAATTGTTGAGCGATATGTAAATTAAGGAGCTGTAAAAAAACAAATTTTTTACAGCTCTTTTTTGTATTGTAAAAGTTATGTATAAAAAATCATGCCGAAATCCAAAATCTATATTATTGTTTTCAAACAAGCATACTATTTTTTCTACAGCCTCAAAATCGGAACATTCTTCATCTGTTATTATACTTTGTATTTCACGCAACATATTTATTGCCAAAGTATCAGCAATTTGTGATGCATCAATTTCAAAATCTTCTAAATTGTTATTTATAAAATCAGATATATAGTTTTTTAACAGTTCAAGTTTTATATCCATAAGCGACTTTCCTAATAATATGTTACATAATGTACCATAATTATTGTAACAAATTGTTACAATAATGGTAGTGTAAAGTAAAAATGAAAGACTAGCATAACAATTTCACAAAATATCGGTGATTTTCGCCCGAAAGCTTGTAAATGCTCGTCTGCGATTAGTCAAGGGTAAAAATGAACGTGCTAAAGCACGCCCTATGACAAATC
>JAZSDN010000013.1:0-2499 GCA_045531205.1 Clostridia bacterium | reverse complement strand
CATGATGTGCAACTCAAATTTTATACGTTCGTTTAATTCAGGGGAAAGAGGGTCTCCATAGCGTTTTTTTGCACCGTCGTAAGCAAGCTTCTTTAGGTAATCGGCCTCAAATTTTATGCGATATAATTTTTCATATCCACCTAGCTTCTTTATTTTATCGTGGGCTGCTTCCTCGTTTAATACAACATTGCCATTCTCGTCTTGCGTAAATTCGTCAAAAAGGTCTTTTTCGGTTAAGCGTTGACGATACTCTTCTTCTGTCCCAAATTCTTTAGGAATATCGAATGTAGGCATAATCGGGGCATTGTCAATAGAGTAGGGCTCTACTTTATTGAGAATCTCTAATGTATTGGAAAGAGCTTCGGGTATGTCGCTGAATATTTCGTTCATCTCCTCTTGCGTTTTCATCCATTCTTGTTTGGTGTAACGCATACGATTTGCATCAGAAACATATTTATTTGTAGAAACGCATATCAATCGGTCGTGAGCTTCAGCATCTTCAGCATTGACAAAATGTACATCGTTTGTGGCAACAAGCTTGATGTTGTATTTCTTTGCTATACGAATTAATTCGGGATTTACCTGTTCCTGAACTTCATATACATTCTTGTTGGAGCCGGGAAGGTTGGTTTGGTGTCGTTGTAATTCAATGTAATAATCATCTCCAAATGTATCTTTCCACCATTGCACCTGGCGTTCTGCTTCTTCGATTTCGCCGGCTTGAATTAATCGAGGTATTTCGCCTCCAAGACATGCCGAACAGATAATCAATCCTTCTTTGTGTGATTCTAATTCTCCTTTGTCAGTACGAGGGTGTGAATAGAAGCCTTCGGTCCATGCTCGCGACACGATTTTTATTAGGTTGTGATATCCTTTTTGATTTTTGGCAAGAACCACAAGGTGGCGTCCGGTATCACGTTTGTCAACACGATCAAAGCGTGTTTTTTGAGCTACATACATTTCGCACCCAAAGATAGGCTTGAAAAAAGTTGTCTTTAATTTCTCTATTTCAGCTTTTTTTTCTGCAACAATATCATGCTCTTCTTTTTTTGTCGCTTCTGATATCTCTGCTTCTGCTTTTTTTATTGCATCTTTTATCTTGTTGTTTTTTTTGTTTACATAGTTGAAAAATTCCTTTATGGCAAACATATTGCCATGATCGGTAATGGCGATGCCGGGCATACCATTGTCGATGGCTTTATCAACTAATGCAGGAACCGATGCTTGACCATCAAGAACCGAATATTGAGTGTGTACGTGAAGATGAATAAAAGGGTGCATTTCTTGCTTATATATTTATATGTAGTTATTCTCACCCCCAAAGTTACGAAAAATCCAAATTAATTATCAATGAATATTCTATTTTATATTAACAATGTTGATAAGTCGCTTTTTGTGTTAATATCTATGACTAATTATATTAGTGAGAGAGATAAATGATAGTTATAGTGTGTAGATTTTGATTTAGTCGCAGTCGTGTGTTTTATGAGATTAATTTCTTTAGATGTAAAATGTTGAATTTTAGTTCGCTGGCGGTTTTTGTAAAAAATATTTAGAATAAAATTGTAAAAATATTTGGTGGATTTGTAAAAAGTATCTACCTTTGCACTCGCATTTCGATAGTGAGCATTTTGACGGAGGTCAAAATTAAGAGAAAGTTGAAAAATGTAAATTAATGGCTGAAAAATTTTGTAGATTCAAAAAATAGCTATAACTTTGCAAAACTTTCCCTCGAAAAAAGAGGAATCGAAAGTAAACGAACATTGAAAAAATTGCAATAAGACGAAGTAGTACAAGAGAAAGGGTATCTACAATATAGTAGATAACATCTCTGTCAATTTCAAAGCCAAGCAAATAATCCGGCTAAGATTTACTCAGTATTGTTTATACAGATTAATAAAAACATTTATTAGTTTTATTTATTAGAAAAAAATAAAATAAGATAAACAACAACGAAGAGTTTGATCCTGGCTCAGGATGAACGCTAGCGACAGGCTTAACACATGCAAGTCGAGGGGCATCGGGGCTGTAGCTTGCTATAGCTGCCGGCGACCGGCGCACGGGTGAGTAACACGTATGCAACCTGCCCGTTGCAGGGGGATAAGCGGAAGAAATTCCGTCTAATACCGCGTAATATGGGGAATAGGCATCTATTTTTCATTAAAGATTTATCGGCAACGGATGGGCATGCGGTGCATTAGCTAGTTGGCGGGGTAACGGCCCACCAAGGCGACGATGCATAGGGGTTCTGAGAGGAAGGTCCCCCACACTGGTACTGAGACACGGACCAGACTCCTACGGGAGGCAGCAGTGAGGAATATTGGTCAATGGGCGGGAGCCTGAACCAGCCAAGTCGCGTGAGGGAAGACGGTCCTATGGATTGTAAACCTCTTTTGTCGGGGAGCAATAGTTTTACGTGTAAAGCGATGAGAGTACCCGAAGAAAAAGCATCGGCTAACTCCGTGCCAGCAGCCGCGGTAATACGGAGGATGCGAGCGT
>JAZSDN010000025.1:0-20520 GCA_045531205.1 Clostridia bacterium | reverse complement strand
ACTTTTAGAGGGGTGAAGCAATGAAATTCAGCATACTCGTTCCCGTATATAATGTTGAAAAATATCTTGAGCAGTGTGTTGAATCCCTGCTTAACCAAACTTATAAAGGTGAATATGAGATAATTCTTGTTGACGACGGCTCAACAGATTCGTCGGGCATAATCTGTGATAAATTCAAAAAAAGCAACCCCGATAAAATCAGGGTTGTTCATAAAAAAAACGGCGGACATACCTCCGCCCGTCTTGAAGCGATAAAAAATGCTACCGGAGACTACAGTCTTTTCTGTGATTCGGATGATTTCGTTGAGAATACTCTTCTTGAGACTGTTGAAAATGTTCTCAACAAAAATCCTGATACGGATATGGTCATGTATTCTTTCAGCTATTATGAAGACGGCAGAAAAACACCTCGCAACATTCCTGTCTGGAAAGAAACAGAAGCATTTGAAGGAAACGAAAAGAAAAAGCTTTATGACTTGCTTATAACAACACCGTATCTTAATTCTTTGTGGACAAAAGCAATAAAAACCGAAATTCTTAAAATCGATTCTACTGATTACAGTATTCTGAAAGATAAAGATATTGCGGAAGACACCTATATCGTTTCTTATTTCGTAACTGCATGTAAAAAAATAATAAACATTAACGAATCGTTATATAATTACAGAACAAACCGAAAAAGTATTTCCCGTTCATATAACCCTCAAAAAATCGGAAGAAAAAATACACTTTTCTTGTATCAGAGATTTATTGAGCTTCTCCCCGAATGGAATATGGACAATAACGAAACCCGAAACAGAATTTACTGTTCCTGTTTTGATAATGCAATGTATCTTTTTAAAATGCATTATAAAAATGCCAAAAGCAAGCAAAGCCGTAAACTTATTCTTGAATATAATTGGAATTCCATGCTTTTTGATGAAATTGTTGCAAATCCTAAATATTACGGAAATCAGGACAGTTTAGAGCTTTATCAAATGATTATAAATAAAAAATACTTTTCGTTAAATATCCTTTTTTTGAAAAACAAAATCTATAATTTTGTGAAAAAGCTTAAAAGAACAATCAAAGGAGTGTGATGTCTCAGATGAATCGGGAAAAAGGTCTTGTTTCCGTTATAATGAGCAACTATAACACACCCGAAGTATATCTGCGTTCTGCTATAGAAAGTATTCTGAATCAGACATATCAGAATTTTGAATTTATAATAATAGATGATTGTTCAACTGATAACTCACTCCAAATAATCGAATCATATTCGGATAAAAGAATAAGCATTATCAGAAACGAGCAAAATCTCGGCATAACAAAATCGCTTAACAAAGGGCTTGCCGTAGCCAAAGGTGAATTTGTTGCAAGAATGGATGCCGATGATATATCTCTCGAAAATCGTTTTGAAAGGCAAGTAAATTTTCTTAAAAGCCATCCCGACCACATTGTATGCGGAACGGGGGTTGAGCTCATAGGAGATTGGCAATCAAATCACAGCCACAAGTATATGTGCAGAACAATTCCGGAAAGAGAAAGCTTCCGCATCCACCTTCTTTTCGGCAATTATCCAAACATAGTGCATCCAACCGCAATGTTTAATCGCAATTTGTTGCTTAAATATAATTTAAAATACAATGAAAACTATCCTCTCGCACAGGATTACCGTATGTGGGTAAGCTGCAGCGAAGTTGCGGAATGTGCAAACATTCCCGAAACTCTTCTTAATTACCGTGTTCACGGTAAGGCGGTTTCAAACGACAGAAAAGATCTTCAGAATAATATTGCAATTCAAATTATGCAGGAACAGCTTGATAAGCTTAATATTAAGCCGGGCAAAGAATACGAAAGCATTCACAAGGATTTTCTTTACAGCCGCAAACCATATGATATCAAATGCAAAAAGTGGATAAAGATGCTTTTATCTCAAAATAAAAGATATAAAGTGTATGACCAAAGGAAAATGAAAAAAATTCTTTGGAAAAAATGGGTTGAAATATCATATTTCGGTCTTGCAAAACAAAAAAATCCAATTAAAATTTTAAAAATTCTTCTTAACATTCCTTTGGCATATGTCCCATATTTGTTTGTAATAAAGAAAAACAGAAATAAGAAAAACTAATTTTCGGAGAAAATAGTATGAGTAACAATATCGCTGTAAGCATTGTTGTTCCGGTTTATAATGCTGAAAAATATCTAGTTAAATGCCTTGACAGCATCATAGGCCAAACATTAAAAAATATAGAAATAATAATTATTGATGACGGTTCAACAGACGGTTCATCTGAAATCTGTATGGAATACGCAAGCAGGGACAGCCGCATTATTTACTATAAAAAAGAAAATGAAGGACTTGCTGCCGCTCGTCAGGATGGAATTGAAAGAGCAAACGGAGAATATATCGGCTTCGTTGACTCTGATGACTGGCTTGAACTTAATATGTATGAAGAAATGTATACTTCTGCCACAACAGAAAATGCAGATATCGTTTTCTGTAACTGCTTTTTCAACGATAGCGAAACAGACCGAATGCACCTTGAACCGGGCATTTACGACAGAAATGGAATAGAAAAGGAAATCCTTCCGCGAACACTTGCAGGAATAAGTCAAAAGGGGTCGAACTCTGTTATACGTTGGAGCAATTGTCTCAGAATTTATAAACTCGCTCTTATCCGGGAAAACGGTATATCCTTCGGAAGAAATTTCAGACGCAGCCAAGACTTACAGCTTACATTTGAAACAACACTTTGTGCACAAAAATATGTTTCTCTTAACAACAAATATCTGTATCACAACAGAACTGTTGAAAATGCAAACTCCCTTTCAAGAGGATACACAAAAAACTATTGGAAGCTTATCCGACCTCTTATCGATGTCCTCTATAAAGACGTTGAAGGATATAAAAAGCAGGATTTGAGCAAACAAATGCATTTATGCGCATTCTTTTTTGCAGCATCGGGTGTTAAAAACGAGTGGGAAAGCAAGGTTATATCTTTTTCGGACAAAATAAAAAAGCTCAACGAAGTTGCACGTGACGAAGTAATACAGGCGGCCTTGCCTTATATAGAAAAAGAAAAACTCAGCAAATATTATCAAGCGATATTTGACGGCTTGTGCAAAAAAAGAGGTTTATCTGTTTATCTTAAATATTGGGCTTTTGTGTTTAAACGAGATAAGTATAAACCTTTTGCGAGGAAGCTTATTAACAGTAGAATATTCGGAAATTTATTTAAAAAGCTGAAATAAAGTTGGTGATTTAATGAAACACATTGTTTTTGTTGTTGGCAATTATAAAAACGGCGGTGTGCCGATGCGCTCAACAAATCTTGCCAACGAATTTGCAAAAGCAGGACACCGATGTACAATTCTTGTCACAAAAGATATCGCTGAAAATGTGTTTTTTGAGCATCATAAAAATGTCAGCATAGTTTCGCTGAAAGATTATGTTGCTGAACATATCAATAACAACAAAGTCCGGAAACATTTAAAAAGAAGGAAACTGAAAATACGTTTTTTAAAATACTTACGGTATATTTCAAAATTTTTCTGTGAATGGGACAGAACGCTTGCGCTTCAAATAAGGGGAATAAGAAGAAGTAACGATATCTCAACTTTCATTATATGCAACCCTGACTGTATTTATATTCCTTTCGGAATATCATATTATGAAGATATCTTTTACGGCACAAAGGGGATAGATTCTAAAATTATTTATGCTGAAAGAAATGCTCCCGAAGTTGAATTCTCAAAGGAAGCTGCGGAAAAAGAGCGGATTTTTAAAATGCTTTCAAAAGCCGATGGCGCTGTTTTACAAACAAAAGATGAGCTTGCGTTCTTTGAAGGAAGGCTGAAAAACGCCGTTGTTATCAACAACCCTGTAAAAGCAAATCTTCCCGAACCTTTTAAAGGTCAAAGAAGAAAAGTTGTTGTCAACTTCTGCCGAATTGCAGAGCAAAAAAATCTTCCGCTGATGATAAATGCTTTTGTTGAATTCCACAAAGCTTATCCTGATTATACTCTTGAAATATACGGAAACACGGTTGAAAAACACGAGGAAGAGCTTAAGGTGAATTATCTGGAAATGATTTCTTTCTTGAATGCCGAAGAATACATAAAAATACTTCCGCCAAGAAGAGATATCCATTCTGTTATTCGTGACTGCGCAGCATTTGTTTCTTCTTCCGAGTTTGAAGGTCTTTCAAACTCAATGATTGAGGCAATGGCAATTGGTCTGCCTTGCATTTGCACAGATTGTCTCGGCGGCGGTGCGAGAGAGATGATAAAAGATGGCAAAAACGGCCTTCTTGTGCCAATGAACGATATGAACGCTCTCGTCTGCGCAATGTGCCGTATGGCAGAAGATGAAGAGCTTTCAAAAAAATGCTCTGAAAATGCAGCAAAGGTAAGAGAAACCCATAAAGTTGAAGCTATTGCCGGCAAATGGTTAGAAATAATTGAAGAATTCAGCTGATATTATGAGGGAATTATGAGAGGAAAGTTTTTGAAAAGAAAACTAAATAAAATCCTAAACGTTCTTCGTGAAAAGCTTTGTTCCTGCGGTTATGAAATAAGAAGATTTTTTGTCAAACGCTCTGTAAAAAACAAAAACTTTTCGGTTATTTCAAATAATTGCTGGGCGGGCAGGCTGTATCAGTATCTTGATATGCCATATCTTTCTCCGACCGCAGGCCTTTATTTCTTCGCTCCCGACTATATTAAATTTGTTTCGGATTTGCGAAAATATCTTGACATCCCTCTTCGTTTTATTAATCCCGAAGAATCAAAATATTATGAAGAAATCAAAAAACGCAACCAAACAGATAAACCAATCGGCATTCTTGATGATGTGGAAATCGTTTTTCTTCACTATAAGACGCAAGAAGAAGCCGAAGAAAAATGGAACAGACGCAAGGAACGGGTTAATTTTGACAATATCATTTTGAAGTTTTCTCGAATGGATTTATGCACGGAAAAGGAAATCAAAGAATTTGATTCTCTGCCTTTTGATAACAAATTCGTTCTCAATAACCGCCTGCCTTTGAGATATAAAAGCGAAATATATTGGAAAGAAGAATGGCATGAAAACGGAATATACAGAGATACAACCCCGTTTCCGGGTAATTTGAAGCTAAACAGAATACTGAATGCATATCCTTCAAAATACCCAACAGATGGTTTTAATCTTACCAAGGAGTATTAAAAACTATGTCTCTGATTGAAAAATTATATAAATTGAAGAAAAGAATCATAAATTGGTATAAAAAATACTTTACCGTAGATGGACTTTATACTTGCATACTTCCAGATAAAATATACTTAAAAAAACTATTCAAATTACGAACCGGTAAAAAACTCAATCTTAAAACTCCGAAAACTTTTAACGAAAAAGGCAACTGGCTTAAACTTTATGACCGTAGGCCTGAATATACCGTTATGGTTGACAAGTACAAAGCAAGAGAATATATTTCAGAAAGAATCGGCGCTCAATATCTTGTTCCTCTTCTGGGCGTCTGGAATTCTCCAGAGGAAATAGACTTTGATTCTCTTCCGAATGAATTCGTGCTTAAATGCAACCATGATAACGGTGTTATTATCTGCAGAGATAAGAGTAAGCTCGATATTGAAAAAACAAAAAAAGAACTCGCTTTTCGTTTGAGCAGAGATTACTATAAAAAGCTTCGTGAATGGCCTTATAAAAATGTGCCGAGAAAAATTATCTGTGAAAAATTCATGTATCCAAAAGAAGGTGAAAACACTGTAGATTATAAATTAATGTGTTTTAACGGCAAGGTGCGTTTGGTCGCTCTATATGCAGAAAGATTTACAGGTAACCTCAAAGAAGATTATTATACTCCCGAATGGAACCACGTCAGCCTTGTAGATAAAGAAGAAGCAGGGGATATATACGAAAAGCCTATATTCTTTGATGAAATGGTTGCTATAGCTGAAAAACTATCAAAGGGAATACCTGTTCTCAGGGTAGATTTTAATGTTTGGAAAGATATGCTCGCTGTGGGAGAAATGACTTTTTTTCATCATGGCAATATGCTGCCTTTTTATGATGAGTGGGAAATCAAAGCAGGCGATTGGATAGAATTACCGCAAAAATATAGGAGATAATTATGACAGAACAAAAATGGACAACCGTTGTCAAATCAAGCAACAGCGCATTTAGCATGGATATAAAAGGTCTGAAAAACTGCAAAGACCTTATCTTTCTGTTTGTGCGCAGAACCTTTGTCGCAAGATACAAGCAAACAATTTTAGGACCTGCCTGGGCGGTTATACAGCCGTTTTTCACAACGGTTGTTTACTCTGTTTTTTTTGGTAACATCGCAGGGCTTGGTGCATCAGGTGTACCTAACTTCATATTCTATCTTTCCGGTACAATTGTATGGACACTCTTTGCAAGCTGCCTTTCCGAAACCTCTCATACCTTTACGGGAAATTCCGGAATTCTCGGCAAGGTCTATTTCCCGCGTCTTGTAATGCCGATTTCTACGGCTATTTCACAGTTTATCGGCTTTTTTATTCAGTTCGCCTTCATGCTCTGCTTTATGGTTTACTATCTTATTACCGACGCAGGACTTAGGCCTAACATACTCATTCTTATGTTCCCGCTTGTTCTCATTCAACTTGCAATTCTCGGAATGGGCTTTGGTATGATTATCTCGGCGCTTACAACAAAATACCGCGACCTTGCAATGGTTGTCGGCTTTGGTGTCAGCCTTTGGTCATACTGCTCCCCCGTTGCTTATGACATGTTCAGCCGCTCACAGCTTGCACCCGGAAGCACATTATACAGCATTTATATGCTTAATCCAGTTACTCCTGCCATTAATCTTTTCCGTTACGGTTTTCTTGGCACGGGTGATGTGGACTGGCTGTTCTATGCCATCAGTTGGGTAACAACAGCTTTAATTGCGGTAGTCGGTGCGCTGATGTTCAGCAAATCCGAAAAAACCTTTATGGATACGGTGTGAGGTGCGGTATGGAAGAATTAGCAATAAGAGTTGAGCATGTTTCAAAGGAATACCGCCTCGGTGCAATAGGCGGCGCAACACTCAAGGGAGAAATCCAGTCAAAGCTTGCGAAAATGTTCCACAAAGAAGACCCTAACTTAAAAATAGGCGAAAAGGCACACGGCAAAAACGAACGTTTTCTTGCCATTAACGATATGTCTTTTGATATCAAAAAAGGTGAAACGGTCGGCATTATCGGCAGAAACGGTGCAGGCAAATCAACTATTCTTAAATTGATTTGCCGTGTTACAGCACCCACAAAGGGCAACATATATCTCAACGGCAGAATAACAAGTATGCTTGAAGTCGGAACGGGCTTCCATCCCGAACTCACCGGCAGAGAGAACGTTTATCTCAACGGCGCGATTTTGGGTATGAGTAAAGCCGAAATCAGCAATAAATTCGATGAAATTGTTGAGTTTTCCGAAGTCGGTCAATTTATTGATACTCCCGTTAAAAGATATTCAAGCGGTATGAAAGTTAAGCTTGCGTTCGCTGTTGCCTCGCACCTTAACAGCGAAATTATGATTATGGACGAGGTGCTTGCCGTTGGCGACGTGGCGTTCCAAAATAAATGCATCGACAGAATGAAAAAGGTTGCCGAGGAAGAGGGCAGAACCATTCTTTATGTCAGCCACAATATGGCAACGGTAAAAAGCCTTTGCAACCGTTGTATTGTGCTTTCTCACGGGCAGGTTGCTTTTGAAGGTGAAACGGAAGAAGCTATTGCAGTTTATATGCAGGATGAAAATCTTGACAATACAACATTCTTTGATACTTCAAATTCAAAAAGGCATCCGAAATGCACCCTAAAACATCTTCTTCAGAATCTTCACATGTATGAATCCAAAACATGCAATATTGAATACGGTGATGTTTTCCCATTCCGCATAGAATGGAAAAGCGAAAATGATACCGAAAGAGTACTGATGAAAATGGTCGTAAGCGGAATTGACGCCACCCCCGTAGGTGTTATTTTCGGCGGTGAATTAAAAAACCAAAAAGGTATAAACTCTGCTGAGTTTGCTTTTGACACTTCTTATCTTGTACCCGGCAAATATACGGTTGATGTAATGCTTTATGATGAAGATAAATCAGGAAGCATAACGCTTTACGACCGTGTTAATGCTCTTCGTTTTACCGTTGAGCACAGCGACAAATCACTTAAATTAAAACACTGGTTCAAGACATGGGGTAACGCTGTTTTACCCTGCATAGAACAAATTAACGGAGATGATAACAATGTATGATTTCAAAGGTGAAACCTTACTTATAACAGGCGGCACAGGTTCGTTCGGCAACGCAGTTCTTAACCGCTTTCTCAAAACGGATATAAAGGAAATCCGTGTTTTTTCCCGTGACGAGAAAAAGCAGGATGACATGCGACACGAATTCCAGGCTAAAATGCCGGAGGTTGCTGACAAGATTAAGTTTTATATAGGCGACGTGCGTAACATTGATTCACTCAGAGGTGCTATGGTCGGCGTTGACTATGTTTTCCATGCGGCGGCATTAAAGCAGGTCCCCTCCTGCGAATTTTTCCCCATGGAGGCTGTAAAAACTAACGTTATCGGCACCGATAACGTTTTGACCGCAGCGGTTGAAGCCGGCGTAAAATCCGTTATTTGCCTTTCGACCGACAAAGCGGCATACCCCATTAATGCAATGGGCATCACCAAGGCCCTTGAAGAAAGAGTCGCAACCGCAAAGGCTAGAAATGTTGACCCCAATAAAACAAAAATCTGCTGCACACGTTACGGCAACGTTCTCTGCAGCAGAGGTTCTGTTGTGCCCCTTTGGATTGACCAGATAAAAAACGGTCAGCCCATCACCATAACAAATCCCGACATGACACGCTTTATCATGTCGCTTGAAGAAGCAGTTGACCTTGTTCTTTTTGCATTTAAGGAATGTGAAAGCGGCGATATATTCGTACGCAAGGCACCCGCCTGCACAATTCAGACTCAGGCAGAGGCCGTTTGCGAGCTTTTCGGCGGTAAAAAGGAAGATATCAAGATTATCGGTATTCGCCACGGTGAAAAGATGTATGAAACACTTCTCACAAACGAGGAATGTGCAAAAGCCGAAGATATGGGCGAGTTCTTCCGTGTTCATGCCGACAACAGATCGCTTAACTACGATAAATATTTCTCCGACGGTAATGTAAAGCGCGCGGAACTCACTGAATTCAACAGCAACAACACAAAACTTCTGAATGTTGAAGAAGTCAAAGAAAAACTTCTTGAACTCGACTACATCAGAGAAAGACTTGAGGAGTTTAACTCATGATAAAATACGATGTTGATTTTAAGAATAACGGAAAGCTGAAGCTTCTCATAATCGTCGGAACAAGGCCTGAAATTATCCGTCTTTCCGAGGTTATCAAGAAATGCCGTAAGCATTTTGACTGTGTGCTTGCCCATACGGGTCAGAATTACGACTATACGCTCAACGGTATTTTCTTTGAGGATTTAAGTCTTGATGTGCCTGATGTTTATCTTAACTGTGTCGGCGAAAACCTCGGACAGACAGTCGGCAACATAATCGCTTCTTCATATGAACTTATGGCAGAAATAAAACCCGATGCGCTTCTTGTTCTCGGCGACACAAACAGCTGTCTTTCGGCTATAGGTGCAAAAAGGCTTCACATTCCTATTTTTCATATGGAAGCAGGCAACCGTTGCAAGGATGAATGCCTTCCCGAAGAAACAAACAGAAAAATTGTTGATATCATTTCCGATGTAAACATTGCATATTCCGAACACGCAAGAAGATATCTTGCCGAATGCGGTCTGCCCAAAGAAAGAACCTATGTTTCGGGTTCACCTATGGCAGAGGTGCTGAATGCAAACATTGATAAAATCCTTAAGAGCGATATTCTTGATAAGCTCGGTCTTGAGGAAAAAAAGTATATTCTTCTTTCGGCGCACAGAGAAGAAAATATCGACACAGAAAAGAACTTCCGCTCTCTGTTCAACGCATTGAACTCACTTGCGGAAAAATACGATATGCCTATTCTCTATTCATGCCATCCCCGTTCAAGAAAAAGGCTTGAAAATTCCGACATCGTGCTTGACAAGAGAATCATCATGCATGAGCCCCTCGGATTTTCCGACTATAACCGCTTGCAGATTGGTGCATTTGCCGTTGTTTCGGACAGCGGTACTCTTCCTGAAGAAAGCAGTTTTTATCTCAGCATCGGCAAACCCTTCCCTGCAGTTTGCATAAGAACGTCAACAGAGCGACCCGAAGCGTTGGACAAGGGTTGCTTCGTGCTTGCAGGCATTGACGAAAACAACCTGCTTCAGGCGGTTGAAACCGCAGCAGAACTTACAGGCAACGAAGAATTTGCAACTCCCGTTCCCGATTACACGGATAAAAACGTTTCCGATAAAATCGTAAGGCTCGTTCAAAGCTATACGGGAATAGTCAATAAAATGGTTTGGAGAAAGTTTTAATGAATATCCTTATTACAGGTGCAAAAGGATTTGCAGGCAGAAACCTTGCCTCAAATCTCCGCAACATAAAAGACGGCAAAAACAAAACAAGACCTAAGATTAAGATTGATGAAATCTTTGAATGTGACATCGATTCAACGCCCGCGGAACTTCATGAATACTGCTCAAAAGCAGATTTTGTTTTCCACCTTGCAGGCATTAACCGCCCCAAGGAAACAAGCGAGTTTTCGGGCAATTACGGCATTCTCGGCATTGTTCTCGACGAATTGAGAGCTTGTTTAAACAAGGCGCCGATCATGCTTTCATCCTCGGTGCAGGCTACTCTTGAGGGCAGATTTGCAGGCTCGGAATACGGAAAGAGCAAGCTTGAAGCTGAAAATATGCTTTTTGACTATGAAAAAGAAACGGGTGCAAAGGCTCTTATTTACCGATTGCCGAATCTTTTCGGTAAGTGGTGCAGACCCAACTACAATTCAGCCGTTGCTACTTTCTGCAACAACATTGCAAAGGATTTGCCAATAACCGTCAACGACCCTTCTGTAGAGCTTGAGCTTCTCTATATCGACGATTTTGTTGACGAAATGCTTAATGCGCTTGAGAGCAAAGAAACAAGAAACGGAAATTTCTGCGGTTTTTCAGTTACTCACAGGGTGACTCTCGGCGAAATTGTTGAGCTTCTTGAAAGCTTCAAGGCACAGAGTCAGACTCTTGTTATGCCTGAAATCCCCTATAATTCATTCGCTAAGAAGCTTTATTCAACGTATCTTTCATATCTTCCCGAAGAAAAGGTGAGCATTCCTCTTAAAATGAACAGCGATGCCAGAGGCAGTTTCACCGAAATATTAAAAACCGCAAGCTGCGGTCAGTTTTCGGTTAACGTAAGCAACCCGGGAATAACAAAGGGACAGCACTGGCACAACACAAAATGGGAATTTTTCATTGTTGTTTCGGGCACCGCGCTTATTCAGCAAAGAGAAATCGGCACAGATAAGGTGCTTGAATTCCGTGTTTCAGGCGATAAACCCGAAGCGGTTCATATGCTCCCCGGATTTACCCACAATATAATAAATCTTTCCGAAACAGATAATCTCGTTACTCTCATGTGGGCAAACGAACAGTTTGACCCCGAAAAACCCGATACATTTTTTGAAGTTGTGTGATAAATAATGGGTATTAAAAATGCCGAATTAAGAGAACATGAAAAAGTTTTGCTTGATATGCTCGCAAACAATCTTTTCAATGCAGGGCGCAATATTGACCTCAATGAGGACAATATAAATGCGGTCTGGGGCGAAGCATACGCACAAGCGGTTACTCTCATGGCATTTCACAACTCAAATGAAGATATCCTTAAAATCGGTAAATGTGAATATATCAGAAAAAAACTGACTCAGACCCTTGCAGATAATGCAAAGGCAGACTTTGAGCATGTGCGTATCTGCGACATAATGAAAAATGCAGGTATCCCCTGCACAATTCTCAAAGGCTTTGCCTCCGCACTCTATTATTCCGACCCGCTTATGCGTTCAATGGGCGATGTTGATTTCCTTGTTGACACAGATAATTTTGAAGAAGCAAACAGAGTTCTTATTGAAAAAGGATACGAATCAACAGGCAAAAACCACGATGTGCATGATGTTTATCTCGGTAAGGTATGCCGATGTGAAATGCACTTCCAGCCTTCCGGTATTCCTCAAGGCAAAGCAGGCGTTAAGGTAAGAAAGCATCTTTCGGGGCTTCTTGAAAATTCCGAAACGGCAAAAACTGAGCTTGGAAATATAACAGTACCCTCGGCTTATCACCACGGGCTGATTATTCTTCTCCATATGTGCCACCATCTGACGGGTGACGGCTTAGGGCTTCGTCATCTGTGTGACTGGGCAGTATTCCTGAATACCGTAGGCGAAGCAAAATTCCTTGAAATGTTTGAGAAAGCCTTCAAAGATATAGGTCTTTGGGAGTTTGCAAAAATAATGACATTCATTTCATGCGAATATCTCGGGCTGACGGGCATGAATTGGGCAAAAGATGCTGATAAAAAGCTTGCAGACTACATTCTCATCGATATCATTATCGGCGGCAACTTCGGCCAAAAAAATGCCGACAGAAGCCACGAAAGCCTGTTGATAACAGACAAAAATGATAGAGAAATTTCTATGTTAAGGCAATTCTTTATTTCTGCCAACAGCATAGTTTATAAACATTGGAAATCGGCAAAGAAATTTAAGATTCTGTTGCCGATTGGCTGGGTTTTCTTTGGCGGAAGATATATAATCCGTTCAATTTTCGGAAAACGCCCGAAAATCCGTCCTCAAAAGGTCGCAAAAGAAGCATCGGAAAGAATGGATATCTATTCAGACCTGAAGCTTTTTGAACTGTCAGATAAATAATTTTTAAAAAACAGAAAGGCGTGCGTTATATTGTCAGTAAATTACAAGCACTTTGTTTCATTAGGTGCAAACTGTTTTGTGTCTGAAGATTTAAAAAGATTAGGATTGAGAGATTGTGCTTATCCTTTTGATTGGCTTTTTGCTTTTGATTTTTCCGGCGTTATTTCTGCTATTGAAAACAATTTTTCTGACTTTTTATCATACGATGTTTTATATCAACACAACGATAACAGAGGCAGATATTATAACAATATTTATAAGTTTTCTTTTTTTCATGATTTCAACAAGTTTCAATCATTGAAATCACAATTATCGTCTGTTCAGGAAAAATATAAACGCCGCATTAATCGATTTGAGAATGATATATGCGAACCTACTTTGTTTTTTAGATATATAATTTCAAAAAATGATATAAACTATATAACTGATAACTACAAAAAAATAGATTCCTTTATTAAAAGTTTTTGTCCGCTAAACCACATTATTTATATTTCTCATTATAAAGAACTTTCAGATTTACCTATAGATATTTATATAGTAGAGAAAGACACAGGAGACTGGATTACCAGAACCCCTTTACTTAAAAATACCGTTTTGGAAAACAAGCTAAGAAATGTTTTCTTTGAAAAAAAAGAATCAAATAAAATGTTTTCTCAAAAATCACATAAAGAGTTTTCTTTAGAACGGACTATTCGCAGATTATTTAAAAAGGATTATGTTCATTCTAAAGTCTATAAACACTAAAATAATTATTCTTTTTCTGCTCAAACAAAAAGACTACAAATCTGCCTTTTTGACTGATTTGTAGTCTTTTTTTATTTCAGTAATCCGTTTTCAATAAGCTGCATAAGGAATTCTTTTAAATCTGTTTCTGCCTCTTCTTTCGAAACATCGTAATTCTTAAGAAGTGCATCAAGAAGTTCATCAAAGCTTCTCTCTGTTGAAAGCTCATCCCAAAGGAATTTGCTTGCGGGATTCAAAATAACAATATTCGTTCCGCATGAGGAATCAACCGGCACTGCTATATACTCCCCCGCAATTTCTCTGGCAACATACCCCTGCTTTATACTGAATTTTTTATTATCCATAATCAAACCTCACATATAAAATTCTTTATACCACTCTGCAAATTTGCGAAGACCGTCACGAAGGGATGTTGACGGTTTGAACCCGAAATCTTTTTCAAGTGCAGATGTATCTGCGTATGTAACAGGCACATCGCCGACCTGCATGGGAACAAGCTGTTTATGAGCCTCAAAATCATAATCGGCGGGTAACACCTCTGCACGAATAAGCTCCTGCTGAAGAATATCAACAAAATCGAGAAGGTTTTCGGGACTGTTATTTCCTATATTATAAACTCTGTAAGGCGGAATAGGAAGCCCGTCCTCGCCGGTTTCCTTTTCGGGTGCGCTCTGCATAACACGCTTTACGCCCTCTACAATATCGCCAACAAAGGTGAAATCTCTCTTGCAGTTGCCGAAGTTAAAAATCTGAATGTTATCCCCTGCCCTGAGCTTGTTTGTGAAGCCAAAATAGGCCATATCCGGTCTGCCCGCAGGTCCGTAAACGGTAAAAAAGCGAAGACCCGTTGAGGGAATATTATAAAGCTTTGAATAGGAATGAGCCATAAGCTCGTTGCTCTTCTTTGTTGCCGCATAAAGGCTGACGGGATTATCCACCTTATCATCGGTGCTGTATGGAATTTTTTTGTTCGAGCCGTAAACGCTTGATGAAGAAGCATAAACAAGATGGTCAACGGGATGATTGCGGCAAGCCTCAAGAATATTATAAAAACCTATAATATTGCTTTCTATATAAACATCGGGATTTGTGATTGAATAACGCACACCCGCCTGAGCGGCGAGATTGACAACAACATCAAAATCGTATTTTTCAAAACATTCGTCGATAAGCCCCCTGTCGGCAATATTGCCTTTGATAAAAATGAATTCGCTTTTTATTTTTTGAGCTGCCAGATTGACCATTTCCATCAGACGGTACTTCTTGATTGAAACATCGTAATAATCGTTCATATTGTCTATGCCGACTATTTTTATATTATCCACGGTACGCAGAAGCTCCATAACAAGGTTTGAGCCGATAAAACCCGCCGCGCCCGTAACAAGAACGGTTTTTCCGTTTAGATTAACATTCTGAGCTAACATAAATTCACCTTATCCGTAAATTATTTTATTCACTCTTCTTGCGGCATCATTGATATCAAACGAAACAATCGCCATGCCGTTATAATACTTATAGGTATAGGCATCGCTGAATGGCACATGATGCGATTCCATATCAAGACCGTTTTGCAAGGCATTCGTTGCAATGTTTCCTATAACCGATGTCAGTTCAGTAAGGCTGATATTTGTTTTGACAAGTCCGAATGCGAAATCGGTTAAGCCGTATATCTCCGAAAGACTCTTTTCGGTAATTATCTTCTTTGCGAGAGTTTCAATAACCTTTCTCTGCCTTTCGGTACGCTTGAAGTCGCTGTCTATCTTACGGATTCTCATGTAAATGAGCGCTCTGTCACCGTTAAAATTATTCGGACCGACATTGTATTTTATCGTGCCGCTGCTGTAGTTGGTCATGTAATCAACCTCTTTCTGTGTAAGGCTGATTGTTACTCCGCCCGCCTTGTCAATAAAATCGGTGACACCGTTGAAATCAACAACAACAAATCTTTGAATATCCAAGTCAAAAAGCTGGTTTACGGTATTTACGGCAAGTCCTACTCCGTCAAACGAATAGGCTGCATTGATTCTGTTCCAACCTCTGCCTTCAATGGGAACAAGCGAATCTCGGAGAATGGAAATCATTTTGATTGAACCCGTTTTTTTGTTGTAGGAAACAACAATCATGGCATCGCTTCTGCCACGTTCCTTAGTAACATCTCGTGAATCCGTTCCGAGAACAAGAATATTTTCAATATTCGGGTCTTTCTTTTCCACTTTATAAATCGGTGTTTTTCCGTAAACACTCTTTACATTTTCATTTCTGCCGAAAGACGCGTTTCTGTCAAGACCGTCACCCTTCTGGCCGCTGCTTCCGCCCTTGTTTACGCTGTTTGCAAGGGTTTCTCCTGTTGTTATATCCCTGCCGACATCTTCTTCTCTGAGCGTAACATCTGCCCATTCTTCAGGCTGCGGGTCTTTTTCGGGAACAACATATTCATCGCTTCTCTCAACAATATCAACATCTTCATAGGCATTGTTGTTATAACTGATTATCAAAGGTAATGCAATGCCCGCAACCGTGCCGATTATAAGCACAAAAGGAATCAGCAGGAGTATTGCAAGTATTCTCTTTTTCTTTGATTTCTTTTTCATAAAAGCACCCATCCAAGAAAAAATTTAAATTATTATATTATATTTTACCATATAAATAATAAAAAAACAACAATTAACAAGTTATTAAAAATAACTTTATCGTTTTTATACCCGAAATCAGCAAAAAATTGCATTATTACCCGTAAAGATAACAATGCAATTCAGCTATGCAGGTCTTTTTTCTGCATCTTCTGCAATATCCTTGTTCATTTCTATATATTCCGTTACACGGGCAAAGGCGTCTCTGAATTTAAGATTAATGGTGATATTTCCGCCCTCGTGAACAAGGATTTCTTCGATAAGCTCGGTTAAAACAGGTCTTGTGAGTTTTTCGATTGTGCCAAGCTTTTTAAAGCTTGCGATAAAACGGTTTTCACCGTCAACTCCCTTTTCGTATTCATCTGCAGCAGCTTTAAGAGTTTCGATTGATGCATCCAATTTTTTAATTTTGCCATGGATTGATTCTTTGATTGAAGCATACTCCTCCCAAGTAATTATTCCGTTTTTCCAGTCGGGATAAAGCTCCGTGAGCATCTGCGTGCATTTTTCGCGTTCTTTAGTTTGTGTTATAAGCGATTTTTCAAGGCTCTCTGATTTCTTTTTTCTTTCATTGCTCGAATTTATTCGCTCAATAATATCATCATATTCAGCCGCAACCGCAACCATTTTCTGAAGAAAAACAAGCACCGCCTCTTCAAGCTTGTCAATGCGGATTGTATGGTTGGTGCACCCGCCTTTTTTCATCCTTCGTTTTGTAACACAACGGTAATAGTGATATTCTCCGTAAGGGTGCTTGTTGCTTTTCTTATTCATTACACGGTTGCAGTCTGCACAGCGGACAAGCCCTGCAAACAGATTGAGCTCCTTTTCCTGCGGAGGTTTTCGGGTGTTTCGGTTAAAAAGAGCCTGCGCTCTCTCAAACATATCCTTTTCAATTATTGCTTCGTGCGTGCCCTCAACAACATACCATTCATCTTTGGGAACGGCAACGCACTGCTTTATTTTATAACTGATTGTGGTATTTTTGCCCTGCACCATATTGCCGATATACATTTCATTTTTCAATATACGGCGAACGGAACTGTCAGGCCACAGCCCATCATTGATTTTGCCTGTGGGATGCTTGTAATTAAAACCTTTCAGCCGCTTATACATTGAAGGATTCGGAATTCCCATTTCATTAAGGTCTTTGGTGATACCGAGTATGCTCTCACCGGAAAGAAACCTTTCAAAAATCAGTCTTACTACTCCTGCCGCTTCTTCATCAATAATCAGTTTGCTGCGGTCCTCAGGGTCTTTCATATATCCGTATGTTGCAAATGAACCGATAAATTTGCCTGCTTCTCTGTTGGCATTGAGAGTTCCTCTGACATTTACGGATGTTGTTGCAGCCACACTCTCGTTGATAACATTTGTAACACCGACCGAAATGCACTGCGTTGCGGCATTCATGCTGTTTGAATAGGTGTCAACGCCGTTGTTAAGTGCAATAAATCTGACTCTCAGACGAACAAAAACATTATCCAGATAGTAGCCTGCGTCGGTATAATTTCTGCCGAATCGGGATAAATCCTTGACTATTACACAGTTCACATTGCCCGAATAAATATCCTGCATCATTCGGTTAAAATCGGGGCGGTCAAAGCTTGTTCCCGACCAGCCATCATCAATATAGAAATCATAAAACTCAATATCCGGATGAATTTTTAAGTATTCCCTAAGGATTGCGCGCTGAGAAGTGACCGAACAGCTTTCTTTTTTGTCGCCGTCCTCGCGGGATAATCTGATATATAAAGCAGCCCTCCAGGTTGAGTTCACCTGCACAGACCATTCGCGGCGTTCTGCGTGTTTTTTGTTATCCATAACAATGCTGTCTCCTTTTTAACGCATAAGGTCTGCAAGCGCATTTGTTATATCCTTTCCGTTTCCGTAAACAACTTTAACAACCGTATCCCCCACTTTAAAAAGATACGGATTCTTTACCTGCTCAACAAAGCTTATGATTCTTTCATTTCCTGTTTTTTGGGTATCAATGCTGACGGTTTTCAAATCTGTCAAAGAATTCACATCGCAAGAAATAATTTCCGCTTTACGGCATTGTTCAAGTTCAAAGCTGTTTAACATTAAATCGCTCTCCATTCGTTGTTTACAGATATTTTGGGTTTTTATCAGCCTTTTATGCCATACTTTTCCTAAGACTTATTGTAAACACGAAAAGAAAACGGATATTAAAATGCATTTGCCGTGCCTATGGTGTTAGTTTAACATTTTCGGGTGCCATTGCCGCACCCATATTATTGGGGTCTTTGATGCCGTAGTCCTGAATTCTGCCGATGATTGCTTTCTCTATTTTGGCTTTGCCTTGGCGTCTGCCTACCACCGCCGCTCCGGCTCCCGTAACTGTCCATTGCGCTGTAGGGGTACGCTGTCCGCCGTATTCAAGAGGCATACGAAACTGTTTTTCCGCAGAGCAGAAATGCGACGATGTGGAAGCAACCGCAATATCGGCAATCCTGCTGTCAACGCAAACGGCTGCCGCCGCCATGGAAAGAGCCATCGTAGAACAAGCGCCGTACATTCCCGCGAACGGAATGCCGAGCTCTCTTATACCGAAGGTAGTGCCGGTGCATTGGTCAAGCAAATCTCCGGCAAAAATAACATCAGCATCCTGCGCGGAAATACCCGCTTTGCTTATTGCGCGCGAAACTGCATCGCGGTGAATAACGCTCTCAGCCTTTTCCCAAGATTTTTCTCCCGCAGATGCATCTGCGTAGATATAATCAAACTCCTCGCCGAGAGGTCCCTCGCCCTCTTTTTTGCCCGCAACCGCAGCATAGCCCTCTATCCTCGGCGCAGACGGCAAAAGCAAGGTGTATCTTCCCTGTCTGACAGGCATATAATCACCTCGTAACATAATTTAACATTATTATCTGCACCGATTTGATTAATATGCAATAATTCCATATATCTGAAATGTAATATCTCACGCACATTCGCGCTTTTTCTGTTTCATGCAGCCTTATCGCGGCAACTATGTTTTTGCTTGCTGCAAAAAAACAGACATGGCAGGTTAATCAGCCATGTCTGTTTTTAATTACATCTGTTCCAAAATATATTGCTTAACATCTTCAAGCTTGCTTTTTTTCCATTCTCCCGCTTCTGCCTTTTCGGCAAGGGGGCAAAGAATAAAGAAATCCAGCGTTTCGCCCGGCACACGACCCGTACGGAGCGGCTCTGCAAAATGCTCCGCCCATTGTGCATCCGTTGCATCCTTAAACCGCTGCGGATTCAGATATGTCATCTGACGCTTTGTTGCGGCAATGTGCATTTTTGCCGAAAGAGGTGAAAGAAGATTGAATTCTTCTTCCTGAACATCAACAAATATTCTCGGAAGGTCTGTTTTTACGATGTGTTCGGAATCTCTTAAAATTTCAAGTCCCAGGGGTTCCCATGAAAACCTCGTTTCGGTAAAATTAATCTTCACGAGCAGACCAAACTCTGTGTTGAACTGCGAACGCTGATAATCGGTATCAAAAATAAAATTACCGAGCGAATAAAAAATCACCTTGTCGCCAACGGTTTCGTAATTCATCGGCACATGCGGATGATGCCCCACAACAATATCCGCACCCATTTCAAGATATTTATGATAGCGTTCTCTGGTGTAGGGTGACGGAAGCGGAGTGAATTCCTCGCCCGCATGAGCAACAACCACGCACCAACGGCAGGTCTTTTTTATTTCGTTTATGGTGTTTTGAATTTCGTCAAGGTCGCTCCAGCTGTAACAGCCCGGCTTGTTTTCATCGGCTTTTCTGCATGCCCTCTGGTAGCCCACGCCAAACATGCCTATGCCGCCCGCTTCGTCAAGAATCACCGGCTTCCTTGCCTCGTGTATATCCATGCCCGCGCCTATTGTTTTTGCGTTGTTTTCTTTCGCGATTTCAAGAGTGCTTTTCATGCCGTATTCGCCGGCATCCATGATATGATTGTTGCAGATATTCCAGATATCCGCATTCATTTTGTTGAGCACTTTTACGGCATCTGGGTCGATTGTGTGCAAAAGCTGCGCTGCGCCGTCTTTGGTTGTGTTTTGCTCAATCGGCGCAACAGGGCCCTCAACATTTGCAACAACATGGTCCGCACTGTGTAAAAAATCAAGAATTTCAGGCGAAATAAGCTCATCGTCATTCCACTTGCCGTACATATATCTGTCAAAACCGATGTCACCTGTAAAGACTATCGTTGATTTGTTTTTCATTGTGATATCCTCTCAAGCTAAAAAATAGATAAGAAATAATAAAGAATAGATAATAATACAAACAGCGCC
>JAZSDN010000068.1:0-19614 GCA_045531205.1 Clostridia bacterium | reverse complement strand
CATTGAAAACTATGTTCATTACTTTAATAACGAAAGATTATCATACAAATTAAATTACAAAACCCCTGTTCAATATAGAGTTGAACAAGGGTTTGCATAATCCGTGGTTTTTTAGTGTCTACTTTTACTTGACAAGTTCAGTACGAGGTGCTTTTTATTGCTGTATTAAATTTATCTGATAGCCTTTTCTGTTTCCTTATCAAAGATATGGATTTTATTTGTATCAAGTGCTATCTTTATATCCTGATCAACTGCAGCTGTGGAGCGACGGTTAACTCTTGCTGTAAATATTGTGTTACCGATATTTAAGTAGAGATATGTTTCTGCACCCATCATTTCTGTGTTATCTACATGAACTGTAATAACTGCATCTTCAGCTGTTGCGATAAATGCGGGATCATCATGCATATTTTCAGGTCTGATACCCATAATAACTTCTTTGCCGATGTAGCCTTTTTCTTCTAAAACTTTTGCCTTGCCTTCGGGAAGAATAACTTCCTTATCAGCAAATACAAGCTTAACTTTTCCGTCAGCTGCTTCAATTTTAGCATCGATGAAGTTCATCTGGGGGCTTCCGATAAAGCCTGCAACGAATACGTTTTCAGGATCATCATACAATGTTGTGGGAGCAGCAACCTGCTGTACAATACCGTCTTTCATAACAACGATACGTGAACCCATTGTCATAGCTTCAACCTGGTCGTGTGTTACGTAAATAAATGTTGTAGCAAGTTTTTTGTGGAGCTTGCTGATTTCGGAACGCATCTGAACACGAAGTTTTGCGTCAAGGTTTGATAAAGGTTCGTCCATTAAGAATACCTTGGGTTCACGAACTATTGCACGGCCGAGTGCAACTCTCTGACGCTGACCGCCTGACAGAGCTCTTGGCTTTCTGTCAAGAAGATGTTCAATACCTAAAATTCTTGCAGCTTCGTCAACTCTTCTCTTAATTTCGTCTTTCTTAACCTTTTTAAGTTTTAAAGCAAAAGCCATATTGTCAAATACTGACATATGGGGATAAAGTGCGTAGCTCTGGAAAACCATTGCGATGTCTCTGTCCTTAGGAGCAACATCATTCATAAGTTTGCCGTCTATGTAAAGTTCACCGTCGGAAATTTCTTCAAGACCTGCTACCATTCTGAGTGTTGTGGATTTACCACAGCCTGAAGGACCAACCAAAACGATAAATTCTTTATCTTCAATGTCAAGGTTGAAATCGCTTACCGCAATTACACCGCCGTCGTACTTTTTGTAAATATTTTTTAACTGTAAATCTGCCATTTTTTTCTTCCTCTCTAAACTAAAAAATTATATATACAATTTAGATATATTCTATCATATAAACCCATTTTTACGCTATTCGTTTTTTATATAAATTTATTTTTTATTTTTAGACAAATTGCACAAGGTATCTTTTTCTTCTTGTGTCAATTGTCTTATTTGCCCAATTTCAAGGCTTTCATCAAGTAAAATTTTAGCAAATTCTACCCTTTTTAGATAAATAACCTTATTTTCTCTGTCTGCAAACATTCTTTTTACCTGATGAAATTTACCTTCAACTATATATACATAAGCTGATTTTTCATCTTCCAGTATTTCAAGCTTTGCAGGCTTTGTTTTGTAGCCGTCATCTAAAATTATTCCATCGGCAAACGCCCTGATATCATCATGCGAAAGCTTATTTATAACCTCTGCATAATATTTTTTATAAACCTTTTTCTTTGGTGATAAAAGATTGTGTGCCGTTTGTCCGTCATTGGTTAAAATCAACAATCCTTCTGTGTCAATATCAAGTCTGCCTACAGGAAAAGGCTCATACTTTTTATATTCCTCGGGCAGTAAATCAATAACTGTTTTCTGTCTTGGGTCAAAGGTTGCAGAAACTACTCCCGCAGGCTTATTCATCATTATATAAATAAATTCGTTATAGTCTATTTTTTTGCCGTCAAGTGTTATAACATCTTCCTCTTTAGTCTGATACCCCGCCGAAACCTTTTCGCCGTTTACCAGTACTCTGCCCGATATTATTGCTTTTTTGAATTCTTTTCTTGAAAGCCCTGCACTTGTAGCAAATTTTTCTATTCTCAAATTTTACACTCCCTCTTCATTCAGTGCGTGCATAAATCCTCTGTACGAAGTTATCATAATATCTCCTGCTATTAAAACACCGTCGCAAACCAAAATGTTTGCCCGTACCTTTTGTCCGTCTGAATTTTTATGATTTAATACTTCGTATGTATACCTGGTTACTGTTCTGCCGTAATAATCGGCAAGGTCAAAACCTGCTTTTTTCTGCATTTCGTTATAAATGCGATATACTTTATCCTCTGTTTCAGGAAGATGGACAGTTTCTTTCTCAATAAACTCTCCCGTTTCCCATCCGTATCGCAACAGGATGTTTCTGTGCTGGGTTTCGGTTTCTGCCTTCATACTTATTCTTGAATAGGCAACCGTACTTATAAACAATGCAAAAATCATAAAGCATAAGCAAATTGATACTTTTTTCATATAATCACCCACAGCTATTATATGAAAGTTTTTATTTGCTATATGATATTTTAGCACATTTTTTCTTTTAAAACAACAAGAATTTGTAATAAGCCCGTCCTTTGGTGCATATATTTTGGCAAAAGGAGGAATTAAAAATGAACATAGAAACCGAAAAGGAAATGCTTACAATAAACAAGCCTTTAGCAGAAGGAAGTTCTGAAATTTTAGTATCGGGCGATATTATTGTGCCCGATAAAAAGCCCGATATAGCAAGAATTCTTTATGTAGACGGCAAGGCTCATATTGACACAAAGGAGGTAAGCTCGGGCAGAGCTGTTACAGGAGGTACGGCTGAATTTACCGTTCTTTACCTTCCTGAAGATGATTTTATGCCCGTAAGAAATCTTACCCTTTCGTTACCGTTTACCGATGTTTCTGACACATCAGACATTGACTCTGATTCTCAAATTTACGCTTTTGCAGAAATTACAGATATTGAATATACTCTTATTAACAGCCGAAGAGTAAACATAAAAGCAACTGTATGCGTTCATATAAAGGTGAACAAGCAAGAAAAAATATCCATTGCACAAAATGCTTCTGCAGATATTCCTTTGTGTGTCCGTACAAAATCGATAGAAGCATATAATGTTGCAGGCGAAACCGATACTTTTCTTACAGTTCCCGGAAAAATAGAGGTGCCCGGCGGCAACGCTCCCGTAAGCGAAGTTTTAAAAATGGACGCAAATGTTTTCTCTCGCGAAATAAAGCTTATCAAAAACCGTGCAGTATTAAAAGGAGTTATAAATCTTTCAACCCTTTATTTAACTTCCCCTGACTTTGAAATCCAGTTTATGGAGCACGAGCTTCCTTTTACCGAGATTATTGACCTTCCAGGTGCAGGGGAAAATATGGACTGCGATGTTGACTATAGTGTTAAATCATTATACTTTGAAACGGATGACGATAACGAAAGCAATATGCTTGGAGTAGAGGTTATTCTGTGCGTTTACGCAAGGGCCGTTCAAAGCGAAAAGCTTGATATTATTGACGATTGCTTTTCTACAGAAGCCGATATAAAAATAGAGTATGAAGAGAAATGTATTGACAAAATTATTTCATCCGACAAGGAAAATATAACTGTAAAAGGAACTCTCTCTTTACCCGAAGATAAAAATCCTATAGCTTCCGTTTACAATGTAAGTGCAGTTCCAATAACAAAAAGCGTTAGCAGTGAAAATTCATCTCTTACCGTAAACGGGGTTTTAAAAACAACTGTTCTTTACAAAAGCCAGAACGATGCATACCCCATTCAAAGCTTTTTGGGAGAAATTCCTTTTTCATACACTTCCCCTACTTTTACCTCCGACAGCGAGCCTTTAGTTGAATGCTCTGCATCGCTTATAAGCTGCAGCTATACTCTGTCAAGCGATAACTCGGTGGATATCCGTGCAAATGTTAATGTTTCTCTTTCACTTATAGAAAGTCAGTGTACAAAGCTTATTTCGGATATGACATGCTGCGAGGCTCCCGAAAAAACAGCTTCTCTCATTGTATACTTTGTAAGCGAAGGCGATACCGTGTGGGATATTGCCAAAAAATATAAAACCACGCCCGAAAAAATTATTGCATTAAATTCGCTTGATTCTGAAGCACCTTTAAGTGCAGGCACAAAGCTTTTGATTATGTAACAAGCGAAAATTTTTTTGCATAAACTATATTGGGGTGACTTTTATGTTTTTAAAAAATATTTGTTGTTCATTAAAAGAAGTGGACTGTTTTTTAAATTCTTTATGCCATACACCTCAAAAAAGTTGCAATTGTAAAAGAAAAAAGTCGCATTTCGGGTGGCATTTTTGCACCGGAACCGATGATGTTGAACTTTTCTTACGAGGTCATAAAGACTTTTGACAAAACAAAAGAGCCTGAAAATCAGGCTCTTTTGTTTTTAAAGAAAAAGTTCTTGGGTTTGAAGGGATATCTACGAAGAAAATTTTGAGGACTCGCAAGGGACTCTTCTCTCCCTTGCAAGACTTATTATAAACAAATTTTATGAAATTATTTATAACTAGTTATGAATTTTTTGTTAATATTGATTTTCTATCGTAATGATAACAGAAATCTACTGTGTTTGAAGGCTTTCTTTCCCCTGTTTTAATGCTGTTTTTCATTGTGCTTATGTTATAGGTAAAGTGTTTTGGAACTTCATGCCACTTTGCTACAGAACCGCCTAAAATATCAACAGGCTTTAATTTCTGTGCATTTATATATTTTTCAAGGTCTGCGGTTCCTTTTTCAATACTTTCAAAATATTTTTCAATTTTTTCCCTGTCAAAATCTGTTCCGTCTTCAAAGCTTTTGTTAAGAATTCTGTAAACATCCATATATTCTACAAATATCTTCATAAGCTTTTTGGAATAGCAGATTGATTTTTTAAAAAATTCAATATCATCTTTTGCACTTTCCTTGCATTCGGTTATTGAATTTATAATTTCATCAGCTTTATCTGTAAGCATTTTAATTTGCTGAAATTTTCTTAAAAAGGCTTCTGCTTCTCCCTGCTCAAGCAACGTTTCCCAGGCAGTTCTGTAACAAAGAGTTCTTTCGCGGTAGGATGTACGTATTTCCTGATTTGAAGGATATAGCAGTGCACATTCATAATTTTCGCCGCACATAGAGTAAAGCTCGTACATTTTATCCCCTGCATTTTCTCCGTAAAGCTTTATACAGCATTGATGTAAAAGCCCATCCTTAGCATAAATTCCGTCAGGGCGGAAGGATGCTTCCTTCATTTTATCAAAAAGCTTCCAAAAGCTTTTACGGTCATAAGGCTTTTTCTCAAGATTATAAAATGCACTTTCAGTGCTGTTCCACATATATTCTGCATTTGTAAGCTGCAAGGGTTCTCTGAAAGCATCCCCGTTTGCCGTAATTAAAAGGTCTGCCCCCAGCATAAGATAATTTACTAAACCCGTTGTCTGATAAAGCTGGTCGCTGTAAAATTTATCTGCACCCGAAAAATATATTATACCAATCTTTGTATTTTCTCTCTTTGTTCTTTCGTAAAAGAGTGTATCATCCTCTTCGTCAAAGAAAATTTCTCTGTGAACCAAAAATGTATTGTCATATTTTTTCATATATTTATCAACACTGTTCCAGAATTCTTCGGAATACTTAAAGGTTTCATAGCCTCTTAAATCTATTTCATCCTCAAGCATATAGCCGGGACCTATATGTAAAAGCAAAGTATCGCGCGAGGCATCAAATTCTCCGTCCTTTACACTGCTTATACCTTCGCTTAAGCGACCATAAAATTCAGCATAAGCACCTGCAGCACCGTCTTGTGCTGTCAAATCATCGTTAGGATATTTTTTTCGACAATCATCGCAACGTTCATCCCATGTTCCCTGATACATAAATCCGCTGTCTGTTCCGTGCAGATACAATGCTCCCGGATGAATTTTTTGTACAAAGTTTTTAATTTCTTCAATTTTTGCATCTGTCAATGCTTCATTAGTTATACAGGTTCCGTGTTCTCTTTCCTTTGAAGGCTTTGTCTGGTGCTGACCCGAGCATTCGTAACCCTCGCCCTTTTCGTTTATGTTCAGGTAGTTTTTGCCGTAAAAGTTCATAATTTCATATCCCGAATAGGACATTGTGTAGCCCGTATAACAAAGATATATTCCTCTTTTTCTTGCTTCGTCATTAAAAAATCTGTGCACATTTGCATAATCATTTGGCTTGTCAGGATTCCAGCAAAAGCCGTCCATAATTATGAAGTTTATTTTGTAAAGAAGCATCATATCAAGCTTACGGCATACACGCTGTTTCATTTTTTCTATGCCGTCACCGTAGTCATAGCTTTGCTGACCTATTTCGCAAAATGATGTCCAGTCGTTACCTCGCAGGGGGAAATCAGGAGAATCTTTTACATAAACATCACAAAGCTCACCGTCAAAAATCAGTTGAATAAGGGTTGAAACTGCATACAAAAAGCCTGTGTAATCCCCTGCTTCAATTTTTACGGGACTGCCTTGTTTACTTTCTAAAATATAATTTTGTTTGGGTAAATCTTTCGAAAGCGATGCCACAACATCGCATTCAGAAGGTGTTCCTTCTCCCGCCAATGCTTCAATGCCAGACTGTCTTTTAAAAAAGTCAAGCACAAAATCAAGCTTAAAATCCTCTGTAAAAAACTTTACAGGGCCGTTATATATTTTTTTACCGCTTCCAGCTTCAAGCTTTTTAGGTGTTGGAATAACCTTTGTTCTGTACATCATTTCTCCTCCTTAAACTTGTCCACCATTATTTTTATTATATCAGGAATTTTCTGCCAGTCAAGCAATGCTCCACCAAATACATCTACAGGCTTTCTCTGCTGTTGCAAGGCAAAAGCTTTAAGTGCTTCTAAATCAAGCTTTAACCTATCGCAGTCTTCTGCGTTTTTATTTTTAAACAGTTTTATATACTTACAAAGTATTCTTATAAGCTTTGTGCAGTATTCTGAAGATAAGCTCATAAATTCAAGGTCATCTTTATTTTCGGGCTTATAAGCTTTTTCTGCCAGTACTTTATTTAATATTTTGTTTGCTCTGTCTGTTAAAATCGATATTTCTTCAACATTTTTTTCAAACTGAACGGCTTCTTCAGCTTTTAAAGTTCCCTTTGAAAGCTTCTGATAATCCTCACGCAAATAACGAAGCGATGTAAATACCTCTGTATTTGAAGGAAAAAGCATAGGACATTGATAATTTTCCCCGTGCATTGAATAAAGCTCGTACATATCCCCTCCCGCTTTTTCGCCATAAAGCTTTATACAGCACTGGTGTAAAAGTCCGCCTTCTGCATATATTCCGTCAGGACGGAAAGAGGTTTCCTGCATCATTTTATAAATTCGCCAGAATTCATCATAGTCCTTTGGTTTTTCAAGATTGCAGAATGCACTTTCTCTGCTGTTCCACATATACTCTGCATTTGTAAGCTGTAAGGGTTCACGGAAAGAATTACCGCACGCCATTATAAGAAGCGGTGCCCCCTTCATAAGATAATTCATAAGTGCAGTTGTGTGGTATAGCTTATCGCTGTAAAAGCCTTCCGCTCCCGAAAACGAAATTATGGCTACATTTGCATTTTTTCTTAAAGGCATTTCTTCTTCGTAAAAAAGACGGTTTGTTTTAGGGTCAAAAAATGCTTCTCTATGTGTGACAAATCCGTTTTCTGTTTTCTTCATAAACTTGTCAACATAGTGCCAGTATTCTTTTGTTTTTACATAATTATCGTACCCGCGGTACTCAATTTCGGGATATTCTATATATCCAGGTCCAACGTTTAAAACCAAGGTTTCTGCTCCCGAAAAGTCTGCATCTTTTACAGAGCTTACTTCTGCTATTATTCTGTCATAAAACTCTGCAAATGCACCTGCGGCACCGTCTTTTGCATTTAAGTCATCGGACGGCCATCTTTTTCTGCAGTTTTCGCATCTTTGCTTCCAAAGCTCGGGGAACATAAAGTTTGCGTCTGCTCCGTGTATATACAAAGCTCCCGGATGAACCAAACGCACAAATTCGCGAAGCTCTGCCATTTTCTCTTCTGTCAGCCTTTGGTTTGAAAGACAGGTTCCGTTTGTACCAAAAAGTGTGTTCTTTGTAATATTGTCATACTTTCCTATACAGTTATAAACATTTCCGTCATCATCGGTATTATAAAATGTTTTGCCAAGATTATTTGCCCCCATATAGGAATAACTCATACTGAATCCGCCGTAGCAAAGACGGATGCCTCTTTTTCTTGCTTCGTCATTAAGCTTTCTGTGAAAATGTGCATACCCGGGCTCTCTGTTTGCATTCCAGTTAAAGCCGTCAATATATACCATATTTATTTTATACAAAAGGCACATATCAAGCTTTTTTATAAGATGAGAATAAAGTGCCTCTCTGCCGTTACCGTAATCGTAACTTAAAATGCCCATTTCAACAAAGCAGCACCAGTTATTTGCACGATATAAAAAGTCGGGCGAATCTTTTATGTAAACATTGCAAAGCTCCCCATCTGCCACAAGCTGAATAAGGGTTGAAACTGCATATAAAAAACCTGTGTAATCGCCTGCCAGTATGGATACGGGGCTACCCTCTTTGCTTTCGAGTATATAGTTTTGTGCAGGTAAGTCTTTTGACAAAGATGCCACAACATCACACTCTGAAGGAGTGCCCTCTCCTTTGTGTGCAGAAATTCCCGACTGTCTTTTAAAAAAGTCAATCACAAAATCAAGCTTAAAGTCCTCTGCAAAGAATTTTACAGGGGATTTATACTCTTTTTTACCATTTTTGTATTCAAGTGTTTTAGGTGTAGGAATTATTTTTGTTTTATACATAGTTTCACCGCTTTTTATCAATCTTTCAGGATAAGATATTTTCTAACATTCTAAAGCTTACTGTAAGAGTACTTCCTCTTCTGCTTGGTGCCCGCCAGAACAGGTGCAATTTTTTCAAAAAGAACCCTTCTTTTTTATTCTTTATAAATTTTATCATATCTTTATTTTGGGTTTCAATGGGTAATTCGCAGAAATCGAGAAAACTTTTTTTATTTCTAGTCACTTTGACCATAAATTTATTCAGATGTCCTGACTGTTTTACAACTAACCCTCGAACTTAGGTAATAAAAAGTTTGCCAGACTAAAAAATCCGCCGTTCTGGCAGATTTTTTAGTCTAGCAAACCATACTTAATTTTTATTCTTTCAAGTTTTTCTATCATAGGTTCCGAGAAAAACCAAAGGAAAAATATTGTTGACAACGCATGTATTAAATCAACGGGGAATCCCACTGCACAAGATGCTATTATCATTTTAAGTGTCGGGGTATCGGTCATCATAATAACAGATGCCGGATTCATTATTCCGCCGTAAATTACAAGAGTTGTTAAAAAGCCGAATAAAGAAAGCGAAAAACGTGTTCTTCTTAAAAAACCTTTTTTAAAAAGTATTCCTGCAAAAAAGCCAATTATCCCCATTGCAAACATCTGCCACGGTGTCCATGGGCCGTGACCGAAAAAGAAATTTGATACAAAGCCCGTAATTGCACCAACCAAAAATCCCGCTTCCCCGCCAAAGCATATTCCGGAAATTATAACAAGTGCTATTACCGGTTTAAACTGCGGAAGCCAGAAAAATGCTGTTCTGCCCGCTACTGCTATAGCACATAAAACGCTTATTACAACTATTTCGCGTGCCTTTGGTTTGCGGTTTTCAAACGCCATAAAAAACGGTATAAGAGTTTCGAGTATAATAAGCAAGCTTATAAAATAATACTTCCTTGCACCTAAATAACGCACTCCGAAATATAGCGTAAAAGGAATTGCAAAAAGTATAAATACAGCTCCTAAAATTGTTCGTTTTGAAAGCTTTTTATTATGCTTTGAAGCTTTTGGCTGTATAACTCCAATTTCTTTTTGCGGAAAAAAGCAAATAGCTGTAACAAATGCAAAAAATATTGTTAAGCCCTGAAATACATAGTTGCTTCCTTTAAACGAAATAAGTGTTGCCGTTTGAAAAATGCAGGAAGCTAAAAAACAAAGCAGAAAAAACAAACCTCCAAAAATTCGTTTTTTGCTGAGTTTTGCCTTTGTTTTTTCGGTATCAGGGTGGTTACATTTTATCTCATAACAAAAAGAGTCTTGCTTTTTATGTTCTTTTGGTTTATATCCTGCAGATTTAATAATATCTTCTGCCAAAATTGCATCAGGCAATACCTTTCTTGCCATTTTATTAGCGCTTGTGGTATAAAAGCTGTTGCCCGAAAAAAAGCTTCTTGGAATTCCTTGCGAGGTAATTTGTCCGTCAAAGAAAAGAGCTACCCTGTCTGCAAATTCTGCACAAAATTCTATATCGTGAGAAACCATCAGAATTGTAACACCGCTTGCTTTTAAGCTGTATAAAATATCTGCAAACAGTTTTTTAAAGTGAGCATCCATACCTTTTGTTGGCTCGTCCAAAATTAAAATTTCAGGCTTTTTAAGCAATACCATTGCAAGAGCAGTTCTCTGTTGTTCCCCGCCCGACAAATCGTAAGGGTGGCTTTCAAGAAGCTTTTCAATTCTGCAAAGCTGTGCTATGTTTAAAACCTCTTTTTCTCTTTTTTCTTTTGGCTCTTTTTTGTCTGTCATATCATAAAGGTCAAGAAAAACAGTTTTATTTGCAAAAAGACTTTGAGGATTCTGTGGCAAAACGCCCAAAAGACCTTGATATAAACTTGTATCCTTCAAAAGCTTTTCCCCATTTATTTTTATTTCGCCCCTCTGCGGAGAATTTATGCCCGAAATCAGCGAAAGTGCAGTTGTTTTCCCTGTGGCATTACCGCCTAAAATTGCAAAAAATTCGCCTTTGTGTACAGTAAGATTTAAATTTTTTATAACATAAGGGAGGTCTTTTTCGTATTTAAAATATGCATCTTTTACCTCTATTGCAATGTTGTCCGAAAAAGCTTTTTCATCATCCTCTATCTTTTTAAGTTCATTGGTTTTTGCATATTCAATAAGTTGTTTTTTTCCTTCTTTTATTGTGATGGGAAGTTCATTTTCCAAAAGCTCTGCAAAAACACGCATAGGAACTGGCAACGCATCATACATATCGTGATTTATTTTTACAATTTCAAGTCCTGCATTTTTTGGGGTATCGCAAATCGTAATTTCGCCTTCGTCCATTAAAAGAATTTTATCTGATATTGCAAATACCTCTTCAAGGCGATGCTCTGTTAAAATTATGGTTGTACCCAATTCATCATTTATCTTTTTTAATGTTTTTAAAAACTCTGCCGCCGCTATAGGGTCAAGCTGACTTGTAGGCTCGTCCAAAATTAAAACTTCGGGTTGCATAAGCATAACAGACGCAAGATTTAAAAGCTGTTTTTGTCCGCCCGATAATTCGGCTACATTTTTGTAAAACCAATTTTCTATACCGAAAAAAGATGCCATTTCTGACACTCTTGTTCTTATTTCGCTTGTTTTATATCCAAGGCTTTCAAGCCCGAACGCAAGTTCGTGCCAGACCTTGTCGGTCACTATCTGATTGTCGGGGTTTTGCATTACAAAACCTATTTTTTCTGCAATCTCTCTTTCGGCAAGTTCTGTTATATTTTTGCCGTAAAATAAAATACTGCCTTCTTTGTTTCCAAAAGGTGCAAGCGAAGGTTTAAAAAGTCTTAATAAAGTTGTTTTTCCGCATCCCGATTTACCTATAAGTGTTACAAATTCGCCTTCTTTTACCGATAAATTTATGTTTTTAATTACACTTTTATCTTTCCCTGAATAAGTAAAACTTAAATTTTCTGTTTTAAGGATTTCCATTTTATCACCTCCGCAAATTCAATTATCATTGGTATACAAAACAGCAAAAAATATGCGGCATATACCGAAATTGCATATAAAGATACCGGTGCTGCTTTTATATATGGGAAGCATACAAACTCTGTTGCTCCCAAAATACTGCCTGTTATTATATACGCTGACAAAATCAAAATACTGGTCAATATAATTGCATCTCTTTTTTTGAATGTATAAATCGAAAAAGCAGTTCTTCCCGGCAAGCCATAGCCTCTTGCTTTCATAGAATCCGATGTTTCTATTGAATTTTCAAGACTCCATGTAACCAGTATGGATAAAATTTTAAGTCCGCTTTTTGCCCTTTTTATAATTGTGCCCTTTGATGCGTCTCTTCCTACACATTTTTGTGCTTTGGCAATTTCTTTAAGCTGATGTGTAAATCTTGGTACAAAGCGTAAGGTCATCGAAAATATAAGCGAAAGCGATGGAATTATCTTCCCAAAAAGATATATAAGCTTATCGCTTGTTATAACTTCATTAAATACCGAAAAATGCAGTATAACCGAAACTATCATTATTGCCGCCAAAAGTCCGTAGTACACAGATTCCATTGTAAGCGGATTTCCGCTTGGGAAATATGCAATTATTGTTACCCCTCTGTGGTTAAACAAAGGATTTATTACTGCCATAATCAATATGGAAAATATTATGGTTAAAAAACTTTTGCCTATACTGCTTTTTTTAGGCGGTATTATGTTATATACAAACCCTGCTAAAAGTGATATAACCAATGTTACAGGGTGCATTAAAAAGCAGGCAAATAAAATAACACATACAAAATATATAAAATTTACAATTGGATGATAATTTTTAAATTCATTCATCTGTCATACCATTCCTTGCAGAATATTCTCCGCCTACATCCTTGCCTAAATCACAGGTATATACCCACTCTATTTTGTCATCTTTTTTTATTGTATACTTCGAGCATCCGTAATTCGGAAATATGCCGTTTACCTTGTACATCCAGCCCGAAAGCTCGCCAAGGTCAAATTCGTAAAGATTATTTATTCCCTCAATATAGGCACTGTTATAAATAGGTACATCCACATATTCAAAGTGAATTTTATTTTTCTTCATTTCACGCAAAAGCACATTAAATACACTTTCGCCTTCATAAAAAACAACCTCACACTCTGCAAAAATTATTCCGTCCGAAGGTAGCGTTTCAATGTTTGCCCCTTCTTTTAAAAGTGCATTATCGCACCTTACAGATAAAGTGCAGGTAAGCTCATTTTTTTTAGATTCGCTTATATTTTGCTCACTCTTTGCATCTGCATTTCCTGTTTTTTCAGGCTGTTTTTGTTCAATATTTTCGTTTTTATTTAAAGGCTCTGTCTTTTCTTTAGAAAAAGAGCTTTCTTCTGTTTTTTCTGTGCTTTGTAAGGATAACGTCTTTCCTTCGTTTTGAGTTTCTGTATGTGTATCGGTATTTATATTTATAGTACCCTCATCTGTACCTGTGCAGAAAAAAGCAAAAGCCAGTAAAGCTATAATGCAAATAACAGAAATAATTGTTGCCTTATATTTTTTAAAAAAACTCATATAAGCTTTGCCCCTTTCAGCATTCTATAAAGCATATCGGCAATTTCGCACCTTTTAACAGCTTCAAAAGGTTTAATTTCCATAACACTTCTGTCAAGAATATTATTTTCAAAGCAAAAGGCAAGGCTCTGCTTTGCAAAGGAAGATACAGCTGTATAATCGGTAAACTCTGCTAATGTATTTCTTATCCCTGTTTCGTTATAATCAGAATTCATTCCGCAAAGCAAAGCGGCACGCATAACCATTGTAGCAGCCTGCTCTCTTGTAATGGTGGCATTTGGGTTAAATTCCGTATTGCTTACACCGTTTACAATGCCATAAAACGAGGCCGTATTTACATAATCATAATACCATGCATCTTTTTTAACGTCGTAAAATTCAATGCCGCTATTTAAAGGCAAGCCTAACCCTTTTACCACTATGGTTGCAAACTCTGCCCTTGTCATTGTATTGTCGGGTGCAAAAGTATTTTCGTCCATACCATTTATAATGCCTCGTTTTGCAAGCTGTTCAATGGCTTCTTTGTTCTTATGCTCTAAAATATCAGCAAAGGTTTTGTCGGGATATTTTATGGACTGCAGTGTAACATGTTCATGTTTTTTTGGCAAGCCTTCGCCCTCTTTAATCTCTGTACTTTTTACGTCGCTCATATCAAAAAGCGATGGCTTATTTTCTTCAAGTCTTTTTGCCGCCAAAAGGGCATAAAAGCATTGCTCGGTTGCCATAAGGTTTGACTTATCGGTATGAGCAAAGCTACCATCACTTTTTCTGTGTGACAAAATATTATCAACTAAAGTTTTACCGTTTTTCACAAATCTTTGGTCTTTATAAGAAATACCAAGTGCAGAAATTGCGGTTAATACCTGTGCCGTACTTTCAGATGTCTGCTCATCGTAGGCATTATATCCTCCGTTTTCGTCCTGCAAAACAGAAAGTACAGTTACTCCTCTTTGTACAGCATCATTTACTTGTGTTTTATCAGTATAATTTGAAAGAGCTGTTAGCACCATAGCGGTAATATCTGCATCAGCACTTTCCTGATTTTTTGAAAGTGCCCATCCGCCGTTTTGCTTTTCGTTTTCTAAAATATAAGCTATATATTTTTCTCTTATTTCTTTACCGCCAAAACCTATACTGTCAAGTGCAATAAGTGCCCACGCAGGGCCGTTTATTCCCTGCCAAACGGTTTTTTCGTAATCAAGCAAAGGCTTTACAAGGTTATATCCTGCAACATTTTGTGGGTCTTTGCCTATGCTTGCCAAAGCAATTATAACTCTTGAATATTCAGTGTATTTTCTTGAATGTAAAGCTCCGTCTTTAGCGGTAACATAGTTTTTTGCATTTTCATAGTACTTTTCAAAGTATTCTTGCGGTATCGACACTCCGCTTCTTGCAAGACCTAAAACCGCCCATTCTCCGCCAACCGATGCAACAGTGGGATTTTTTACTGTATTAACAATGTAATTTGCTGTAATATCAATATTTTCTGCAGCAAAAACATTTACTGCCACAGATATTGTCATTATAACGCATAAAAATACTGCTGTCAATTTTTTCATTTTTTATCTTCTCCCGAAAAAGCCTTAGTCATCGGCATAAAATTATTCTTCAATTATTTTGCAAAATCGGCAGAGCAATGTTGCAACCTCTGCACGTGTTGCTGTATCTTTTGGGTTTATTGTTCTTTCGGTTCTGCCATTCATAATACCTGCACCCACAGCCCACTTCATTGCCGAAACTGCGTATTCAGAAACATCTTCAAAATCGTCGTAAGAAAGAATATTTTCGTCTTCTTCAAAAGCTTTGTCAAGCTTCTTCTGTATGTAACGGTAGAGTATTGTTACTATCTGCTCGCGGGTTAAATAATCATTTGTTCCGAATTTACCGTTTTCGTAACCCGAAATTAACTTTTCAGATGCACCCCAACGTATAGCCTCTGTATACCATTTTTCCGATTCCACATCTGCAAAATTCATAGCATAATTTGCTACGGGTTCTTTTTCCATTCTCCACAATATAGTGCAAAGCTCTGCTCTGGTCATTTTTTTATCGGGTTCAAAACCATTTTCGGTGCCCTGCATTAAGCTATTTTGGTATACATACTTTACAGACTCATAATGCCAGTCGCTTTTCTTTACATCACTAAATGTAGATTCGTCAAATACAGGTGATGCGGGAGTTTCTTCTTTGTTTTCAGTTTCTTTATTTTTATCACTTTCGTCCTTGTTGTCCTTTATAAGCGTTGCCCCTGTGCCGCTTGTTCTGTTTGAAGAAAAGCCTGTTTTTTCAACTGTGTAATCGTCGGTATAGTGGAATATAATTGCATTTCCGTTTTTAAGAGTTTGTTCGTTTATTCCAAGAGTAGGATATTTGCCGTTTAAAGTGTACATCCAGCCTGAAAGGCTTCCGTTGTCAAACTCTGCAAGACCTTTTATTTCGCTTATATAGTTATCCTCTAATGTGTAGGGAATGCCATTTAAACTGAGTGCTTTTTTTACAGCGTCAATTACATAACTTCCCTTTTCAAGTGTAACCTTTGTTTTTGGAATCCAGGTGATAAGATTCCCTTCTTTTTTGGTGTGAGTATCAGCTTCAGATGAAGGTTCGCCGTGCTTATCGTCGCCAAGAACAGTTACATATACATTTATTGTATTTGTTGTTATGGAACCACCCGACGTTTTTTCTGTAACAGTTATTGGAATTGTAACACTTTCAATTCCTTCCACAGCATCCTCTCCTGTGTATGAAACAAGCATTTCGGTATCAGATACATCGAGTTCTTTATTTGGAGAATAGGCGTAATCTGTGGTTTCTTTTTTTACTCCGTTTTCAAAAACTGCACTTACAACCATACCGCTTGGATTGAAGGTTTCGCCCTCTTCGTATGCTGTTTTTGAAGGTAAGGTTGTGATTTCTATTGAAGAAACCAAGGGCTTTGTAACTGTAACGGGAATTTCGGCAGTTTTTCCTTTGTATGTAACAGTAACTTTTGTAGTATTTTCTTCTAAAACCTCGGGTGTAATGGTGTAATTTGTTGCAATTTGTTGCGTATTGTCTGCATAAACTGCCGTTACAATAAGATTTTCTGCATCAAATTTATCACCTGCAAAATATTCTGTTTTTACATTTTCGGTGTTAAGTGTAACAGAGTCAAGTTCTGCTTCTGTTACAGTAATAGGAATTTCAATATCGGGAAGCTTGCCTAAATATGCAAGCTTTGCATCGGCATTCAGGTTTGCACCTTTACCTGTTTCGTATGTTATAAAGCGGTGGTTTCCGTAAGAATCGCCCCATCCGCTTACATAAAGCATTCCGCCCGAAAGAGTGAATGTATCGTAAGCATAATCTTCGGGGATAACAAGCTCGGTATCTTTTACATAATTTATAACGCCCCAAACATCTTTTTCTGTCAGGATATTTGATACTTTTTGTGCTGATTCGTTGTTTGCAAAGTTATACTGTGCAGATGATGCACCTATAAGCTTGCCATCATAGCCCGATACTTCTGTATACATTGCAATTGCATTCATATTATAAACACCTGCAAGCTTGTTTGCAGGATGATAAAGCTTATCGAACACAATGCTTAAAGCATCTTTGGGATGTACTGCCTCGCCACTGTTTACGGTAACATTTACTTTTTTTGCGGTTATAATCTGATATTCCGCTTTTCCGTCTTTTTCGAGCTTTACAATATTTCTGCCCGTTTTTAAGGGGAGGGTAAAGCTTTTGTCGGTATTTTTAGAAATCTGGGCAAAGCCTTCGTATGTAATAGTATTGCCTAAAACTGGGTTTGCTACATATACTGTGCAGTCTTCTGTTTTGGGAGTAAAAGTATACTCGCCCGTATCCCCAGTAAAGTAAATACAGTCATGCTCTGCATCGAGTGCATCCCCCGAAAGCTTTATAGCTGAATTGTTTTTTCCCCGGTTAATTGTTATACCTGTATCTATTCCGCTTTCTTCTGCGTCTACCGTTACAACAAACACACCTGTATTTTCTGGCCATATTGCACCAAAAAGCTCTGCTCCCGAGCCAAAGTCAAGCTGCATTGCATCATAAGTTACCAAAACAACGGCTGTTCCGCTTTTATTTGCTGTTAAATGTCCGTTTTCATCAACACTTACAACGTCTGAGGGGGTGCCGTTTATATCAATTACTTCATAATTATAGTCGGGTTCAATAAAGTAATTTGATGTGGTAGAGTTTACTGCCTCCCAGTTTCTAAGCGAAACTATCTGTTTTGTATCGTTTACGGCAAGCCTTAAATACCCTTGAGGATTAATGTTAAGATATATATCTGCAACATTGTAGCCCTTGTTTGATGAGGTATTTTTATCAACAGTTGTTTTTGTTACACCTTCGGGTCCTAGCTGCTCCTCTGTAAAAATAAGACTTGAATTTTCAGTCTTTTTAAAGGTGCCGCCATAGGTAATATAATCTTCTCCGCTTATGCGGTAGTTATAGGTGCTGTTATTTGTAAGCTCAAAATAATATTTTATGCTCTCTCCTTCTGCTACACAAACTGCAGGCTCAATTTCAGTAAATCTTACAAAATGAGTTTTCTCCTTTGTGCCTACAAAAAGAGTTGCAGCTTTTGGAACCTCAATATAAAAGTCGGGTAAGGCTTTAACTGTTACAGCACAAACAGGCGCAGTAATTGCAGGAACTGCAACTTCCTTTTCTTTGCTTGCCGAAATAATATATGTTCCTTCTTCTTCAAAGTTTAAGGTTGCTTTACCGTTTGCGTCGGTTTTAATATCTGTTGCTTCACCGTTTATTAAAATTTGGGCATTCTCGCAAGGGGAAACAACTGTATTATAATTTTCGTCATAACTTGTATAGGTTAATGTAAGTTCTGTATCTATGCCTATATAGCACTGTTTTCTATATTCGCCGAAGGTACTGTAATTTTCTGTACTTTTATAAACTGTTACATCAATATAATCTCCGTCTTTTACTGTGTGAGAAAGACCCATAACGGCTTCCTTTCCGCCGTTTACCTGGTAGCCGAAGTTTCCGCTTTCATCGCCCCAGAACTTTGTAATGTAAAGTCCCCATTTGCCTGTATCAGAAAGATAGCCTGCCTCGCTGCCGCCTTCATAATAAGTATTATGCAAGGCTGTAAATACATCGTCGAGGGTATAACTTTCTTTTTCCGTAAGTGTTACGGGAGCAAGAACTAATTCGTTGCCCTGTTTGTCTGATACAAACTGTCCGTACTTTGTTACATTCAAAAATACTGTAATATCAGTATTTTCTGCCTGTGCAGGCATCAGCGCAAAGGAAAGCACCATAATAATGCTTAGAATTACGCTTAAAATTTTTTTGGTTTTCATCTTTTGTCGTCCTTTCTTTTTTACCGCAGACAATAAAAAAGCTGCGGTAATTTTTAAATTACCACAGCAGACTTTTCCTGTGTCATCACATTTTGTGCGAGCATACAAAACAAAGCCCCGACGCAATTTTTGCACCCGAACAAAACTGTTGCTTCTATGTAAAAACACGTACAAAGCAACATCAAAGCAGGTCTTCTGACTTGTGCTTTAACGCATATATCCTGCCTTCTCAGTTTCCCAATGACTGACTTTCGTCAACGGATATATACAAAACACATACAGCGACTGGTATCGTCCGGGATTCTCACCCGGTTCCCTTTTCACCTGTTATACCTTTTGCGGTATAACCGACACTCTGTGTGAATATTAAATTTTCAGCGTTTATATTTTAGCACACTTAAAAAACAAAGTCAACAAAGAAAAACATTTAAAAATTATTTTACCAAAAAAAAATTATTTTACAAATTTATTGGTCTATTTGATTATTTGCCTCGTTTTTCTCAAAAATTTTATGCGGATTGTCCATTGTTTTACGTTGTAAAATATAATAAAATTATGACAGATACAAAAGGATTATCTTTTGTTTTTTAAGATGTTACAGCGGCACACTGGGCATATATGTATGTAGAGCAGACTGTTAAAATGGTTGTTGCAGCTTTAGGATATGAAGAAACTGTTATTGAAGAATTTAAACATGGAATGCTTGCAGTCAACGATGAAAATTACTGATTAAACATAAAAAATACTTGCACCAAGATGGTGCAAGTATTTTTTTATTCAAAACTGTAAGGCATTACAATTTCTTTATTGTTTAAATAATCTAAATTTCCGGCAGAAGATGTAAATTCAAAACGGGTTTTATAGGAA
>JAZSDN010000054.1:0-26825 GCA_045531205.1 Clostridia bacterium | reverse complement strand
GCAAAAAACATAAATTTTTAAGAAAAAATCATTTTTTTGATTTTTTCGACCTAATTTATCTGTTTATAAATTAAATTTACAAAGTATTTTTCTTATATTTCTTTGTTTTTTGCGGTCTGGACTTTTTTTACATCCCCTTTTGTCTATAATTTTTTATTTAACTTCGCCTTCCTGCATTACCTGTTTTATATTAAATCTGTCGTCAACAAAAACTAAATCTGCCTTTTTGCCTATATCAACCGAGCCGATTTCATCATCCATACCCAAAACCCTTGCAGGATTTAAAGATGCCATAACAAAGGCTTGTGCTATTCCGCAGTTTGTATGCGTCATAATATTACGACATGCAACATCCATTGTAAGTCTGCTGCCTGCAATTCCGCCGTTTGCATCAAAGTTTAAATCAGTAATGTCAGCAAGCTCGGGAGGATTAGGACTGTCATATTTTGCACAGTCTGTAATAATAACTACCCTTTCTACTCCCTTATTATGAATTAAAAGCTGTTGTAATTCGGGATTAACATGTATCCCGCGGGAATCAGAAATAAGCTCGCAAAATACATCAGGCTCTTTAAAACAATATTCATCAGGGCCGTAACCGCGTGTTCCTCCGGGCACTTCTATTCTCTGCGTTGCATTCATAGAATGTGTCTGCAGGGTGGGTCTATATTTTCTCATCCCTCGGATTTGCATAGGTGTTGCTTCGCTATGACCAACTGCAAACACTACATCGGGATTTACCTGTCTTGCATATTCTAAAAAGGGTAAAAGGTCATCTCGTTCGGGTGCTACTGTCCACACCTTTGCATCAAGACCTGCCTCGTCAACAAATCTTTTAAACCTTTCGGGGCCAATGGTATCTCCCCAGGGGTTCTTATGCTGATTTGCACCATATTTATTATTTACAAATGGGCCTTCCAGATAAAGCCCTTTGACGCTTTTTATATTTTTTATAGCCTCTTTTCCGCAACGGATTGCGTCCATAAAGGTTTCAAAATCCATAGAATAATAAGGGCTTGACAAAATTGTTGTTGCTCCGTGAGCAAGACAGTATTCAGCCGCTTTTTCTGCTTCAAAGCATGTGCTGTAGTTGTCGCCTGCGTGATGAATATGAATATCAATAAATCCAGGTCCAACATAAGCACCTTTTGCATCAATTTTTTCTGCCCCTGTGGGAACTTCTGTGTCGACAGTGCGTCCAAACCCTGCAATTCTGTCCCCCTCTATAATTATAGAGGCATCCCAAAGAATTCCGTTTTCCAATACTATATTGGCATTTTGAATACATTTTACAGCCTTCATTTTTATACCCCTCTTTTTATTTTTATTTTTCATTGTATCATTATTTTTTTATATTGTAAACTGTAAATATGTTATTTTAGTAGTAAATTTTATACTTTTTGCTTTAAAAAAAGAGCTGTAAAAATTGATTTTTTCGACCTAATTTATCTGTTTATAAATTAGGTTTACCTGTAGGGGAGGGTTTCCACGCCCTCCCTAAAAAATAAGGAACGCCCGTTATGGGCGTTCCCTACAATATTTCTTTGTTTTTTGCGGTCTGGACTTTTTTACATCCCCTTTTATTTAATGATTATTCAACAATATTAACATCACACTTAACTCCAATTTTCGGAGCCTTGATGCGTTCAAATTCTATTTTCCATTTACCGTCGGTTTCCTTCATTTCAACTATATTCATACCTGTAATGGCAACCGAAATTTCACCATTTTCAAGGGCTTTTTTGTCTTCTAAAGACCAGTCTTTCAGGTTAGCGCGGTATTTAGCGGTTGTTCCTTCATAAGTAAAGAAGGTATTCTCATCAACAACGCTTTCATCCGTGCGGGTAAATATATATCCCATAAACCCTTTTTCTGCATCAGCTAAAGTAAGGTCAATTTCGTCATCGTTTACTACCCACGCATCAGTAATGGTAATGTCCTTTTGCACAGGCACAATAGATATATCCGACTCCCAAACGGCAGGAGCATAACCTTCTGCACCGTTTGAGGTTACTTTAATAGTATTAAACTCTTGACCGATGGCAAATATTGCAGGGTCATCCAGACGGTAGTGAGCAGTTCCTTCCTCAAAAACAATACTGCGGTGAACGGCCTCCTCGGGATTATTTTTGTTGTAAATCAATGCTTCATAGCTTACAATTCCTGTTTTATCTTCGGGCTGTACAAGAGTCATTTTAACATACACACCGCGTTGCTCAAATGTAATCCCTGTAACCGGAGCAACCTGAATGCCTGTTATAGGAGCTTCAGGAGTGCCCGAAATTCCTGCTGTTTTTATCAATTCGGCATCATTGGTGCTTTCAAGCTGTTTTGCCGAAAAAACATTGCCGGTAAACAACTTGTTTGCCAATGTCTGTTCTCCGCCTTTTATTTTCTGAAAAAGTGACATATAAGAAATAAGAGCCGCATCATTTCTGAAAAATTCGGCGTTTGTATCGCCGTTATACTGACCTTGTGTCATTTTAAGCTCGTCAGAAAGTGTCCATGCAGAATTCCACACAAAGTCACCATTCTTATCGTTATATCCCAGTGTACGTAAAATAAGGGTAAGATACTCTGTTGCGGAAATTGGCTTTTTAGAATCAAAGGTTGTCGCCCCTGTCCCGTTTACAAGACCCTGATTATATGCATACCCTACATAGGGTTTTGCCCAGTCGTCAACATCGGTAAAGGGAATGTCCAAAATTTCATTTTGTGCTTCGGCTTCTTTACCTAAAAGTCTTACGAGTAAAGCGGTAGCTTCTTGTCTTGAAAGTTTGTTTTCCAAATTAAAAATGGGTTTGCCGTCTGCATCTGTTCCTGTTCCGTTAAAAAGTCCCAGATTATAAAGGACATCAGCCGGCTGTTTTTTATCAGCAGTATCTGCCAAGCAAACAGGCAAACTGCTAAAGAGCATAAAAATAGCCATTAAAATTGTTAAAAGTTTTTTCATTAAAATCACCTCGCTAAATATTTTACCACTTTTTTTAATTTTTGTAAAGTAAAAATAAAATGGGCGGTAATACCACAACCAGGCAAGGCAGTTTTGGTTTTGAAGCCATATTTTTAATTTGTACTATATCAAAAAAGTCCGAAATACGTTAGTATTACGGACTTTTTATTCTTTGCCTAAATATAAAATCTGATTTCAAAACTGCTTTGCATTCTAAAAACGAAACTTTTGAATGAAGTTCAAGGCGAAAATTCGCCAAAAAGACGTTTTTAGAACAATGCTGACTTATCCAAGGGATTGCCTTTTACATCCCCTTTGTTAACTATTTACATCTTCGATGGTAATCTGGCGTGTGTGCTTTGTATGGAACCATTCTTTTTTATCTTTGTTTATAATTCCTATTATTGCAATAGGTACCCATGTTAAGGTGTAGATAGAATAGGTTATATAAAGCCATACAAGCTTAAGCGAGAACTGATGACGTTCCATCCATATAATAAGCGGAGTGTACGAGAACTGTACAAGCACCATTACAAGCCATACCCATGTGGGGAACAGATAGCTTATCTGGAAAAATCCGATTTCTCCCGAAGGATATGCACTCTGCAGCCATGTCATAAGTGTTATAAAGCCAAGAGCTATAATTCTTACAGGCTGTAATAAATAAAGTACACAGTCAACAGGTGCCCACTTCTTTTCTTTAGTTGCTTTTTGTATCAAGGGTTTTACAAATCTTGTTGCAACATCTGCGTGGCCCTGCATCCATCTTATACGCTGTTTCCACGACTGTGCAAATGTAAGAGGCTTTTCGTCGTATATAACTGCGTGGTGCGACCATGCAACCTTATAATCGTTAAGCACAAGTCGCATTGTAAATTCCATATCTTCTGTAAGACATGTTGCCTGCCAACCTATTTTTTGCAATATATCAACATCTATTACAAAGCCTGTGCCCGAAAGCTGACACGAAAGACCAAGGTTATATCTTGCAAGCTGGAATACTTTATTTACGCTCCAGAACGAAACTGTATACGCTGCTGTAATCCATGAATCAAAGGGATTTTTACTGTCGATATACCCCTGAACAACCTTGTGTCCCTGATTCTGCTTTTTATTCATTTCTCTTAAGAAATTGGGATGTACGATGTTATCAGCATCAAAAATAGCTACTGCATCATACTTTTTATCCATTTTATAAATATGTTCGAACATCCACTCAAGAGCATAGCCCTTGCCGCGTTTTTCGTGATTAGTTCTCTCATACACATAAGCACCTGCTTCTCTTGCAATGCTTGCTGTAGAGTCTGTGCAATTATCCGCTATAACAAATATATCATATTTGTCGCGGGGGTAGTTAAGCTTTTGCAAGCTGTCTACCATATTGCCTATAACCGCTTCCTCATCGTGTGCGGCTACTATAAGTGCGTAGGTTCTGTGAACAAAATTTTCGGGTTCACGCTCTTTTTTGTTTACCCACGCTGCCAATGAAATAATGAAAAAATATGAGCCGATAAGAAAAAACACAACCTGAACAATTACGCTGAAAATATAAAATAATGTTTCCATGCTTTACTCCTTCCAAGCAAAATCATAATATCTCCATATTCCTGTAGATAATACTACTTTTTTCAAAATTTTGCAAGTCTTTTTTGAAAAAAAATATGTTTTACAATAATTTTATGCAAATTGTATATAAATTTTGCTTCCAAAACATAGTAAATACTACAAAAAAACTATACAAGCAAGGCATTTTTCGTGTTTTATCTTGACAAATTTTTGTATTTAACGTATAATAATTATGTTAGTATGAAATGGAGTGATTTTTGTGAATAACCCGCTGTCAGGCTTTGAATCTTTTACAGATGAAAAACTGGCAGAATTATCGCAAAACGGCAATACAGATGCAATGGAATATCTGCTTGAAAAGTACCGCAATGTGGTGCTTCGCCGTGCAAGAACCTATTTTCTGGTAGGTGCAGGCAAGGAAGATATTGTGCAGGAAGGTATGATTGGTCTTTTTAAGGCTATAAGAGATTATAAGCCGGACAAGCTTTCAGGCTTTCACGCTTTTGCCGAAATGTGTATTCAGCGTCAGATTATTACTGCTATAAAAGCTGCTACACGCCAGAAGCATACTCCTCTTAATACTTACATTTCTTTGAACAGACCTGTTTTTGAAAACGAATACGAAACTACATTGCTTGATATTATCGGCGAGGATGATTCTTCTCAAAACCCTGAAGATATTGTTTTAAAGCGTGAGCAAATTGCCGATATAAGTCTTAAAATGGATGAGGTTTTAAGCTCGTTTGAATCCCAGGTTATGGCTTACTATATACAGGGTGTTTCTTATCAGGAAATAGGTAAACGTCTTGGCAAATCTTCAAAGGCTATTGATAATGCTTTGCAAAGGATAAAACGCAAAATCGAAAAGTACTTGTCTGAATTTAACTGATGCGAGCATAACTCAATGGCAGAGTTCCGGCTTCCCAAGCCGGCTATGCGGGTTCGATTCCCGTTGCTCGCTCCATGCCCGTCTCAAAGAGAGTGCATTTTGCAAACGGTGCAATTCCGTTATCGGGTAACTTTTATTTTTCTCGAAGTGAGGGGATATTTTATGTTCGAAGACAAAACATTGGTATGCAAGGATTGCGGTAACGAATTCGTTTTCTCCGCAGGCGAGCAGGAATTCTATGCTGAAAAGGGTTTCCAGAATGAACCCACACGCTGCAAAGAATGCCGCGTTGCCAGAAAACAGGCTATCCGTGACAGCCGTGAAACATTTGTTGGTGTTTGCGCTGATTGCGGTGGCGAAGCTAAGGTTCCTTTCATTCCTAAGAATGACAAACCTATTTACTGCAGCGAATGCCTTGCAAAGCACAGATAATCTCTCGCTTTGAGGTTATTTACGCGAACAAGAAAATCCGCACCTTGTGTGCGGATTTTTTACTGCACTATTGATTTTTTTTAATTGGTATGATAAAATAATGGCGAAATTTTAATCGAAAGGATTTTTTACTATGAAAGCAATAGTTTTAGCAGCCGGAAAAGGCACAAGACTTATGTCTGAAAAATTTAATCTTCCAAAGGTTTTAAGAGAGCTTAACGGAAAACCGTTACTTGAATACGTTCTTGAAAACATAAACTTTGTAAAACCCGAAGATACAGTTATTATTGTAGGCTATATGGCAGACAAAGTAAGAGATGCCATAGCTCCCGAATATGTAACCGCTCTTCAGGCAGAACAGAAGGGTACAGGCCACGCTGTTATGTCGGCAGAAGAAGCGTTAAAGGATTATGACGGTGATATTCTTATTTTATGTGGTGATATGCCTCTTGTACGCCGTGAAAGCTATCAGGCAGCAGTCGAGTACCACGAAAAGCTTGGTGCTGATATGACTCTGCTTACCTGCGAAGTTGACAAACCCCTGCCCTACGGACGTATTATAAGAGATGAAAACGGCAGCGTTGTAAGAATAGTTGAAGAAAAAGACGCCACAGAAGAAGAAAAGGCAATCCGTGAGCTTAATCCCAGCATTTATGTTGTAAAGAGCAAGGTTTTATTTGAAGCATTGAAAAAGCTTAACTCAAACAACGCACAGGGCGAATATTATCTTACCGATGTTCCGGGAATTTTAATAGCTGAAGGCAAAAAGGTTGAAGCCTGCAAGGTTCATACCGATTACGAAATGGTTGGAATTAACACTCCCGAAGACCTTGCTTTTTGTGAAGAAGTATTAAAAAACAGATAATACATAATAAAAAGGATATCGAGCAATAAACAAGTCCGCTAAACCGGACAATGACAAAAACGCCGGGTGTTCGTACGAACACCCGGCTGTTTTTATTTTCTATTATGAAAAACTAAGTACTGAAACGGGAGAGATTTTACTAAAGTCACTGAACACAAATACTTTTGCTGTGCATCCTGCAGGGATTGTAATATCCAGTACATCTCTTAAGTATTCATATTTTGTATCAACATTATTTAATTTCTGTGTTGCTACCGCATTAACTGTATCTTTCAATGACGATGCAACCATTTCTACTGCATCACCATTTTTATCATAAACAGCGGTTACAACCTTATAGCTTTTTGCTGTTTCTCCTATGTCGGTTGTATTCACGCCATTTACATAAACCTTTACTTTATTTTCTTTTGTTGTGTCAAGTTTTGTAAAGCCTTTACCCTGACTGTCTACAGCCTTAAGACTAACGGCAGGTACTTCTACTACGCTTATATCGTCAAAATATGCTGTATATGCTGAAGGGGTGTCGTGGCAATATAAGCCAATAGCTACGCTGTCAAAAGGTGCTATAAAGTAACTGCGAACGGGTACCCATTCTCCGTTTGTATTTGTTCTTACCTTATCAAAAGATGGGTTATTCCACAGACTGCTCTGTCCTGCGCCGGGCCAGTTAGTATTTATAGCCTGTAATCCTGCACCGCCTGCATATTTGTATGCACAATCTTTTTCGGTCAGCACCCAACCTGTTATCATATATGTTTTTCCGACTTCAAGTTTTTTGTTGAGATGAAGGAACACACGGCCATTTTCTACGTTAGTGTTGCCTGATATCTTCAACGAATATTTACCACTTCTTGCTTTTTCGGATGTAATTACAGCATAGGTTTGAGCATCTTCGCCATTATACAGGGTTTGGCCGGGCATCTGCCAGTTTGCAGGATACAATACCTGTGCTGTATCGGATGCAGTTTTGTTACGCGTTGTTACATCTTCAAAGTCACCATTTATATCACGTGAGTTTTTGCCTTCCTGACTTAAAATATATGAAGCATACTCTTTGTCTGTTACTTCGTAAAGGCGAACGTCATCAAACAAAGTTTTCTTTCCTGTGTCGGACTGACGTAAGCACAAAGTTGTTTTTACTGCTTTATCTTTTGTTGTATATGTTGCGTAAAGTCTTATCCATTTACCTTTTGATTCTTTGTAATTTGCTGTTAACCAGTCTGATACACCGTGAGTGCCCCAGCCTGCCAAGCCTACTATACCGCAATCATCTGCTTTAACCCATGCGGAAACAGCATAAGTGGTGTTTGCCTTTAAGTTAACCTCGTACATAATGCTTCTGCCAACTTTTGGTTCATCCTGCTGTTCAAATTCAAGACAGCTTTCTCCAAGGTCTACAGGTGCGTCTGCCAAATCTTCTGTGTTTCTCTTTATCTTTTCGCCTCTTGATTCTTTTTCTCCCGTAGCCGAACCTCTCCATCCGCTTACGGTTTTAGTTTCGCCTTCGGGGATAGTAAGGTCTACATCTGCATCGTTTTCAAATCCAAAAACAAGGTTTAAGGGTTCGTCCGCATTTGTTGCAATACCTGCAAGGCTAAAGATAAGAAGCCCCGAAAGAACTATTGCCATAATTTTTTTCATCATTTCAAATTTCCTCCTTTTTTGATTCATATAATCTAGCCACGCAGGGCTTTTTACCTGCAATTTTGGATACGAAGCCAACGGCAATGCCGTTGGCTTTCGTTTTTTATCTGTATATAACAACCATTTCGTGTGTTAATGTTGTCCACCAGGAAAGAATTGTGTCACCAATTACTATATCGTTGACTGTTGCCTGACGCATCTGTTGTTCTTTTGTATCCCACAGATAGAAATATCCATAACTGGGAACTCTACGAAGTGTCTTTACTCCTGAAGGCAAGCCTTTTACTATGGTAGATTTGTTTGCATGTCCGTCACCTTCTGCAAGGTTAACTTCTACCATCAACGCTCCTTCTGCTGCTGTTTTTACTACCTTACCATAAATCTGGAGGTTACCGCCACGGTAGTTTTCGTCTACAGCTGTTGCACTTACTGCACCTGTATATGTTGACATTTCTATATCACCGGGATAGTTAACACGGAATGAAACTGAACCCATTCTGATTGTTCCGTCAGCGTTTAATGTGTACTGAAGTAAATCGCCGGGGTCTATATCTTCAGCGTCAAGATACATATAAGGTGTTCTTGTGTTGCCCGATTTAATTTCGGGTGCTGTTTGTGCGGGCTGATATTTTGTGCCGTCAGCTTTAAGCATATACCAGTCGGGGTCGCCGGGGAGTGTTACTGTCTGACCGTTTTCGGTAACTGTTCTGTCCCAAAGGCGTGCGTTTGCATTTCTGTAGAGGAAACGTGTGCCTTCTTTAACAACTGCACTTACATCCTGACCCACTTTATTCTTTAAACGGATAACATCTTCTATTTCCCCTGTTTTTTCGTTAACCACCTTGGAGAATCCAAGCACAAGTGCTACCTGGTCTTTGTAGTCGGGGTATGTTATGGCTGTTGAACCGCCACCGGAAGATTCAGGCACAAAGTCGCCTCTCTTTACAACTACGCCGCAGGTATATGTGTCGTTTACGTCGTAAATTACGTGGCAGGCATTTTCAGATACGCTTCTGAACATTTCAAATCCGCCGAATTCTCTTGTAGCTGTGCTTATATCATAACCCTGTTCGTCATTTAAGTCATGGGGAATAATGAAATAAGGAGTGCCGTCAGCTACAGCTACACGGCTGAAAAGTGCGTTTGATTTGTACTCAACAGTAGTATCATAAACATTGGGATTAAGTCCGTCTGTTGAACCCTTTGGTGTTCCGTTAAACATTCTGTTTTTAGGATAGTTTTTACCCTGAGCATTGGGTTCATAGTTTAAGTAGTAGTCAAGGCTGAAACCGCCACCCGCTCTTTCGGTGGCAGGTGTGTCAAGTCTTGATTTATTTACTGCTGTTTCAACTTCGCAGAGTAATCCTGCATCGTTAAGCTTGTATGAAATAAGCTGGGGAATTACCAAGCCTGCACTGTCAACAAGTGTGGGAGCTGTGTCTGCATCAAATGCATTGTCTGCATTTACACCGTTTTTCAAAAGGTTTTTAGCTTGTACTGTCAAGCCGTTGAAGGATACTACATCTGCTGTTTCAAAAAGCTTCCATTCGCCTTCCGAAGTGAACACATAAAGCTGTGCTTTGCTTGAGAAGCCTTCTGTATAGCCTGCATTCTTAAGCCATGCATAATTACGCATAGTTCCTACTGCATCTTCAACCTTAACTATTGTGTCAAAATGGTCAAGACGGAACACGCCTGCCTTACCAAGCGAAATTTCTTTAAAGTCAACGCCTACACCATAAGTTTTGCCATTTATTACAGCTGTCTTATCTGTTTTATCAAGCTCTGTAATTTCGCCCTCAACTGTTGCATAGGTACGGTAAATTCTGCGTCTTGAAGGTGTTACATCGTTATCCTGTGCGATAGAAAGTATATCTCCGCCAAGTACGTCCCACAAGGTTAATGGTCTGTCTTTATCGTCTGTTAAAATTGTTGCTACCGATCCGTCGCCAAGATTTATTTCCATTGAACCTGCACCGTTTTTGAAATAAACCATATTTTCGTCAACTAAAACGCTGTCTACAAAATAGTTTTTGTAGCTTTCTACAATAATGGTTTCATATTTTATTCCATCTTTAGAAATCAATTTGATTGAACCTTTTTCGGGAGCGAGAAGTTCTTTTTTAAGTTCTGTAACACGTCCGTTAAATACAAGTGTTGCACCTGTGATGTTCTGCTTCTTTTCAACTTTGTTTTCTTCGTAGAAAAGTGTGCTTGTTGTTGTCTTTGTAAGGTTTATATCTCTGCCAACAAGTGTAAGTGTTTCTACCGTTGCAAAAGGCACAACTGTAACCAATATGTTTTTGCCGGTTATTTCGTCTTCCTTATAATATATATCGGAAGGAACTGCAAAAAGTGCATCTACATCCACTTTGCCTGCTTTAACTGTTTCGTTCTTTCCGTCAATTACAATTACCGCTTCATCACCTAAGATATGTTTGGGTGTTTCTGTTGCTGCATACATAGGTGTCTGTACTATTTTTGATTCTGCCTTGTTTGCCTTTAAATAGCGTGTCAAGAGTGTTATGTCTTCATCAGAATTAAATTTAAGGTCATCATTGCCGTAGCTTGCACGTTCTGCCAAAGGTGTATCAAGTGCGTTGTAAAGCAAAATTGCCATAGCTCCGCGTGTCATTGTTTTATCTGTAGGAACACCCTTTAAAATACCAAGCTGGCTTGCCTTTGTAAGGTAACCTGCAGGATATCCGCCAAGTGCTTCTGCCTGTACGCTGTAGCCAAGGGCTGATGTAACCATTTTTACTGCCTGTTCGTATGTAACAGAATCGTCGGGCGAGAAGGTTTGCTCGCTTGTTCCGTTAACTATTCCAAGCTGATGTGCTGTACCTACATAAGCATAAGCCCAGTGCGAAGCAGGAACATCGGCAAATACATCTTTTCCTGTAGCTGTTTTTGCCACGTCCATTGCACGCAATATAATTGTTGCCATTTCGGCTCTTGTTAAATTGCTTTGGGGCTCGTACGCGCCTTCGCCTTTTCCTTCAACAATTCCGAATGCAGCCAACACTTCTACTGCTGTTTCGCAATTTGCTCCTTCTGTATCAGTAAAGGATGCTGCAAATGCGCTTATTTGCGTCATAGTAAAAAGCATAATGCATACTAAAAATACTGAGAGTTGTTTTTTCATAAATATCGCTCCTATTTTATTTATATGACTGTCAAGTCTAACACATTTATTATACATATCACTTTAGCTTTCTGTCAACGGCTCGACTTTTCATTCAATAAAACTGATACCATATTTATTATTTTTGAAACCATTTTTTTATATACAAAAGCATAGTAAAAAGGGTGTATGGTAAATCCATACACCCTTTTGCAAGGGGAAAGTAGTTCTTACAGTTGTTGCTTAAACTGTAAGCGCTATTTATATTTTCAAATAAACGGGTTACCAAATTGGTAACCCGTTTTACTTTTTGCGGAAAAAAATTTTAAAACTATGAGAAATTGAGAAACAAAAAAATATATGAATATGAGAAGGAATTCCCGCAAAAAGGCTGGCTGGTTTATTCTTCGGCGACAAGTCCGTTTCCGATGTTTTCAAGAAGATTGTTCGCATTTTCGCCGTTATCTTCAAGGCTGGTAAGAGATATATTCATTGATACACGGTTTATGTCAAACAATACATTTTCTGCCGAAGGTGTTAAGTATTTTTCTTTCATTTTTTATATCTCCTAAGGTTATCTCTTCCACGTTATAATTTATTATTACATTTATTTGAGCAAAAGTAAACTAATAAAATATACTTTAGAGTGTAAAAAATAGTCTATCCTTATATTCGGGGAGTTTCTTTAAAGTGCACACAATGCTACAATATGGCAAAGCTAGGTTTTTACAGGGTTTTTTGTACAATTTTCATAATTTAAAAAGACGGTTTTCGCTTATTTAAATTGTAAATTTTACGCCGAAAGGTAGAAAAAATGTGTTTTTATATTGACAGATATTTTTTTGTGTGTTATTATGAAAATATGAAGAATGAATTTGTAATTAAAAACTTCCCAAAATTAAAACTTTCATATTATAATAACGGTTTTACAAGGCTTAACAAGAATTGGGCTTATAAGAATGAAAGGTACAATCATTCTATATGCTACTATGTGCATGACGGCAGGTTTAAGCTTCAAACACAAGAAGAGGAACTCGTAGTTACTCCCCATACTCTTGTTATTATTCCGGCAGGACTATACTTTGATACAAGCTGTCCTTTTGATGATCCTGCAACACAGTATTGGCTGCATTTTAATATGTCAATTGACGGAAAAGAGCTTTTTGAGAATTTTCCAAACTTTATTGTTATCAGAGATATTCCCTCATTAGAACCTTTGTTTGAAGATTTTATAAAGCACAGCTCCGACCAGGATATATATTCACATTGTTTTTCCATGTCGTGCTTGTATGCCATTATGGGGCATGTTTTAAACGATGAAAGTGTTTTGCCATTTTTGTCCCAGCAGAATTCCGACTATTCATTTTCACAGGTTGTAAAGTATATTCAGGAGAATTATACTACTCAGCTTTCGGTAAAGACGTTAGCCCAAATGTGTCATTTTAATCCTTCGTATTTTATTCGTATTTTCAAACGGAGGCTAGGGGTTACTCCTCATCAGTATATAAGGCAATTGCAGGTAGAGCGTGCCAGAAATTATCTTAGAAAAACTACTCTTCCCATAAAGGATATTGCAGATGCCGTAGGCATTTCGGATGAAAAATATTTTTCAAAAGTTTTTAAAGCTCACACTTACCTGTCTCCTACAGAGTTCCGGCAAAAATATACAAACCGACTTGATTTATAAAATTAACATTTCTTAAATACAAACAAAAAAAGACGGAAATTCCGTCTTTTTTTGTTCACCTTTTTGTCAGTGTTTCCTTCTCATATTCCAGAACCTGCGCTATCCATTCCTCTCCTTCTGGTACGCCGTTTCTGCGGCAAAATTCATCCCATACCTCTCCATAGGGATAAAGTTTTAATTCTTCACTGAGTGCAAAAAGCTCTGTATAGTTTGCTTCGTCCTGATACTTTTTAAGCTTTTCTACAGGCTGTAAAAGCGCAAACAGTAATGCTTTCTGCATATTTCTCATACCAACAACCCACGAAGAAATTCTGTTTCTTGATGCATCAAAGTAATCAAGCCCAATCAATGTTCTGTCAAGTGCATCACATCTTATAATTTCTTTCGCCATTTCCTTTAATTCATCATCAAAAGAAACAACGTGGTCGCTGTCCCATCTTACTCCCCTTGTAACATGCAGCGCTACCTTATCGCTGAAAAGATACATGCTGGAAAGCTTATCCGACACAACCTCTGTCGGGTGGTAATGACCGTTATCCAAAAGTGCCGCAAGATTATTCTTGGCAGCATAGTTTAAATAAAATTCGTGCGAGCCTACTGTATAGGATTCAACACCTATACCAAAAACCTTTGATTCCACGCTGTCTACAATATATTCAGGGTCAAGCTTTACAGAAAAGATTTCGTCAAGACTTTCTTTTAATCTTTTTCTCGGGCCGAGTCTGTCAGCCGGAACTTCTTTAAGTCCGTCGGGTATCCACAAATTGCAAAGACAGGTGTCATTAAGCTCGCGTCCTATGTATTCGGCAATTTTTCTTGATGCCTTGCAATGGTCTATCCAATATCTTCTTACATTTTCGTCGGGGCTTGAAAGTGTAAGTCCGTCTTTAACCATTTCGTTTCCAAAAAGGGTGGGGTTAAAGTCAAGCTTTAAATCTCTTTCCTTTGCAAATTTTATCCAATTCTCAAAATGCTCTGGCAAAAGCTTATCTCTTGAAATTTTTTTGTCTGTTATAGCATAAATTGCGTGAAGGTTTATGCGGTGTTTACCCGGGATAAAGGATAAAGCCTTATCAATGTCAGCCATAAGCTGCTCGGGGTTTTGTGCCGCTCCGGGGTGGTTGCCTGTAACCTGTATCCCGCCCGATACGTCGCTTCCGCCTTCAAAGCCTGCTATATCGTCGCCCTGCCAGCAATGCATTGAAATTCTTTTGTTCTTTAAAATTTCAAGTGCCTTTTCTGTGTCTATCCCGTGCTTTGCAAATTTTTGTTTTGCATATTCGTAAGCATTCATTAGAACTTCCCTCTCATATTTATTTTTGTTTCTCAATTCTCGTTTATCATATCAGTCATATTATAAAGACCGGGGTTTTTATCTTTTATAAAAGCTGCAGCCGAAAGTGCACCATGTGCAAAAACATTTCTACTTTGTGCCGAATGTTTAATTTCTATAACTTCGTCTTCGCCTGCAAATATAACCGAATGTTCTCCAACTATTGTTCCGCCTCTTATTGCGTGAATTCCCATTTCCTTTTTATCTCTGGGGGCTCTTCTTGAGTGGCGGTCATAGATATAATCCTTCTTTTCAGCAACTGCTTCGTTTATTGCATCAGCAAGCATCAAGGCTGTACCGCTTGGTGCATCAAGCTTTCTGCGGTGGTGAGCTTCTAAAATTTCGATATCAAATTTTTCTTCAAGCATTTTTGCAGCTTTTTTCGAAAGCTCTGATATAAGATTTATGCCTATTGACATATTTGCCGAGAAAAATACGGGTATTTTTTTTGCTGCATCAAAAAGGCGGTTTTTCTGCTCCTCGGAAAGACCTGTTGTAGCAACTACAATGGGAAGGTTTCTGTCAAGAGCATAGTCTAATATTGTATACAGTGCTTCGGGATTTGAAAAGTCGATTATGCAATCTGCTTCTCCCTTAAAATCGTAAGGGTTATCGTATACAGAAAAGCTTTCGGCAGGGGTTGTGTTTATATCAACCCCTGCACAGATTTCATACTTTCCGCTGTCACGGGCAAGCTCTGCTATTACCTTGCCCATTTTTCCGTTTGCACCGCTTAAAATAAGTTTTATCATTTGGGGCACTTCCTTATACCGCTTTATAGCGGTTTTTCGTTTATTTTACAAGACCGTACTGCATAAGTACGTTTTTAAGCTTTTCAGCATTCTGTTCTTCCATTTCGCAAAGGGGCATTCTAAGTCCCCCAACTTCCATTCCCATCATATTCATAGCTGTTTTTACGGGGATGGGGTTAACTTCAACAAACATTGCCTTTGCAAGATCATAAAGATAAAGCTGTTTTTCAAGACTTTCTTTAGCGTTTCCGTCAAGGAAAGCCTGACACATATCGTGAACTTCTTTTGGCATTACGTTTGCCACAACAGAAATTACGCCTATGCCGCCTGCTGCCATAGCAGGAACAACTATATCATCATCTCCCGAATAGATATAAAGATTATCGCCGCAAAGCTTTGAAATCTTTAAAATTTCGGATACGTTTCCGCTTGCTTCTTTTATAGCAACAATGTTTTCGATTTTTGAAAGCTCGTAAGCTGTTTCGGGAGTAATGTTTACACCTGTTCTTGAAGGCACGTTGTATAATATAATAGGTACATTTACCGCTTCTGCCATCATTGTGTAGTGGCGGATAAGACCTTTTTGTGTTGCCTTATTATAATAAGGAGTAACCATTAAAAGTCCGTCAACACCCAAAGCTTCAGCTTTTTTCGAAAGCTCTATTCCGTGTTTTGTGTCGTTTGAGCCTGTTCCTGCGATAATGGGGATTCTGCCTTTGGCGGCTTTTACAACACAGTCTACAACAGAAAGATGTTCTTCGTCAGGCATTGCTGCCGATTCGCCTGTTGTACCGCATACAATTATTGCATCGGTTTTATTTTCGATATGAAATTCTACAAGCTGACGGAGTTTATCAAAATCAGGATTTCCGTTTTTGTCAAAGGGGGTTACTATTGCAACGCCCGAACCGGTAAAAGGAATCTTTTTCATATTTTTTCTTCCTTTCTATAATTATGCGTTAAATTCAATAAATTTTTCTGCTATCTGTACAGCGTTTGTAGCAGCACCTTTTCTGATGTTGTCAGCTACAACCCACATATTTATTCCGGATTCAACACTCTCATCACGTCTTACTCTGCCTACAAAGGTTTCGTCATGTCCTGCAGCATTTATTGCAAGAGGATAAACGTTGTTTGCAACATCGTCTTCCAAGATAAGACCGGGTGCATTTTTAAGTGTTTCCTTTAATTCGTCAAGGTCAAAATCAGATTTTAATTCAACATTTATTGATTCGCTATGACCATTGTACACAGGAACTCTTACAGTTGTTGCAGTAATACGAAGAGTATCGTCACCTAAAATTTTCTTTGTTTCTTCAACCATTTTCATTTCTTCTTTTGTATAGCCGTTATCTAAAAATACGTCTATATGAGGTAAGCAGTTACCTGCAATAGGATGAGGGAACTTTTTGGGTGGTTGACCTGCAAGACCCTGCTCAAGGTCGTCCCAGCCGCCTCTGCCTGCGCCTGATACTGCCTGATATGTTGAGTAAACAATTCTCTTTATTCCATATTTATCGTACAAAGGCTTCAAGGCAACCATTGCCTGAATTGTTGAACAGTTGGGGTTTGCAATAATTCCCTTGTGGTTTTTAATTTCTTCGGGGTTTACTTCGGGTACTACGAGGGGAACGTCTTTATTCATTCTCCACGCACTGCTGTTATCAATTACAAGACATCCCTTTGCTGCTGCGATAGGAGCAAACTTTTCGCTTGTTGAACCGCCTGCCGAGAAAAGTGCAATGTCAAACCCTTCGTCAAACGAAGTTTCGGTAAGTTCCTGCACAATATGTTCTTTTCCCATAAACTGAATTTTGGTTCCTGCCGATTTTGCAGAAGAGAAAAGTGTATAGCTTTCTGCTGGAAGCTTTCTTTCTTCAAGTACCTTTAAAAAGGTTCTTCCAACCATACCTGTTGCGCCAACAACGGCTATTTTGTATTGTTTCATAATATTGTCCTCCTAATCCAAGCCTTGATTTATAACTATAAATCTGCCGTTAAAATTATATGAAGCTCTGCCCTTTTTCTTTCCTTTTTTAATAAAAGCAAAACTTTCCATTCTTTCTTATTATATAATATAACACAAGTCTTTGTGCTTGGCAAGAAGAAAATAAAAATATTTCTTCTTTTTTGCAAAAAAATGTTGACATCCATTATATTTTGTGCTTTAATAGTCTTTGTTTAGAATGAGTAAACTTTTTGTTAATTTTATTTAATCTTGGTGATAGAAAATGAAAATCGGGGACAAAATCCGTAATTTAAGGCTTAAAAATAACTTAACACAGGCAGAGCTCGGCAACCGCTGTGACCTTACAAAAGGCTTTATTTCACAGCTTGAAGCTGACCTTACCTCGCCCTCTCTTTCTACCTTGTCAGACATTTTGGAATGTCTTGGCACAAGCTTTAATAAATTTTTCAGCGACGAAAAAGACGAAAAAATTGTTTACGGCAAGGATGATGCCGTTGTTAAAAGCTTTGAAGAAGAAGGCTATGAAATCTGCTGGCTTGTTTCTGATGCACAAAATAATGATATGGAGCCCATAATGCTGACTCTTTCCCCGGGCGGTAAAACAGACGAGGATGCACCTCACGGCGGTGAAGAATTCGGCTATGTTTTATCGGGCAGTGTATATATTTGTCTTGGCGATGCCTCGTATAAGGCAAAGCACGGCGAAAGCTTCTGTTTTGAGCCTGACGAGCCTCATTACCTTGAAAACAGAAGTAAATCCCCCGCAAAAATACTGTGGATTTCCACTCCCCCAAGTTTTTAATGAAAGGAGAACGACGTGAAAGCAAAATCAAACAGCATTTTTACAATGCTTCCGTTTTATATATGGCTTGCACTTTTTATAGTGCTCCCGCTTGTTTTGCTTGCAGTTTATTCACTTAAATCTGCCGGCAGTTTTTCACTTGACAATTATAAAAAGCTTTTTGAGCCCATTTATATGAGCGTGCTTTTACGTTCTTTAAAGCTTGCCTGCTTTGCAACGCTTGCCTGCCTTTTGTTTGCATATCCTCTGGCTCTTATTCTGTCAGAAAGTAAAAAAAGACAAAACCCCGTATGGTTTTTCTTATTTATTGCTCCTATGTGGATGAATTTTCTTATAAGAACACTTGCATGGCGTTCAATTTTGGACGACAGCGGTGCAATAAATATGATTTTAGAAGCTTTAGGTCTTAACAAAGTAACCCTTTTAGGCGGTGACGGTGCAATAATCTCGGGTATGGTGTATGACCTTTTGCCTTATATGCTTTTTCCGATTTATAACACCGTTTGCCAGATTCCGAATCATCTTTTGGAAGCTTCCCGCGACCTTGGTGCAGGATATTTTGGCACTCTTCGCCGTATAATTTTACCTATGTCGGTACCCGGTATTGTATCGGGCATAACAATGGTTTTTGTTCCTTCGGTTACAACCTTTGTTTTTACCGAATTTTTTGCAAACGGAAAAGGTATGCTTATAGGTAACTTAATAGAACAACAGTTCTCGCGTGCAAATAACTGGGGCTTTGGCTCGGCAGTTTCTATGCTTTGCATGGCTGTTATAGTTTTATGTATGTGGTTTGTAAACTCGGGTGGGAATGACGATAAAGGAGGTACTTCGGCATGGCAAAGTTTTTAAAAAACGCTTACCTCTTTTTAATCCTCTTTATTATGTATTCGCCCATTTTAGTTTTGGTTCTGTTTTCGTTTAATAACGACAAAATAAAGGTGTGGTCAAACTTTGAATTTTCAATACAGCCTTACATTGACTTATTTTCAAACAAGGCAATTTTGTCGGCACTTTTTACAACCTTTGCCGTGGCTCTTATTGCAGCCTGTGTCGCTTCACTTATAGGAACTATTGCAGCTGTAGGCTTTTTCAAAATGCGCCCCGCAATAAGAAAAGCCTTAACAAGCATAACCTATCTTCCCATGATGAATGCAGATATAGTAACGGGTATTTCGCTTATGCTTGTTTTTGCACTTTTGCATTTTGCATCAGGCTTTTTAACCTTAACTTTGGCACACATAACATTCTGTATCCCTTATGTTATTGTGTCGGTACTGCCCAAGCTTTCGGGAATTAACCCTTCAATTTTGGAAGCAGCAAGAGATTTGGGTGCAAGCCAGAGCTGTATTTTTAAAAAGATTATTCTGCCCGAAATTTTACCGGGCGTTATAACAGGGTTTTTGCTTTCAATAACCCTTTCGATAGACGATTTTATGATTTCGTATTACACAACAGGTGCAGGCGTGCAGACAATATCGACATATATCTACACAAACAGACAGGGTATTGCTCCGCCAATATACGCCTTAAGTACAATAATATTTTTTATACTGATGCTTCTTATGCTTACTGTTGTTTTCAGAAGCAAGGGCAAAAACAAAAAGGAGGACATTTTATTATGAAAAAATTATCGGCACTTATTTTAACCGCTGTACTTCTTACAAGCCTTTGTGCTTGTTCGGGACAGAACACACAGGTTTTAAACGTATATAACTGGGGCGACTATATAGGCGAGGGCGTTATAGAAATGTTTGAGGCAGAACACCCCGGCGTTAAAGTAAATTACGAGCTTTTTGATTCTAATGAATCAATGCATAACAAGGTTTCAAACAACGCTGGTGTATATGATGTTATTTTCCCCTCTGACTATATGATTGAAAGAATGATTTCGGAAGATGAGCTTGAACCCATATCCTTTGAAAACATTGAAAACTACGAAAAATATATTACTGATAACTTTAGAAATTTAGACTATGACCCTGAAAATATGTACTCTGTTCCCTACACCTTTGGTACAGTAGGCATACTTTACAACAAAAAAATGGTTGACGGTGTGCCTTCATTTAAAACACTCTGGGACAAAAAGTACGAAAACAATGTTATTATGTACGATTCCGAGCGTGACTCTATAGGCATAACCTTAAAAATGCTTGGCTATTCCTTAAACTCCGAAAACGATGCAGAGCTTTCAAAGGCAAAGGAACAGCTTATAGCTCAAAGCCCCAATGTTCAGGCATACTTCACAGACCTTGTTCGTGAAAAAATGGTTGCAGGCGATGCGGCTTTAGCCGTTGTATATTCGGGCGATGCTTCTCTTTGCATAGCAGAAAATCCCGACCTTGCATTTGTTATCCCCGAGGAAGGCAGTAACATCTTCTATGATGCTATGTGTATTCCAAAGGGTTCAAAGAACAAGGCTTTGGCTGAAGAATTTATAAACTTTATGCTTCGTGAGGATGTTGCAAGAATGAATGCTACAATGGGCTACTGTATGCCTCACTCGGCAATTTACGAGGATGTGGAATTCCGTGATGAGTATGCTATTTACCCTTCCGAGGAAGCAGCTGCAAATTGTGAATTCTACCACAATCTCTCTGACGAATCAAATGCAAAATACGCTGATATCTGGACCGAAGTAAAACTTATGGTTCATTGATGAAAGGAAATAAAATGGAGCGCATTATTGAGCTTAAAAATGTTTGTAAAAATTACGGCGACAGTGAAGTTTTACACGACTTTAACCTTTATATCCGAGAAAATGAATTTGTAACCTTGCTCGGTCCTTCGGGTTGCGGTAAAACAACTACACTGCGTCTTATAGGCGGATTTGAATCTCCCGATTCGGGCGAAGTTTTGTACCGCGGTAAAGATATGAAAAATATTCCCCCCGAAAAGCGAAACTTTAATACTGTTTTCCAGAAGTATTCACTTTTTCCGCACATGAATATATACGAAAACGTGGCTTTTGGTCTGCGTATAAAAAAGATGGCTGAAAAGGATATCCGTGACAAGGTGACCTGGGCATTAAAGCTTGTAGGCTTACCTGGATACGAAAAGCGTAAGCCCGACTCGCTTTCGGGCGGTCAGCAACAGCGTGTTGCCATTGCAAGAGCCATTGTTTGCCAGCCCGAGGTTTTGCTTTTTGACGAGCCTTTGGGAGCACTTGACTTAAAGCTCCGCCAGGAAATGCAGACCGAGCTTAAAAAACTGCAGAAGTCACTTGGTATAACCTTTATATATGTAACCCACGACCAGGAAGAAGCACTCACAATGTCGGACACCATTGTTGTTATGAACAGCGGTAAAATTCTGCAGATAGGCACTCCCGTTGATATTTATAACGAGCCTTGCTGCAGATTTGTTGCCCGCTTTATAGGCGAGAGCAATATTATCCCCGCCATTATGCACGAAAACTTTAAGGTTTCTTTTGCGGGCAGAGAATTTACCTGCGTTGACAGCGGTTTTGACCGTGATGAAAAGGTTGACGTTGTAGTCCGCCCCGAAGATATTAAGATAGTTTCGCCCGATTCGGGAATGCTTTCAGGGGTAGTAAAGAGTGTATTCTTTAAAGGTGTTCACTACGAAATGACAGTTGAAGCAAACGGCATAGACTGGCTTATACAAAGCACTAAGATGGAAGAGGAAGGTGCAAATGTAGGATTAAACATTTTCCCTGATGATATCCATGTAATGAAAAAAACTGAAGAAACGGAGACAAAGTAATGAAAAAATTTTTTGATGAATTCAAAGCCTTTGCATTTAAAGGCAATGTAATCGACCTTGCAGTCGGCGTTATTATAGGTGCTGCCTTCAAGGCTATTGTTGATTCGCTTGTAAATGATGTTATTTCTCCCCTGCTTGGTCTTTTTGTAAAAAACGACCTTGCCGAGTTACAGGTTGAAATCTGGGGAGTTTCCTTAAAGTACGGCTCGTTTATTACAGCAATTATTAACTTTTTGATTATGGCATTTATTATCTTCCTTTTTGTAAAGTTCTTAAACAGACTTACTGCTTTGGCAATAAAGAAAAAGGAAGAAGAAGAGGAAGAGGCAGCTCCCGAAGAAAAAGAGTGCCCTTACTGCTGCAGCACCGTTTCGGTAAAAGCAACAAAATGCCCTCACTGTACTTCAGATATCTAAATTATTTTGCAGGCAGTATATACTGCCAGTAACAAAGCAATTAACCCTGCAAAAACCATAAACACTGTGCCGCTTTTTGCGGCACTTTTTTTGTTATTTTCTTCCCCCGCAAGATAGCGTGAAACTATTTTTTCAGCCTCATATATTACAGAATCACTTAATCTGGTTTCGTTGTCCTTTAATATAAAAATTGCCTGTTCTATATACCTTGAGTTCAAATTGTTCATTACAAAAACTTTTTTTGAATGTTTATTCATTTTATCACCTCTGCCTGCTTATTTTTCCCAATCTTTTCCCATTTATTCAATAAATACCGCCGCAACTGTCATATCGTCCTGAATTTCCCCGTCTGAGGCAAGTGATAAAATTTTTTTGCAAAGACTTTTTGCATCCCCTTTAAACGAAAGTATTATATCCTCTGCACGATAGTTTTTTTCACATAAGGCTTCGTATGTGCCGTCACTCATCATAACTATTTTTGAGCCTTTTGATATTCTTACACTTTTTTCTTCTGCTTCGGCTTTTGGCATAACCCCCGCAGGCAGGGTTTCGGATTTTATGCACACACATTCCCCGTCTGTTATTACATAGCTTTCGCTTGCCCCTATTTTATAAAAGCGGGCAAACCCGTCTTCTATTGCCAAAAGGTCTAATGTAGCAAACGAGGTTTCGCTTGATTTTAGCATAAAAATGGAATTTACCATTCCAATAACCACTCTTTCCGAAAAGCCTGCCGCCAGCATATTTTTTACAAGACTTACAGCTGCACGGCTGTTTTGACCTGCTGCTTCTCCGCTTCCCATACCGTCACTTAAAATAAAATATTCTGTTCCAAAAGGAGAAATGGCTCTCCCAAAACTGTCACCGCTTATTCCGCTTTTGCTTTTTACAATGCTTGTACAAAAGGCGTCGGTTTGATTTTTGTGCGATACAAGCGACATACTTTCCCCCTTGTCACGAATTGTGCACATGGGAACAGAAAGACATTGGCTTATTATGCTTTCAACGCAGTTGCGTTTGCCCTCCCCTTCAAAAATATTAACCTCTGCCCTTATTTTGTCCCCGTCCTCAAAAATGTTTACCTCTGCATCCACCTTATGCTCTGCAAGCTTTGCCTCGGCAAGGGTTTCTGCAGAAGGATTAAACCGTATCCCCTTGTAAAATTTATTGCTTTCTTCATACAGCATTTCGCTTATCCCTTTAAGCTGTGCCGATATAAGAAATCTGCCTTCGTTTATTCTGCTTTCCCACAGCTTGTCCGTTTTATAGCTATCAAGCTTTGTATTATAGGCACTTATAAGGCGTGCAGGGTTTAAACAGTTCTCCCTTATGCTTTCGGGCAAATCGGAATTTTTAAGCTCTCCCTTTTCTTCGCACAAGCGAAGCATAACAAAAAATGCGGCATAGGTTATATGAAAATCCTTTTTCCAGCATATCCCCGCACGCTTACAGCCTCCGCAAACCCATTTTATGGTCTTGTCAAAAAACACGTTTGCAGCATTATCTGTCCCAGGAGTATGATTATTACACAGCATACAAAATGTATCTGCAACATCAGAAAGAGCTTCTGAAATATTTACCATATCCCTCTTTGCAAGCATATTTATTCTGGCATAAGCATTTTTGTCATTTTTTGTACAGGGCATTATTTTTTTAATGGTTGACGCAGGCAGAAGGACATAAATAACCCCACCTGCAAGAGCACTGAAAATCCCCGTAAAGCTATGAACAAAGCCGTCAAAATATATAGCTAAAGTCGAAAATGTTATAATAAAGGTAAGTGCCGCCGCACTTTTTCCGTACTTATGTATCCTGCTTGTACACATTGCCGCAATGCCGAAAGAGCACATCATAGCGGCACTGTTATCCCCCAAAGCTGAAAAGCCGAGTATAAGCCCCGCCGCCGCGGCAGCCGAAATTTCCGCTCCGCCCGAAAACACAAGCACCGAAAAAGCCGCCACGCAATGAGAAAACGAAAAGGCAGAAAAGTTAAGAAACCCTGCAATTCCCATATTTACCGCCGCAACAACGCTTGCCGCATAAAAAATGTTTTCGCCAAAAAAGCCTTCGCTGTTTTTTCTTTGCACGGCCTTTGAAAAAGAGTCAAAAATAACCGTGAATGCTATATTAAGCACCCCTTCAAAAGCCATAAGGGCAATATCGTATAGCAGAATATTATTCCCAAAAAGACTTAAAAACCCCGAAAAGAATACACAGGCTCCCATTAAAAGTCCCCGTCTTACCGCTTTTTTCTTAAAATATGTAAACCTTTTAATAAAAACTGTAAAAAGAATAAGTGCCGCCGCATATTTTATTATGTAAATACTCCCCGAAAAGAAGCTCCAGAACAAAACTCCCACCGCTGATATAATGGGAACATTTTTTGTAAAATCGGCTGCAAAAAAAGCCGTGCCAAAGGGCATAATTTCTCCTGCTATGCTTGCTGCTGCCGAAAAAAATCTGAAAATGAATTTAATCAGAATGTCTTTGTCTTTTATTGCCGTAGTTTTTTGTAATGCCGGCTGTATCTCCATACTATCAACTCCTGTCTATTAAATTATAACAGTAAATATATGAATATTTTGTCATAACAAGGAAGAGGATTTTGATATCTTTTGTCAATAATTTTTATTAGTGCCTATTGATTTTTAACCTGTTTTGTAATATAATGATAAATATTATGAGAAAGAAACCAGGTGACTTATTTGATTTGCCGCGATTATCATATCCATTCACATTTTTCGCCGGATTCAAAGAGTGCCATTTTGTCGATAGCCCTCACAGCTTTGAAAAAGGGACTTACCGAAATAGCCGTGTGCGACCATTTTGACCCCACGGCAAACGACCCTGACTGTATAAATGAATATGACCCCAAAGCTTATTTTGACGAGCTTTATGCCGTTAGGCAAATGCTGGGAAATCAAATAAAAATACTTGCAGGGGTTGAGGCAGGACAAGCACAGCTTTATCCCGAAAGTATAAAAAAACTTTTAAAAAATTATAAATATGATTTTGTTTTGGGTTCTGTTCATAATTTGTCGGGAGATATTGACCTTGCGTTTACAGAGTTTACAAAGGATAACTATTTTGAGTGGCTGCAAAAATATTTTTCAGAGGCAGAAGCCGCTGCAGATTCCGCTTTGTACGATGTTTTTGCCCATATATGCTACCCTGTAAGATATATGAACAGAGTAAACCTTGCCACCATCCCCGGAGAATATGAAGAGCTTGCCGTTCCCGTTTTAAAAAAGATTATAGCTCACGGCAAGGGACTTGAAATCAATACATCGGGGCTTCGATTCCCTTCAAAAAAATTAAACCCCCTGCCAAGCCTTTTAAAAAAATATAAAAGCCTTGGGGGAGAAATTCTTACAATAGGCTCGGACGCTCACTTTACTACTTATGTAGGGCTTGGAATCCCCACCGCCATTGTTGCGGCAAAGGATGCCGGCTTCCGTTATATTGCATATTACAAAGACCGTAAACCCTATTTTGAAAAAATATAATATACCGGAGCAAATTTTGCTCCGTTTTTTGGTATAATATAAAAATTTTTACATATAATAAAGTGTATGCACAGAAAATAATTTATTTTTTTCAAAAAAAGTCTTTACAACATAAAGAAAGTGTGCTATAATACTCATTGCTCAAAAAAATTCAATATCGCGGGGTAGAGCAGCCTGGTAGCTCGTCGGGCTCATAACCCGGAGGTCGTAGGTTCAAATCCTGCCCCCGCTACCAAAAGAGATACAGTATCCGTCAGGGTGCTGTATCTTTTTTTGCAGGGGTTGATTTTTTGCCTCAGCACGGGTTATGAGTCCGAAGGGCGAATACCCGGAGGGGACGTTTCCGAGCGCGTCCGGTGGACGATGAAGCGAGGAAAAAGGAGTGGCAGCGGTCGAAAAAATAGAGCGCGCCACTGCGTACGCGAAGATTTTTTCGGGTACCGCAACAGGGCGTAGGTTCAAATCCTGCCCCCGCTACCAAAAAAGCAGAACCAAAGAGATATAATGTCGATTTGGTCAGCAACAGAGAGGGTTTGCGAGTTTTTCGCAAACCCTCTTTCGTAATCAAAACTTGAAGATATTCACTTCTATTCAGGGTGATTTGAACTATGACAATGGCAAGAAATATGGATTATGACAATAACTCACCGAATAGAGTTGAACCAACACTTATACAAATTAATATAGAAGTTTGAGGCAATTTCTTTAATTAGAAGTTGCCTCTTTTTTTGTGCCTGAAAATGAAAGGAGGGGAGAAAATGTATACTGAAAAATTTCTGCAACAAGTACATCGTAAATTAAATGAACAGGGGATTACAAACTCAAAACTTAGAGATACCTGCATAGATATCTACGAGGGTGAGAATGAAATTTTTAAGATTGACAGAAAAGGCGGAATGTTTTATTCATCAGACAATCGATTCCGAAATGTAGTCGATAAACTTCATAAAATAATACAGCCGATTGTTTGCGAAGTGGATGAGTATCTCAGAGCAATGGAAAACGGCACTGAACTGAAGGCAAGAGATTTTGATATGCCATATATTAAAATCTCTGAATACAATGAAGTGGTTCTTGCTGGAACAGAACATAGTAATGGAAGTTTTGAATTTGCGACATGGAACTACAAAAACAATTCCTTGTATCACGGACATTATACCA
>JAZSDN010000067.1:0-2335 GCA_045531205.1 Clostridia bacterium | reverse complement strand
CTCATCTTCACAATCTTCAGCTCTTTCTGTTAAAATATAACCTCCTGAGCTTAATTGATATCTCAATCCGTTATAATAAAAAAACAAATCATATTTTTGAGGATTATCAAAAATATTGTAAAATTTATCCAACGCCGTTTTTACTTCCATTCCCATATCAAATCCTTTTACCCCAGCCAGATTGCTTCCGGCGGCAATTCAGAAAGAATTTCCCGGATGGTTTTATCCTTATTCTGATTGACTTTTGCGTTTAGGACTGCTTCAAAAAGTTCTCTTCCCTGTTCTCCGAAACAGTATTCCCATGGATCGTTTCCATCTTCTGTCTTTTCCGTCCAAATATAATGGCCGCAATAACTTAATTGGTAACTGATACCATCATAATCAAAAAATAGATCATCCATTTCAGCATTATCAAACACTTCATAAAATTTATCGAGTGCTGTTTTCATTTCCATTCCCATATAAAATCCTTTTATCCCAGCCAAATTGCTTCCGGCGGCAGCTCAGAAAGTATTGCCCGGATGGTCTTATCCTTATTCTGATTGACTTTTGCGTTCAGGTACGCTCAAACAGGTAAAACTTTTTTAAGTTTGATGATGATTTTATTTCAGCATTGTTTTTATTTTTTCCAGTGTATCGGGAGACAAACTTGTCGAACTGCACAAGGGATAAATAAAAAATCCGGCCTCTCCTTCTGCCAGGTCATTCCACTCTGACTTAAATTTTCCATCAGATTCATTTGTGGTTTTAAAGAAAAACTCCCTCCATTGAACATCTTTTTCTTTATATTTTGTGCCGGAGCAGCCCTGTAATACTTGCGACATACACCAGCCGCATTCGGTTCGACCTCTGCGAAGGAAAATTTGCAGATTTTTATTGTCTATTGCTTTTAAATACAATTCTGCTGATACATAGTCAATTGACTCTGGCGGGATAAAAAAACTGCCGCATATTTTTAATTTATCCGGAAAGGTCTTCTGAAACAGGACGAAGGTATTATATTTGCTATCATCAGGAATTTGTATTTCAAAATAGCGAAAGCCCTTGGCAATTCTTTCGATGTGAAAACGCCGCAATTCGGGTTTTGTTATCGTCATTGGTTGTTCTGTCGGACCTGGTCTGTATTCCCATTTTGCAAAGAACTTAAACCATATGAGCCAAGATAATATAAAAATCACGGCATAAAGAATAAGCGCACAGATTGCCCATAGCAGAGATTTCCACAAACGGATTTTTGCGATGTTCGTTAAAAAGTATGTGAGATAAATTACAAAAAACAATTCCATTCCCAATGCACAGTAACTCAAATATGCCGACAAGGTACTGTTGCAAGCATAACCTGACGCGAGCAAAAAATAAGGGAACAAAGCCAATACCCACAATATAGATTTTAACTTTTTCACCGCCATCCCTTTCATACTCAAACAACCGTCTCACAGATAATATACCATATCCTGCAAAGGTTTACAACAGCGGATTACAGATTTTCGATAAATTTCGACAAAAGTAATACTTGTAAATAAAAATCTATCAGAAATGCCGCTTGGTGAAAGCGTGACCGCTGCCGGATTTGAGATAGTGTTCAAAAGCAATAGATTTTTCTTCTGATTCAAAGGCAATGTATGTTTCAACTTTCCACGGACGGAATTTTGCAGTGTGAGGCACATCGCCTTTGTTATGTTTTTTCAAACGTTCCCATAAATCAGCTGTATGACCGATATAACGCTGCTCAGGATGTTCAATACTGCGTAAAATATAGGTGTAAAACATTGTCAGTGGCTCCTGTTGAACGGTTGTCGCAATTCGCAGCACAGCCCTCCGCCGCTCTCTGAGCTATGGAGGGCATCCTTCGCCCGCTCCGTTGCACTCCGCTTTTTTTGCTTGCGCAAAAAAAAATCTACGCATGGCATTCCTTACGGCCTGCCATCCGCCGCTCTTTGAGCTATGGAGGGCATCCTTCGCCCGCTCCGTTGCACTCCGCTTTTTTGCTTGCGCAAAAAAAAACTACGCATGGCATTCCTAACGGCCTGCCATCCGTAGCTTTAGCGAAGGATGGTGGGCGTAGTAGAACTCGAATCTACGACCTCCACGATGTCAACGTGGCGCTCTAACCAACTGAGCTATACGCCCTCTTTTTATTACTTCATTAAAATACCACCTTTTAGGAAAAATGCAAATTTTATATAGCAGATTTTCTGTTTTTTTATGCTTTTTTATGCCAAATAGAGTGATCAGAGCTGTTAAATTGGTTCTATTGCGGTTTTATACAGCAAAACAGGGCAGGGGAAAATAAAATATCTTTTGCAAGACTCTTTTTATTTTGCAAAAACAGCAA
>JAZSDN010000059.1:0-3881 GCA_045531205.1 Clostridia bacterium | reverse complement strand
GCAAGATCGAAGAATGGCGGATGAAGCCCATAGAAGATGAACATCCTTACATATTCCTTGATGGAGTTTACCTTAAACGGAGTTGGGGCGGTGAAGTACAAAATGTCTCTGTCCTTGTGGCGATCGGAGTTAATTCAGAAGGATACCGGGAAATTCTCGGAGTTGCTGAAGGAAGCCGTGAAGATAAGGAGTCCTGGAGCAACTTTCTACGTTATCTGAAAGAGCGTGGCTTAAAAGGCGTTAAGCTGGTGATATCAGATAAAGCTGCCGGATTGGCTGATGCTTTAGGTGATTTTTTCCCAGAAACTCAATGGCAGCGTTGTGTGGTTCATTGGTATAGAAATGCCTTTAATAAGTGTCCTTATAAGCATGTCAAAACAGTTGCAGCAATGTTGAAAGCAATCCATGCCCAAGAGGATAAGGAGGCAGCCAGAGAGAAGGCTGGTCTTGTTGCCGCAAAATTGCGGACTTTGAAGTTGGAGTCATTGGCAAAATTCGTAGAAGAAAGCGTTGAAGAAACGCATTCCTATATGGACTTCCCAACAGAGCACTGGCGCAAGATCAGAACCAATAACGGTCTTGAAAGGATCATGAAAGAGATCCGCCGGCGAACAAGAGTTGTCGGCAGTTTCCCTGACGGATACTCTGCCATGATGCTTGTCGGTGCCAGATTACGGCATATTTCCACAACAAAATGGGGAACGCGCCAATATCTTGCTTGCAAAACATACGAAACGGATGTATTATAAGGAAGTTGCACAATTTTTATAATCAATCAAAAAGAAATGTGCGCAAAATACCGGACACTACCGCCGTTTGACCCACTTTATAATAATTATCTGATTTGCGGACACACACCGCCGGGTTATCGGAGAGGTTGTCCCAGGATTTATGGGAGTCAATGTTGGCAGCCAGTATGGAAAACTTGAACTTAACTTATAAAATAGTAATTCCGGCGTGATATCAACAAAGGCTTTGCGCCGGGATTTTTATTCTTTGTGGGCCAATCTTTTCTTTCGGCAGTATCGGTTCTGTGACGACAACGATTTTTCGTTCTATTGTGGCACTGTACCGTACTGCGGATATGACAGCAGAAAACAAACGTTTGTCAATAACTCACCTTAAATTCATATTTGCCGTTATTTTCTTCTAAACGCACACGTGAGTCAAGTCCAGTTTCTTCTTTAATTGCCCGTTCTGCGAAGCGTTCCATATATGTTTTTGCTCTTTTTTCTGCACACCTACTGCAATAGCCTCCAGATCCAAATGGTGATGGCGACCAAGCTGTGCAACCATTACATTGATACCCACCCGCATTAGATGACGATGAGGAGGTTGAAGAGAAGACTGACTCAAGCTTCATCATAATTGAACCAAACACAAATATCAGGATAATTATTCCTACTATGCCCCCGCATCCCCAAAGGCATCCTTGAAATATTCCTTTTGTTTTATTCCACTCTCTTTGCCTTCTTTGAAATTCGCTGCTATTGCAAAGTGCAGTTGAAAAATCATCATTCTCAAAACAATTCTTAAAAATCAGGGGAATATACTTGGAGGGTATGTGTTGTCTTAAAGTATTATGCTTTTTATTTACAAAATAAGATATTTCATATTTTTTACTGGGTTGCAAAGTAAACAAAAGATAATTACTTTTATCTTCAACTCGTATTTTTTTACACAAATCAGAGGATAGTTTTTGAATTGCCTTGTCAAATTCCTTTTGAGATCTATATACTTTTCCATTAATCATTCTATAACGTGTTGTCTCCATAGATTGGCTGACATCTTCTGCGCATTGTTGCTGGCCAATCTCCATATTTATCGTTTCCACCGAAGGAATCGTCAAAGGTTGAAAACAGGTCGGACACTCACAATTTATCCCGGCATATTCTTCATCTGCGACAATGTGTTGCCCACAGTGGGGGCATTCAAATTTTATTTCAGCCATTTGCTTCTCCTCGAAACGTGCTAACGACTTTTTCTATTCCCACAAAGAAATGGAAATGGCAAAATTATTGTTTACACTCTTTGATGTAATCTGTAAAACTCTTTTTTTGAAATGCGTAAAGCATTATTCCCCAATTCAATAACTTTCTAACACCTATCATGTAATGAATTTGATCCTCTATTTTGCCAACGTTTCCTGTGTACAACTTAAGCTCTGAGTTCGTTAAATCAGATGCTTTTATATAGTCTACTTTGGTTCCTGTTCTACTGATGCCAATACCCCATACTTTTTTTGCACAGTTCCAATTTTTAATTGCATTATCAATTCCCTCATTGTTCAGCTTGGGATCTGTGTTTAAGCTTTTGAAATATTTCCATGCGGCATCAACTTTTACGAGCTGATTTTCAAAATCTCGGTATGACATTCCAGAATCAAGACGTGCCTCAAACTCGGAAGCGACCCTTATAAATTCTTGAAGACTTTCTCCGCAAACAGCATAATTTTTTTCTTTTGTGCATCGTTCTTTGTATTCTTCAAAGGCTCTTATTCCTGGCCCTATCATATTTAATGCCACAATAAACAACACAATGGCAGTAAGAGCAATCAACAAATTGATAATATTATTGTTTTCACTCTCAACAGAAGTCTTATTTGAACTAGAAGCAGGAAAAGATGAAGGAGATCCCATGCTGCTTTCGTGGTGTCCTGATGTTTTTTCTTCTTGCTTATCCTGATGATTTTTATTTTCTTCGGAAAAATCAAGGGCTTCCTTCGCTGCTGAGGATTTGTTCTCTGCCTGATGTGTCTGTGTTTTATCGTAGTCAATGTCTTCTTCTGCGATAAGTTCACATCCACATTGTGGGCAATTAACACTTTGTCCACGAAGTTTTTCCGGGGCAACAAGTCGTTCATTGCATTTAGGACAACCAAATTCAAACTCTGACATAAATCACCTACTCAGTGTTGATAAAAGGCGTAACTATTTTTTGTAAATTTTCTCAATACCTGTTCTCGTAGGGTCTAATATACCACCCCATGTAAGTATTTACAAGGGCTTAAGTAAAAAAATATTTTTGCCATTTTTAACGCCTTAGGAGGGGGGAAGAATTTTTTCTGCAACTCGCGTGCGGATGGAACAGGCTTTGATAAGACTCTCAATAATGAAAGCTACTCCAAACGATACTAAAAACCAGCAAAAAGACGGGTATTTATATTTGTCTTTATATCAATGATTTACAAATAATGTAAGAGAGAAGGTAGATACCTTCTTGTCCCTCGGAGAACAGAGAAAAAGAGAGAAAATCTCCGATTTTTTGAAGATTTTGAAGGACGCAGAGAATTTGGCAAATTTGTAAATCCCTGTGGTGCAAGGGGATTTACGGCACAAAAAAAAGGTTCTTCGACGGTTTATGACAGGAATAGGCAGAAAAATATAAAAATCTGAAAGATAGAATTGAAAAAGACTGGAATTGCACCTATTGTTAAGTGTCCAACAAAAACAGTAGGGGGTAAGCAATGCCAGTCAGCCTATACTATACACAGAAAGTCCGTGGATTTCAACAGGAACAAGTAAAATATTCAACAAAAAGTGTGGAAATCCGTCTGAAACGCACGAAACACCAGTGTCCTTATTGCGGTTCAACGTCTGTAACTGTTGAACCGGTCCGCCCCCGTCGGATCCGCGGCGAACCTCTCGGCTGTTGCCGAAAAGTGGTGCTTGAATTTACTATTCACCGGCTGTACTGCCGCCTTTTTGGTTTTTATTGATTGTATTTCTCTTGTGCGAGGCTATATTATAGCGTGAGGTATATGTATGAAAGAAAAATCAACAATAGAAGAACAATTTGATCTCATCGCAAATGAATATGACTCCGGTCGCAGAAAATTTATTCCTTGCTTTGATGATTATTACGAAAAGACCACAGCATTT
>JAZSDN010000103.1:0-2383 GCA_045531205.1 Clostridia bacterium | reverse complement strand
CCATTAACTATCGCTTTTTTGAAAGTTCCGCCTGAGGAAGATTTTCGCACTCCCTTAATTGCTTCTGCCAGTTCCCCTGCACTTTTTGTATCTATGCAAGTTTCAGCTTTGACAACATATTTTGTTACCTCTTGTAATGCTCCGGAATAGTCACCCTGTATTCCTGTGATATAAAAAGTATATCCATCATAATTTTTTGAATATGTTTCCGTGTCTTTTTTTGCAAAGTGCTTTTTCCACCTTGCCGACATATCTTTAACACTCTGTTCGCTCACAGAGAAAAAATCTTGCATTTCCAACAACATATGTATATGTGGGTGGAATCCTTTATCCCCCGCAATAATTTCTAAGCTAGAATAATAATTTTGACAATCTAATGCAGATTTTACGAAAGACACCGCACGTTCCTTGAGGTTTATCAATCTCTCTCTCGTAATGTGTTCTGTGTTCGGTACAGCTAATACTAAATGACTTACTTTGCCGTTTATTTCTTCCATGGCATAATTCATAATATTGTTACTTTTTATATGCTTCCGCCATGCACACATAGGACAAAGAGGGTCTTTGCAAAAATTTGCCCTTGTCAACTGTGCCGTACTTTCTTTATCTTTGTATTGCTTAAACATCAAGAATGTTCCGCACTCTTTTACTGCTTTTGCTTTGTGTGGCTTTTGTTGTGCTAGATAATGTTTATACAACATTTCCCTTAGTTCTTGCGTATTTAATAGAAAATGCTCTGCTTTTCCCAAGGTTTTATATATGGGAATATTGACATCATTTTCAATCTCTGCTATAATATCTGTGTTAGGTGGTATCACTATTCTACAACTACCTTTCTTGACCCTTGCCAGAGGGTCTTTTTTTTATTTTTCGTTTGCTATAAATCGAATTACAATTTCCCTAATGTAACTTGATATTGTAAAACCGCTTTCTATTGCCAGTTTTCGCACTTCCTCAAACTCTTTTTCTGTTAGTCTAACTCCGCATTGATGGTCTTTCCTTACAGAATCTCTTGTTATTTTTTCTGCTTTTGGCATATATTACCTCGCTTTCCTCAAGCTTACAACCAATTTCCCTTACCCTTGCAACACAGTCTAATGTTGGACAAGCACTTTCGTACACAATATATTTCCCCGATATATACCGTGCGTGGTAGTAGCTAACTACATCATAACTGCCTAGCTTTTTTATTTTTGCTACAATGCAAATTGGCAAGCCAGTAGATGAAATATAATCATCTATCAAAAACCACTCGAATATACAATTCCCTCCTCTCATTTAGTATAACACTTTTGAAAACATTTTGCAATAGTTATTTCTAAAATTTCCTATAAATTTATTAAAAAATTAGAGTTGTTTCTATATTATTAAATAATAATAGAAGATTTTAGTCACATCATGCTCCATGTTTCCCGAGAACATTATTCCCGAAGTGCGTCTGTGTGCTCCGCACGGCTCACACTACGGACAGAAATTCACCTAGTATTGTGCTACTGTACCAATATCATAACACATTTGTTCCCCGCTCGCTGTAATTTTTTAGGACAAAACGAAATTTTGTGTCTTTCTCGACAATATTATCAACATATCCACATAGTTTTCCATACGAATTGTGTCGAATAAAACACATCAAACAGCAGAGGAAAAAGAACTTTTAATTTCTTTTTCCTCGCTGTCCGTTACCGCAAGGTAACAGGCCGAGCCGTGCAGGGAAGATGGGTTTCCCTGCGTGGCGGAAAAATCTAATTTGCCTGTAACTTTCCTATTTTGCAAAATATCAGTTTTGCGAAAATGCCCGAAAGGGCAATTTAGCAAAACTCATATTTTGCGAGATACGGACAGACTTGCCCTTTGCACAAAACAAAAGAGCCGTGCAGGGAAGATGGGTTTCCCTGCGTGGCTCTTTAATTCTCTAAAAATATATGTAAGATGCAAGCTCGAATTTCGTTTTTTCTATTTCTTTCTTTGCTTTGTTCCCTGTTGTACCGCCTGTGAATGCCGAATTTATTGAATCTTTTAATATTATCAATGACTTTGGCGAGAGATTTGATACCGCATTTAATGTCATTACTATGCTTTCTAATTCCTCTACATCTGCACGGCCGATAATATTATCAAATATTTTTTTATATTTCATTTTTTTATGTACCTCCCATTTATAAAATTATATATGTGATACTCCCATTCGTATTGTGATAGCTCGCGAAAAAATCTTTCTGTTTCTATAAGTGCATCTGCTTTTCCATTAACTATCGCTTTTTTGAAAGTTCCGCCTGAGGAAGATTTTCGCACTCCCTTAATTGCTTCTGCCAGTTCCCCTGCACTTTTTGTATCTATGCAAGTTTCAGCTTTGACAACATATTTTGTTACCTCTTGTAATGCT
>JAZSDN010000091.1:0-13273 GCA_045531205.1 Clostridia bacterium | reverse complement strand
GATTTGTCATAGGGCGTGCTTTAGCACGTTCATTTTTACCCTTGACTAATCGCAGACGAGCATTTACAAGCTTTCGGGCGAAAATCACCGATATTTTGTGAAATTGTTATGCTAGTCTTTCATTTTTACTTTACACTACCTTTTAGTAAACTACTACTTTGGTATTTCTTGTAAGATAATAGTCAAGCCATGCAATATCGTTGCCTGCAAGACGTACACATCCAAGTGATGCAGGTCTGCCAATTGTAGAGTCAATTACATATTTACCATCGGGCGAATAAAGCCATGAATGCATTGCTATTCCTCTTGATAAGTCCATATAAAGCACAGGGCCTACTCTGTAGGTTTTGTGAACCCACGCATTCTGGCGTGCACAATATGTATATTCTCCTTTGGGAGTGGGTGTTGTGTTTTTGCCTGTTGCACATGAAAATGAGTTAATATACTGCCACGCACCCTTTTGTCCCATAAAAACATTTACCTTCTGTTTTTTAAGGCTTATCCACACAAGATATCCTGTTTCGCTTTCGTAGCCCTTTGTGTTAACAAAGGCTTCTTTGGTTTTTGTATCATAATCTACTGCGTCGGTGTAGTTTTTGGTTGAAGTTTGCAAAACTGAATGGGGAACCCATGCGTGTACCCCGTCGGGTCTTAAAACATAGCCTGCGTGAAGAGTTGTTATATCATTATCGTCGGTTGTGCTGTAGCGGTCAACATAACAAACTGTTGTGCCCGCAGACAGCATTCCGTTTTGTGTTTTAAGATATTTTGTTGTATAGGTAGGTGTATCGCGAAGAATTTTTGTTTCAACAAAAACTGTTTGAACATTATTCTTTAATTCTCTTGTATCGTAATATTCGTCGGAATATGCGTGAAGTGTTACGGCAGGGATTTCGGTTCTTTTAAGATATCCGCCATACGCTATATCAAAGGCTATATTTAATGTGCTTTTCATACCCTTTTCAAACACAGGAGTATAGCGGAAGGTTGTTTCCTTCCCAACAAAAAGGTCATAGTCCGAGCTGTACCAGCCTTCAACAGGGGTGCCGTTTACATACCACTGCGATGTGCCTATTACATAGTCAGAAACGTCGGAAAGAGATACTTTTACCTCCACCTCTTCTCCGTCGTAGCAATAGTCTGTCATACCCACAACTTCTACCTTCATATTGTTAAGCAAAGTATATGGGTCTGCCTGTGCCGAAACTCCCATTGAAAATACAAGTATTACTGCCAATGTCAATGCACAAATTCTAAGCTTCATATAACCTTCTTCACCTTTCTTATATATGTGAAGATATTATATCATTATATATCTGCCTTTGCAAGAGATTTTTAACCTTGTATTCCCATTTTCAGCTTTTCTACCGCTTTTTTCTCAATTCTCGACACATAAGAGCGTGAAATGCCCATACTTTCTGCTATTTCACGCTGTGTTTTTTCTTTTTTGCCGAATAATCCATAGCGTGCAATTATAATAAGCTTTTCCCTTTTATGCAGATGATTTTTTATTGCATTATAAAGCTTTCCTATCTGGCTTTTAAGCTCAAAATCGGTTATTATATCGTCATCATCGCTTCTTAAAACGTCTATAAGATTTATTTCGTTGCCCGCCTTATCAACTCCCAAAGGCTCGTTTAGGGAAACCTCGTTTGCAGTTTTCTTTTTTGAGCGAAGTGCCATTAAAACCTCGTTTTCGATACAGCGTGCGGCATAGGTTGCTATGCGTATTTTCTTTTCAGAGTTATAGGTTGACACGGCTTTTATAAGACCAATTGTTCCTATTGAAATCAAATCGTCGGGGTCTATGCCGCTGTCCTGATATTTTTTTACCACGTGTGCAACTAAACGCAGATTATGTTCTATAAGCACATTTCTTGCGTCCTCATCGCCTTTTTCGTAACGCATTATGTACTCTTCCTCTTCCTCTGCCGAAAGCGGTTTCGGAAACGAATTTTGTTGCCCTACATAGGACACCATAAATATATTTTGGAATAAAAATGCCAGTAAAGATAACAAAAAAATACCCCCTTCAATGCTTCAATTATATGCATCAAAGGGGGAAACTGTGCAAGTACCATTAAAAATTAAAGAATATCTGTGCTATTGAGAAGTATACGAGCAATGCTACAGCGTCAACAATTGTTGTAAGAATGGGTGTTGCCATTATTGCAGGGTCAAGGCGTATCTGCTTTGCAAATATGGGCAAAAGCGAGCCTACCGATTTTGCTATTATAACAGTTGCATAAAGGCTTAAGCTTACTGTGAGTGCTAAATTCAGGTCTTTGCCCTGAATAAGGCACATATTCAATACATTTACTCCTGCTAAAACAAAACCTACAAGGGCTGCTACCCTGAGCTCTTTCCACCATACCTTTAAAAAGTCGCTGCCACGTATTTCGTCAAGTGCTATACCACGTATTACTATGGTTGAAGCCTGTGTTCCGCTGTTACCGCCCGCACCCATAAGCATTGGAATAAACGAAACCAAAAGCGGTACCGATACAAAAAGGGTACGGAAGTTTTCTATTATAGCGGCAGTAAAGGTTGCCGACAGCATAAGAATCAAAAGCCAGATTATTCGGTTTTTGGAATGTGTAAATACCGATGTTCTCAAATATGTGTCGTTTGAAGGTGTCAAAGCCGCCATTTTTTCGATATCCTCGGTGTTTTCTTCCTGAATTACTTCCACCGCGTCATCGACTGTGATGATACCTACAAGTCTTCTTTCTTTATCAACTACAGGAATTGACAAAAGGTCATATTTACTGAACATAAGACCTACTACTTCCTGGTCGGCATCTGTGGATACATAAAGTACGTTTGTATCCATAATTTCGCCGACAGTGCTTTCTTTATCGGCAAAAAGCATATCACGCACAGTAATAATTCCTTCAAGCACGCGGTTTTTATCTATAACATAACAGGTGTAAACGGTTTCTTTATTTATACCCGTTTTTCTTATATGGTCAAACGCTTCGGCTACTGTCATACTGCTTCGAAGGTCAACAAACTCTATTGTCATTCTGCTTCCTGCAGAATCATCTTCATACTGCAAAAACTGGTTTATAAGCTTACGCTTTGATTCTCCCGCATTTGCAAGCACTTTTTTTACAACGTTTGCGGGCATTTCTTCTATAAAGTCAACCGCATCGTCCAAAAAAAGCTCTTTCATAATGCCCGACACTTCTCGGTCGGTTATTTCTTCAACTATATTCTGCTGTAAGTCTTTCGGCATATAACTGAAGGTATCAGCCGCCTCGGATTTAGGCAAAAGCCTGAAAAGACGAAGTGCTTCATTAACAGGCACAGAATCAAGATATTCCGCTAAATCTGCGGGTTGTGCCTCTATAAGAATTTGTCTTACCTCTGTAAACTTGCGTTCTGCGATAAGCTCTTCAAGTCTTTCGAACATAAAAAAACCCCTCTCTTTGGAGGGCAACACAGACAAAAGGTATTTTAAGCCAGACACAAGTAAGATTAAACCTCTTCCTAACGCCTCGCCAAAAATACGGCAATGAATTTTGTGCCGCCGCCCATAATAATAGTATTAAAATTGCTCACTCGCCCGGGATACGCGTCCACAAAATCACCACCTTAAAAATAATATATAGTTATTATACAACAATTTTTATGTTTTGTAAATATTTTTTAAAAAATTTAATGTATAATAAAGCTGTAACAGATTATTTTTGATAAGGGAAATATTATGAAAGAACAAAAAATAAAGCAAGATTCTATATTACTTGGGGCAAATATCCGCAAAATAAGAAAAGAGCGTAAAATCGGTCAGGTTCAGCTTGTAAGAGAATTACAGCTTATGGGGATTGATATTACGAGGGAATCTCTTGTTAAAATTGAAAGAGGGATTCAGCATATTTATGCCACACAGCTTCGAGCAATAAAAAATGCCCTAAACACGTCTTATGATGAACTTTTTAAAGAAATGGAGATGTAAAAAAGTCCAGACCGCAAAAAAACAAAGAAATATAAGAAATATACTTTGTAAATCTAATTTATAAACAGATAAATTAGGTCGAAAAAATCATTTTTTGATTTTTTCTTATAATTTTATGTTTTTTTGCTATGAACAAACTTCGCCTCTCGACGTACCTTTGTACGCCTTCGGGTATCCTACACCAAGGCAAAGCCTTGGTGTAGCTCAGTTTGTCCATTCTGAAACATTTTTTCGATCCCCATAAAAAAGGCGGTGTAAAAATTTACACCGCCTTTTATTATTTATCTTCAAGCTTTTTAAGCTCTTCCATATCTACATCGTCGTGCTTTTCGCGTTTTACTTTGCCTTCGGATATAACCTTTATATCGCTTACGCTGTAGTCTTTAACGGTAAAATCTTCGCCTTTTTCGATTTTTACACGCACCTTTTCGCTTAAAACATAGGTGTCGGTAACTGTTCCTGTTCCGTCGGGCGTTTTTACAACCGAGCCTATTTTGGGAATTACACGAAGTAAATCCTCATAAGTGTCCTGCTCGTATTTTAAGCAACACATAAGTCTGCCGCAGCTGCCCGATATTTTTGTGGGATTAAGCGAAAGATTCTGTTCCTTTGCCATTTTTATTGAAACGGGCTGAAAATCTGCAAGATAGGAATTACAACAAAGACTTCTTCCGCAAATTCCAAGTCCTCCTATCATTTTTGCTTCATCACGCACGCCTATCTGCCTAAGCTCTATTCTTGTGCGGAAAACAGATGCCAAATCCTTTACAAGCTCTCTGAAATCAACTCTTCCGCCCGATGTAAAATAAAACAGAATTTTACTGCAGTCAAACGCATACTCAACGCTTATAAGCTTCATATCAAGCTTGTGCTTTTCTATTTTTTCGTTACATATTTTAAAGGCTTCTTTTTCCTTTTTACGATTTTCTTCAAGCTGTTTTTTGTCGGCATTTGTTGCAACTCGTACAACATTCTTTAAAGGTGCAACTATTTTATCCTCCGAAACATCGGATACAGGTATTGTTACTTTGCCGTACTCCTGTCCCTGTGCGGTTTCTACAATAACATTGTCGCCAACCTTTATATCTATTTTTCCCGGGGCAAAAAAGTATACCTTGCCCATACTTTTAAACTGTACTCCTACTATTTCCAAAGCTGTTTACTGTCCTTTCTGTTATTTCGAAACAAAGTCCTGCCTGCAGCCTATTAACAAATTTGTTATCCACAGTGTAAGGTTTGAGCCTTTGCCGAATTTTGTGCCGCAATCACAAACCCTGTCAAGACAGGATACCAGTGCCGCACTGCTTATATTTTGTGCAAAAGAGGATATTTCGTTCTTTTTATCTGTGTTTATAATCTTGTCAGAGTATCCTTCTTTTATCATTACTGCGTCACGCAGGAATATGTGAAAATACATAAGAAGCTTATGCACATGGTCTTTGTTTTTTTCAAAACATTCCAAAAGTGGGTATATCCATCCTTTTTCGGTATGAGGTTTTAGGCAGAGTGCGTCAAAAAACGCATCTCTTAATCCGTCTCCCTCTTTAAGCATTTTTATTGCCCTTCCTATATTCCCGTCGGCAAAAGAGACTGCTGCTTCTATATTTGAATCAGGATATTCTTTTTGTAAAAAAGCCGTCATTTCAGTTTTTGTGCATGCGGGGATTCTTATAACCGATGCACGCGACAAAACTGTACTGAGAAGGTTTTTTTCGGATTCTGCAAGCATTATTATCAAAACATAATGCGGTGCTTCCTCAAGTGCTTTTAAAAATGCATTTTGTGCCTGCTGACTTAATTTGTCAGCATCGGGCACGATATATATTTTTTTATCTGCCAGAAGGGGTTTTGTCTGCATATCGGAAACCACGCTTCGCACAGTTTCAACACTTATGCTTTTTTTAGTTTTATCTTCTTCTGTTACTATTACAAAGTCGGGATGTGTATAGGCTTTGTGCTGGTGGCACGCCGCACATTCCCCGCAGGGTTTATTCTCCCCCTCACAGTGCAAAAGTCCCGCTATATATTCTGCCGTGGTTTTTTTGCCTATTCCTTCTTCTCCGCAGAAAATATAAAAGTGGGATATATTTTCAATATTTTTAAAATAAGATATTACTTTATCTTTACCTACGAGCATCAGATTTTTTCAAAGCTTTCTACATTTACTATAAAAATTGTTGCGCCGCCTACTTCTATTTCAATAGGTGCAAAACCCGAAAAGCCTGTCATAGAAGCATTGATGCTTTCTATAGCAACCTTTGTTCTCTTTCTGCAGTTTTCTTTAAATATACGCATAACCTCGGGGATACGTTCTTCTTCTGTTCCTAAAATAAGAGTCATATTCTTTTCTCTTAAAAAACCGCCGGAGGTTGCAAATTTAGTTGCACCAAATCCCTGTGCATTCAATTTTTTTAAAGCCTTATTTCCATCATCTGTAGATACAATTGCAAATATAAGTTTCATTAAAATTCCTCCTTTATTTTATTTTAACATATAAGCTTTTAAAAATCAAGAAATAAAAATTTGAAAAACTGTTGCGTTTTATATGCAAATGGGTGTATAATAATATCAATGATTTTTAAAAGGATAGTGTACAAATTGAACAAAAAGATTATTTTATGGATTTTGGTTTGCGTTTTCGCAGTTGCCGCAATTTGGGGAACGGCGGCATTATTTAATATAAGTATTTTAAAGGGAGAAGCTCCCACTACTTCAAAACTCCCCGAAGGAACCGAAAGCTCGGAGCCCGATGTTTATCAGGGTGTTGAGCTTGACGAAAAAACATATCAGGGAGAGGTTTTATCGATAGGGGAAGAATCGTTTACCATGCGTGTTTTGGGAGAAGAAGTTACTCTTCTTTTTAACGACGATTCCCGCGTTCAGTTTAATCTTTTGGAAATTGAGCCTGGCAATGTTGCAATGGTTGAGTTTTCAGAAGAAGGCGGTACAAAAACCGCAACTTATGTTGAAAAGGTTATAAGCTACTAATCCTGCAACATTTCCTCCGCAGCCTTTAAGGTTGCGGGGGTTATTTTTTCGCCACCGATTATTCTGGCAAGCTCTGAAAGTCTGCCTTCGTAATCAAGCGGAGCAACTTGTGTTTTAAAAGTTCCGTTATTTTCTTGCTTTAATATGCAAAAATGCCTGTCTGCCAAAGATGCTATTTGTGCAAGATGGGTTATTGATATTACCTGACATTTTTTACCTAAAGACTTAAGCTTTTTACCTATTTTCTGTGCGGCTATTCCGCTGATACCCGAATCAATTTCGTCAAAAATAAGTGTTTCTGCTTTTTCTTTATCGGTAAGAATTGTTTTTAATGCAAGACAGATTCTTGACATTTCACCGCCCGACGCTATTTTTGCAAGGGGCTTTAATTCTCCTCCCGTGGTGGAAACCAAAAATTCCATTTTGTCGGCACCGTGAGAGCACATTTCGATTTGTTCGTGGCATACCGAGATTTTTACATAAGACATATCAAGGTCGCAAAGCTCGGACGAAACTTCGCTTTCTATACGCCTTGCGGCTTGTATTCTTTTTTCTGTAAGTTTTTTTGCAAGAAGTGTAAGTTTTGTATTTATATCCGCAAGCTTTTTTTCACATTCCAAAAGCTCTGCATCCTTGTTTTCTATTTCCAAAACATCTTTTTCTGCTTCCTTTGCAAAGGCGAGAACTGCATCTATTGAGCCGCCGTATTTTGATTTAAGCTTTGATATAACATCAAGCCTTTCTTCCACCTTTTCAAGGCGTGATGCATCGCCCGAAAGGTTATCCCCGTAATATTCTATGTCGCGTGCGGCTTCTTTTGCAGAATAATATGTATCGTAAAGAGCACCTCTCAAAGAATCAAGCTCCTCCGAAATTCCCTGAGGGATATCCGATATAGCTTTATTCATTAAATCAAGTGCACCGTTATCGTACAAAAGAGTTCTGACTGCACTGTCTACTCCCGACTTTATTTTTTCAAAGCTTCTTAAAACATTGCGTTCCTCTATTAAAGCTTCATCTTCGTTTTCTGTAAGATTTGCCGCTAAGATTTCTTCAAGGCAAAAGCGAAGATAATCAAGCCTTTTTGCCTCGTTTTCGGCAAGAGAGTTCAGATGTTCAATTTGTTTTTCAATTTCTTTTTTATTCTTATAAAGCTCTGAATATTCTTTTAAAATATCCTGGTTTTTTGCATAACCATCTATAAATTCAAGATGAAGCGAGGGCTTTAACAAACGTTGTGAATCGTTTTGTCCGTGAATGCTTATAAGATTCTGCCCTAATTCCCGAAGCTCGGTAAGAGTAGCCATACGCCCGTTTATTCTGCACGAATTTCTTCCGTCCGAAAAAACCTCGCGGCTTAAAATAATTTCCCCGTCTGTTTCGGGATATTCTTCCTTCGAAACGTAAAAAAGTGCTTCAACCCTAAGGCTTTGTGCTCCGTTTCTTATTAAATCGGTAGAGGTTCTTGCCCCTAAAACCGTATTTATTGAATCTATAATAAGAGATTTGCCCGCACCTGTTTCACCCGTCAAAACATTAAGACCTGTTTCGAAAGCTATTTGTGCATTATCTATTATAGCTAAATTTGTTATTACAAGTTCGGACAGCATAGTTTATTCCTTCTCAATCATATTTTTCAAGCATTTTGTTAGTTTTGCGGCATCTTTTTCGCTTCGTACAACAACCAAAACTGTATCGTCGCCGCCTACGGTACCCAAAATTTCGGGCCACGCCATTGACTCAAGCGTAATGGCTGCCGCCTGTGCCATTCCTGATAAGGTTTTTATTACCACGTTGTTTAACGCATAGTCAACGCTTAAAACAGAGTGCGAAAAAATGGTGCGTATTCTGGAGCTTGAATCGGCAACTCCCGACGAGCCTGCTCTTACATATCTTGACCTTCCGTCGCCCGCCTGTGCTTTTATAAGTCTTAATTCCTTTATATCTCTTGAAACGGTTGCCTGGGTTATCTCAAAGCCCATTTCGCTTAACTTGTCAGAAAGCTCCTGCTGTGTTTCAATAAAATTCTCTTTTATAATAGAAAGTATTGCGTTGTGTCTTTTAGTTCTCACTTTTTGTTACCCTTCCGTTTCTGAATTTTTTTCGTACCTGTTCGTAAAAGCCTTTGTCAAAATTCATTATTTTTGCATAATATTCCGATTTTGTTATGGTTACAATGTCGCCTGGTGTAAGCTCAAGTCCATCGCTTCCGTCAACCTCAAGTACGCATTTATGGTCTGCATTTGTTTCTTGTTTTATTTGAAGAACACTTTCGGCATTAAGCACTATAGGTCTTGAACCAAGCATGTGCGGACAAACAGGCATTGCAAGTATTGCCGAAAGTGACGAGTCAATTATAGGTCCTCCCGCAGCAAGAGAGTAGGCTGTTGAGCCTGTGGGAGTTGATATTATAAGCCCGTCACAGGCATAAGTTTCTACAAGCTGAAAATCTGCATAAAGGCTTACGTGTGCCAAGGGGCTAAAATGTGTACGGGTAATAACCGCATCGTTTAAAGCGTGGAAAACCCTTTTGTTTCCTTGATTTTCAACCGTTACACAAAGCATCATTCGTCTTTGAATGTTTTTGTTTTCTAAAATATCTTCGGGTGCAATTTTAAAAAAGTGGTCACTTTCAAGTGCTGTTAAAAATCCAAGGTTTCCTAAATTTACTCCCAGAACGGGGATTTCTTTTATTGCGGCTCTTCTTGCGGCGTCAAGTACAGTTCCGTCACCGCCAAGAGTTATTACAAGGTCGCACTCTGTATAAAGCTTGCCCTCTTCCATCTCTTTTGCTCCGCAAATTTTTGCATATTCGGGCAGAGTATAAACCTCTGCTGTATTTTTAAATTTTTCTACAGTTTTTTTGCTTGCACCAAAATCTATGTCTTTTTCGGGATTTGGTATAAGTGCAATTTTATTCATAATCCACCCTCCCTATTTTATTATAACTTTTTTATTCCTTCCCGTCAACACCCTATTTTTATTTTTGCTTTACAAGTATATGAGTTTTGTGGTATATTATTTACAGGATGTGAGTTTTAATGGATTATATTACCGTTTTAAAAGAGGGAAATGCCGAGGTTATAGACCGAAAGTCGCGTTTTATAGGTGTTGCGGCACCCTGCAAAAGTGAGCAGGAGGCATTAGACCTTATAGCACGAGAAAAAAAACGTTACCCCGACGCAAGGCACCACGTTTATGCATATCTTTTAAGGAATAATAATATACGACGTTATTCGGATGACGGCGAGCCTTCGGGCACGGCAGGTATGCCTGTGCTTGATGTTATTCAAAAATCAGGGCTTTCGGATATATGCATCGTGGTAACAAGATATTTTGGCGGAACACTTCTTGGTACGGGCGGGCTTGTGCACGCTTACGGAAAGTCTGCAACCGAGGCGGCAAGTGATGCAGGAATTTGTAAAATGACACTTTGCACAGTTTTTTCGGCAAGCTGTGATTATAATATGTCTGGTAAGCTTTTATATTATTTAGAAAATTCAGACGCTATTATTTTATCAAAGGATTATTCAAACAACGTAACCTTTACCTGTGCCGTTCAAAATTTTGAAAAAATGAAAAAGGATATAACAGAAACAACCGCAGGACGGTGTGAAATAGAATTTATAGAAGAAAAATATATAGCTATGCAATAAAAAAGTTGAGGTGCAAAATTTTGTGCATCTCAACTTTTTATATATACATAAAAAACAGGCACTCTTTCGAGTGCCTGAAATTTTATTTTAGCTATTAAACAGCCTGTTTGTATACAACTGTAAGAGCGTTAGAGTTCTTTGTTAAACCATAACCCCAAAGTGATACATAAGTATCGCCAGGTGCTACATCGAGGTATGAACCTGTTTTAACTGAACCTTTCTGAAGGTCTACTATAAGTGCACTACTGGGAACATCCCATGAGAATACACGTGCCTTTGAAGTTGCTTTTTTGGATACAGCAGGACCATCAGGATCGTAGGTTGTTGCTATTACTCTGCCGTTGCTTGCTACTTCGTTTACTACTGAACAATAAATTGTATCAAGACCAATGTACCAAGCTGTGTTGTGAATACCCATGCCCTGTGTTTCGTTTGAACCTGTGGTTAATGAGCCACCTTCTCTGGGAGCAAATGAAACATAACCAGGGTTATCAGCCTTCATAAGAACATTTACTGTTGTTGCTTCGTTAGTTGAGTTCATTTCGTATGTTACTATATCACCAAATGCGAGGTCTTCAATATAAATATATGACTGTGCGGGCTGTCTTGTAACGCTTGAGCCTGAACCTTTTACAACAAGACCTGTGCTCTTGGGGTTATTGAATACTCTTGCTTCTTCTTTTTCGAATACACAGTTAACCTGACCGTACATGAATTTGAAGCCTTCGGGTACTGTCATTTTAACCTTACCGGAAGCACTCTGAACGTTAAGATAGTTAACAACTTCTTCGTCAGCATTGATACCCTTTGTGATACTTGTTACAATACCTGGGTTACTGAATACTACATGTGTATAATCTACCTTGTCGTCAGCACCGCCGCCTAAGCCTGCTTCATATTCAGCAAGCTCTTTCTGGTTTTCAACTATTACTGCTAAAACACCACTATCGCTTGCATCGTAAGCATAAGCACATTTAGCTACATAATTATGTGACCAGCCTGATGTTGATGTTGTTACTGCAAAGTCTTTTGCTGTGTAGTTTTCCTTAATTCTAAGAGTTTTGGTCTGCGAACCAATGAAGTATTTACCAGCAATATTAGAACCGCCTACAGAGTTAAATGTGGATTCGTCTTTTACTCCGCCTTTTTTGTATAAGTAACCTTCGGGGTTACTTGATACATCAAGTGAGAATACCTGCTGACGTGTTGCTTCGTCAGGGCCATAGAAGTCAAAACGATAGTCCTGAGCTACTTCGAGCTTTGTTACAGCACCGTCTTCGTTTCTTTCGAATCTAACGAGCTGAGGTACGCCTGCACCGTTTTTGTAAATATCGGTTTCCTTTAAGAGGTCTTCTTTGTCAACTGTCTTTTCAAAGTTCATTGAGTCTACAAATACAACTCTGTCTGTAAAGTCAACAACGTTCATTTTTGCAGCAAGTATGTCAAACATTTCTGCTTTAACATTTGTGCCGAATGCTGAACCACCGTCAACACCGATATCCTTCATATAAGCATAAAGGTAGTTTGCACCTGTAGTTGTGTTAACTGCTGCGATTTTGCCCATAAAGTCAAGGTAATATGTTGCGTTTTTGCCAACTACGGGTTTTGTTATAGCTGCAGGAGCTTTTTCAAGCGATGCTGCAAGCTGGTATGTTGTTTCGCCTATTAAGATACCTTTTCTGGATTCTTCTGAAACAACGCCTGTAACTGTTTCTTTTGAAACAACTGCTGTTATTCTTGAAGAGCTTTCGAGAATTGAAAGAACTGTCCATTTAGCAAGTTTCTTTAATTCTACTGCTTCGCCGTCTTTATCGATGATTTCAACCTTCTTATCAAGTGAGTTTACATCGATTTCCATCTGTGTTTTGCCGCCGAAGTTTTTGAAGTATACTACATTAGTATCTGTATTTACACTTTCTACTACGTAGTCTGTATAAGCTTCAACTATTACATAAGCATAAGCATTGCTTACGTTTGATACAAGTGTTACTGTACCGCAGTCGGGATAAAGCTCGCTCGCTGCCCAGGTCTGTCCGAGGTTATCGCCGTTTTTAACCATTACTGCGTTTGTAAGCTTTGCTGTGTATTCTTTGTTATCGATTTCGTATACAACTTCTGATTTGTTTGTCTTTGTTGATACGATATCGTCTGCATCAAGTGTTAAGATGTTACCCTGGGGTGCTTCTGCAACGTAGAGAAGTACGGGGTTTTCATCATCTGTGAAATCTGCATAAGCTACTACGTTTCTGCCGAGGAGAGCATCTGCTGCTGTTTCAGCTTTATCGTAGATTCTGCCACCGATTACCACTTCATTATTATTAAGCTGTTTTGAAGGAAGTGAAACATATCCGTTTGCTACTGCTGTTACCTGACCTTCGATTTTGAAGATTTTAAGGTCTCTTGAGATGATTGTTACATCTTCTTTTACTTCGTATTTATATGTTTCGTCACCGTAAACAGTTTTTTCGTATACATCTACATCTATTGCATTGTATACCATTACTGCAAATTCGCCTCTTGTGATTTCGCCGTCAGCTTTTGCTTCTACGTTATCGTAAATACCAAGCTGACCTGCTTTTGCTACATAGCCTGCGGGGAATCCGCCCTGTGCATCTGCCTGTACTGCATAGCCGAGTGCACAAATAAGCATTTTTGCTGCCTGTGCGCTTGT
>JAZSDN010000072.1:0-8643 GCA_045531205.1 Clostridia bacterium | reverse complement strand
GGGCAACAATGTGATATAATTTTTACCATGAGATCTTGTTCTCCTTTCTCTGATTTTCAGGGAGGTAATTGGTTTTGTGGTGAAACTATTATACCATAAGGAGTTCAAGGTCTCAATTTTCATTTAACTTAACAAAACGTATTTATGTGTAAGGAGACCTAAAATGAAAAAGCTTGATACTACATTTTATTTTATTACCGACAGAAGCGGCTTTTCCAAAGAAGAATTTCTGTATCGAATAGAACAGGCACTAATGGGTGGGGTAACTTTACTTCAGCTGCGCGAAAAGGAAATATCTACCGCTGAGTATATTTCTCTTGCACAAAAAGTACATAAAATTACGCAAAAGTTCAAGGTTCCGCTTATTATTGACGACAGAGTGGATGTAGCCCTTGCCGTGGATGCGGAAGGAGTTCATCTGGGGCTTGAAGATATGCCAATTTGCACTGCACGTAAAATTTTGGGAGAAGAAAAAATTATAGGTGCAACTGCAAAAACAGTGCCACGGGCACTTGAAGCCTTTGCACAGGGTGCCGACTATCTTGGAGTAGGTGCAATATATCCCACCCAAACCAAGGTAAAAACAATTTTAACTTCTACCGACACATTGCGTAATATCTGTAATGCCGTACCTATACCTGTTAATGCAATAGGTGGATTAAATAAAGGTAATCTTGATGTGCTTTACGGCATTCCCATTGCAGGAATTTGTGTAGTTTCTGCCGTTATGAAAGCAAAAAATCCAAAAGCTGAAACAGAAATTCTGCTATCCGCAGCAAAAAAAATAATCCCAAAAAAGGAGAAAAACCAATGAAAACAGCGTTATCAATTGCAGGGAGCGATTCCTGCGGCGGTGCGGGTATTCAGGCAGATATAAAAACCATGCTGCAGAACGGTGTTTACGCAATGAGTGCCATAACTGCACTCACAGCACAAAATACCAAAGGTGTTAAGTCGGTAATGGAAGTAACGCCAAAATTTTTGGAAGAACAAATTGATGCCGTATTTGAAGATATTTATCCCAATGCCGTAAAAATAGGAATGGTATCTTCAAAAGAGCTTATAAAAGTAATTGCACAAAAACTTAAAGAATATAATGCAAAAAATATTGTGGTAGACCCTGTGATGGTGGCAACAAGCGGAGCAAGGCTTATAAAAAACGAGGCAGTATCGGCTCTTACACAAGAGCTTTTTCCTTTAGCCTTTATTGTTACACCAAACATTCCCGAGGCACAAGCCCTCACAGGCATCAAAATAAATAACCCTGATACTATGATGAAAGCCGCAAAAAAAATAGGGGATTTATACGGCACTAATGTTCTTTTAAAAGGAGGTCACAGCAAAGAAAATGCAAATGACCTTTTATATTCAAACGGTGAATATAAGTGGATTTTGGGAAAAAGAATAAATAACCCCAATACCCACGGCACAGGGTGTACCTTATCAAGTGCAATTGCGGCAAACCTTGCAAAAGGCGAGAGCATTTATCAGTCGGTGCTTTCGGCAAAAGAATACGTATCCGGTGCACTGAAGGCAAATCTTAACCTCGGCAAAGGAAACGGCCCGTTAAATCATGCTTTTAATTTAAGTTGTAAAAACACTTGACACAGAAAATTTATTATGGTAGAATAGGTAAAGATTAGAGGCAATGACGAAGAGGTTGCGGTTGTACTACCTTTAAGAGAAGTGGCGGTTGGTGCAAGCCACAGGCAAGACTTCTGCAATGTAGCTTCCGAGCCGGGGTAAGAAAGGCAGAAAGCTTAGTAGACACTCCCGTATATGCTGCGTTAAAGCATCAAAAGTGGTAGCCTTTGCTACAAATTGAGTGGTACCGCGGGTAAACTTAAATTATAAGTGCTCGTCTCAAAGTAAAACTTTGGGACGGGCTTTTTTAATTCTTGGAGGATAAATATGGAAAACCTGAGAGATATTAATTTAAAAATCAAAGAAATGGCACAACGTATTCGCGAGCTTCGCGAAATCGAGAACCTTTCGCTTGAGGATATGGCAAAAAGCACAGGAATCTCTGTTGAAGAATACGTAAAATGCGAAAATGGCGACAGTGATTTAAACTTTGCTTTTATTTATCGCTGTGCAGCTGCTTTAGGTGTAAACGTAACCGATATTATAGAAGGCTATAGCCCTAACTTAAAGTCATACACAGTAACAAGAGCAGGTGCAGGTCAGCAGATAGCAAAAGCCCACGGTATGACATATCATAACTTGGCGTATGCATTTAAGAATCGTATAGCAGAGCCACTTTTTGTTCATAGTGTATACGATGAAGCGGCACAGGATAAGGATATCGAGCTTACCACCCACGAAGGGCAGGAGTGCGATATAGTTATAGAAGGACATCTTATGGTACAGGTAGGTGCCCATAAAGAAGTTTTAGGCCCTGGCGACAGTATTTACTATAACAGTGATACACCTCACGGAATGATAGCAGTAAACGGCAAAGATTGTCTGTTTTACGCTATAGTTTTACGTTCGGGAGTAGAAAACGAAGAAAATACCGATGCAGTTGCAGAAAAAATAATAGGTGTACCTCATCGTGACAATAAGGATAGAATTTATCATAACTTTATTGATATTGAAGAAGACGAAAACGGAACACCCACATCAATAAAATTCAAGAATACCGAAAAATTCAATTTTGCATTCGACCTTGTAGACAAGCTTTCCGAGCGTGAACCCGATAAGCTTGCAATGCTTCATATTTCAAAAGATAAACAAGAGCGTCGTTTTACCTTTACCGATATGAAAAAGCTTTCAAACCAGTGTGCAAACTATTTTGCATCCCTTGGCATTAAAAAGGGCGACAGGGTAATGCTTGTTTTAAAAAGACATTATCAGTTCTGGATAGCAATGCTCGGTCTTAATAAACTTGGTGCAGTAGCAATTCCTGCAGTAAACCAGCTTGTAGAGCACGATTTTGAATACAGATTCAACGCAGCAGGAATAAGCACGGTTGTATGTACATCTGATGGCGATACAGCTCACCAGATAGATATAGCGGCTGAAAAATGCCCATCTGTTGTAAACAAAATTATAGTTGGAGAAAAGAGAGAAGGCTGGCGTGATTTTGATGAAGAATTCAGCCGTTTCAGCACTCACTTCAAACGTACAGAAGCCTCACCCGGCGGTGACGATACAATGCTTATGTACTTTACATCAGGCACATCCGACTATCCTAAAATTGCAGTTCACAATTATAAATATGCACTGGGGCATTTCCATACAGCAAAATACTGGCATAATGTTGACCCCGACGGATTACACTTTACAATATCCGATACAGGCTGGGCAAAGGCAATGTGGGGCAAGCTTTACGGACAATGGCTCTGCGAAGCGGCAACCTTTGTATATGATTTTGATAAATTTGATGCAGCAGATATTCTGCCCATGTTTGCAAAATATCATATAACAACCTTCTGTGCACCTCCCACAATGCTTCGTATGATGATAAAGCAGGATATATCAAAATACGATTTCTCATCTGTAAAACACATGACCACTGCGGGAGAAGCATTAAATCCCGAGGTTTACCGTCAGTTTGAAAAAGCAACAGGCTTGCAGATACTCGAAGGCTTCGGTCAAACCGAAAGCACAATGATTATAGGTAATATGGTAGGTGCATCTCACAAAATCGGTTCAATGGGTAAGCCTGCACCTATATATGATGTTGCACTTATGGATAAAGAGGGCAACCTCGTAAAAACAAGTGAATCGGGCGAAATTGTTATCAATGTTAAAGACGGAGCACCCTGCGGTTTGTTTACCGAATATTACAAGGACGAAAGAAAAACAAACGACGTATGGTACGACGGATATTATCATACAGGCGACGTTGCGTGGCGTGATGAAGACGGATTTTACTGGTATGTCGGCAGAGCTGATGACGTTATTAAATCGTCCGGCTACCGCATAGGACCCTTTGAAATCGAAAGCGTAATAATGGAGCTTCCTTATGTTTTAGAATGTGGTGTTTCACCTGTTCCCGACGAAGTAAGAGGACAAATAGTTAAAGCAAGCGTTGTTCTGGTAAACGGAACAGAGCCTACAGAAGATCTTAAAAAGGAAATACAAAATTACGTTAAAGAAAAAACTGCACCCTATAAATATCCAAGAATTGTTGAATTCCGCGAAAGTCTGCCAAAAACAGTAAGCGGCAAAATACAGAGAAATAAACTTTAATAAAGAGCGGCTATGCCGCTCTTTTTAGATGTTGACTTTAAGGAAATAAATTTGTATAATAAATCTAAGGAGTGAACTAATATGAAAAAAAGATTTACAGCATTATTTTTAGTTATTTTGATAAGCTTTTCGCAAATAAATGTTTGTGCCGATACTGTTCTTTCAAAGGCAGAAACGCTTTATACTCTGGGACTTTTAAAAGGAAATACCGACACATTTTCGGAAGAAGGCTTGCAGCTTGAAAGAAATGCCACAAGAGCAGAAATTTGTACTACTATTGTACGAATGCTTGGGAAAGAAGAAAAGGCACATTATCAGCAAAATGCTCATCCTTTTACCGATGTCCCCGCGTGGGCAAATGATTATGTTGGCTGGCTTTACGAAAATTATCTTGTAAACGGCATCAGCGATACATATTTTGGAGCACAGGATATAGCAACAGTAAAACAGTTTTCGACAATGCTTTTAAGAGTACTTGGTTTTTCTGATGCAAAAGGAGATTTTAATTACGATTCCTCGGTAGAATTCTCGCAAAACTATGGACTTTTGGACACCGAAACTGCCACTCATTACGAGCTTTCAAGAAAAGATATGGTTTTAATGTGCTATAATGCCTTAAGGCTTAACATAAAAAATTCAAACCGAAAGCTAATAAACAAGCTTTGTGATGAAGGAAGTGTTAACGAGCAGCTGGCACTTTCAAGCGGGATATTAAAAGAGGCAAGTATATCGGATTCCTTCCCCGATGTGCCCGAAAATTTAGGGGAAATAAGCATTTTGGTTTCGGGAAGTACATTTGTTATAAATATGCATACCCCTGTTGAAGAGTACGGCATAAGAGTATATGTAAAAGAAGAAAACGGAGTTTTAAAAGAGATAGGAAAAAGCGGAGCCGTAAGCTTTAGGAAAGGGCAGATTCAGTATCTTGGAGGCGGAGCGGCAGGATATATAGATACCATTTATGTAAACGGACTGAATACTGCTTCAAAATATTCATTTATAGTTATAAAAACCACAAGCGAAGGGGCACTTTATCATAAAACAGGAAAAAGTGCGGTCGCACATAACTTTTAAGAGGTAAAATATTATGAAAAAAATTTGTTTTATTATATCTTTAATACTTGCTTTTTCATCAGTAGGCGTAAATGCATATACTGTAAATCCAAAGCTTAAATATGCTAATGCAGGCACATATAAATTATGGACAGAAGAGGCATATTATTCAAGCCCTGCTGTTTGCGATATTGATTCCGACGGTGCACTGGAAATTATTTTTTCAAATTATTCCATAACCGTGCTTGATGCCGCAACAGGCAAAACAGAATGGAAAGTAAATTCGGGCTATGATATAAACACACCTTTGCAGGAGTTTGGAGCAAGCAACGGACACACATGGAGCGACATAGAAATTCATGATATAAACGGTGACGGACAAAAAGAAATAATAACAGGTCACGGCAGAGGAGTTGTATCGGTTTTAAGCGGAAGCGGGCATTTTCTTCCCGGTTGGCCGCAACGACCTCTTGATGCTTCGATAAGGAGTATAGAGGTTGCAGATTTAGATTGTGACGGCAAAAAAGAAATTGTAGTTGGCTTTGGAATAGACAGTCATCAAAGTATATATGTATATAATTATGACGGAACATTAAGAACAGGCTGGCCGCAAACTCAAGGAACAAACGGAGCAAAAACATGGACTTACGGAACTTTTATGGATACAATTGCAATTTCCGACTTAAACGGAGATGGCATGTCCGAAATAATTGTACCCTCCGACCTTTCTTATGTATCGGTTTTCGAGCCTGACGGAAGTGTGTTTATGGCAAATCAAAGTGTTTTTGGCAATAAGTCTTGGGGACAGATAGCTCTGTTTGAGGATTATTCGGCAGAAATACGAAATGATAACGGAGGCTGGGGCTATGCCGTTACAGGAAACGAAATGCGTGAAGAGCTTTACAAAGGCGAATTTGGTCACGCAAAAGCAAAGGTTTATGATTTCGATTCCGACGGCAAAAAAGAAATTGTAGTTTCCACCATAATGTGTAACCGAAAATACGCACCCGTATATCCTCCTACAGAATATATGACAATAGCCATTTTAAATGCCGACAGAACAAGATATAAAAATACAGCAAAAGGCTACAACTGGGAAACAATACCTATGGACCTTGGAGAGCCTTTGGTTCAAAACACAGAATCTGTAGCATCAAATGTGTATCAGTCACCCACTATAAGCGATATTGATTCAGACGGTGAGCCTGAAATTCTGTTTAATTCATATAATGGCAAGGTACATTGCTTTTCTCTTTCGAAAAAAGAGCCGTATGCCTGGCCCTACAGCCTTACAAAACGAACAAGTCCAAGGTTTGAGTATGCATCGCCTGTAGTGTGCAGGGATATTGATTTTGACGGTAAGCAGGAAGTAATATTTACATCGTTTTTTGACTATACACAAGGCTATGGCAATATCCGCGGATATCTTTATATATTGAACTATGAAGGTAAGCTTATGCATAAAATAGAGCTTCCCGACACAAAAGAACCGGGACACTATCCAAACGGCTCTATGGCAGCACCCGTGGTAGAAGATATTGATTCGGATGGAGCATACGAAATAATAATAAATACCATGCACAGTGCAATTTGCGTGTATGATTTATAAGGGGTAAAAAATATGGATACATTGTGTGAAAAATGTGCATATTTTGAGTACGACGATGAATTAGAGGACTATGTTTGCAACGCCTTTATGGACGAAGACGATAAAGCAGCATATTCCGAAAATCCTTTCGGCTGCAAAAAAGAAATGTGCCGTGGGTTCAGACCTTATGACGAATACGGAATGGTAAAAAAGCAAAATTAGGATATTTTGTTCAAAAGTTATTGACATAGAATAAAAATTGTTGTATAATAATACCACACAAGCAGTCATAACTGCAAATTTTAGAGAAGGAGACTAAAATATGAAAAAACTTTTATCATTCTTATGCGTGTTTGCAATGCTCGCAACATGCATAACAAGCATCCCAATGGTATCGGCAGAGGCAGTGGATTTTCCACATACAGAAAGCTTTGAACAGGACGGTTTTGTTGAAATAACAGACGCAGTATGGGCAGATGCAGACGGTAACGAATACGAGCATACTCTCCAGATTCCCCTAGGATGGGATTGGCGTCACACAGGTCTTGAAGGCGGCTGGACATCACAGGCAGTAAATACATCAAGCGATCGTAGAAGAGCTACTGTAGAAACTATGGCTGATGGTGTTACATACCTTGGTATGACAGGTAACGACACAGCTGTTACAAAAGCAATAGCTGTAGAACCCGGCTACAAGTACACAATTACAACAAATACCTATGCAGTATCAAGTTCGGGCAAAACGGCATTAACAGCTTGGTTCTGTAACGAAGATGAAGATGGTAATATTGTAGACTTAAACGATTACCTTACCGCAAATAATTACGAAAAAGTAGCAATTACAAAGGTTTCGACAACCTATGACTACAGAGCAGCAGAAACCGAAACAATAGAACCCTGGAACGCTTATAACACTGTATATACAAAAACTCTTACTATTGATGTAGAAGTTAAAGATGCAAATGTAAACACACTCTTAATAGGTCTTGGTGGTTTTGGTGGTAACTCCGACCATGCTAACTACAGAGTATGGCACGACGGATTCAATGTAGTAAAGAGCGGAGTAGTTGAAATAGTAGAAAACGAAAAAATCAAAGAATACTATCATAAAGAAAGATTCGCACAAGACGAATATGTAGAAATCACAGACGCGTTGCTTGAAGCAAACGACGGGGAATTTTACGAAAACACCTTCCACGTACCCACAGGCTGGGAGTGGATGTGTACAGTAGGCGATGGCGGAACAGCCCACGCTGCAAGCGAGGTTGGTGATTCTAATAGAATACGTGCTATAATGCAAACAATCGGTGATGAAGTATATTTAAGAAAAACAGGCTCCGATATGGTTTTAACCAAAATGGTTGATATTGAACCCGGTTACAACTATACTCTTACAACAACCGCAACTTCAAGAACCAGCAACACAACAGCAAGATCAGCTTTAACATACTGGTTCTATCATAAAAACGAAGATGGTAGCTATACCGAAATTAACGAATATCTTAAGTCCGTTAATAAAACACCTCTTGAAACAACAACCGCAAGAGTTACCTACAATGCATCTGCAGCTACAAACCAGATAGTTCCCTTCCTTGATGTTGCAGAAGCAAGACAGGCAGAACTTGCATTAAACTTTGATATAACCGACGATGCAATTAACGCAATTAAAGTAGGTATAGGCGGCTACGGCGGTGGCGGTAACCACTATAACTTTGCAGTATGGCATAAAGGCTTTGAAATCGAACAGGTTAAGGCTGTTGATATAATCGAAAACAAATCAGCTTACGCTATAGTTAGATTTAACG
>JAZSDN010000022.1:0-2494 GCA_045531205.1 Clostridia bacterium | reverse complement strand
CCAGCTTGCACAAGTCCGAATGTTTTTCCGAATATGCCGACAGACGATTTTTTAAATCCGCGTTGTAGGTTGACACCGTGATAATCGGCTTGCTTCATCAAAAAATATCTCCGTTGTCTTTTGAGATTTCTTCAAGCCTGTTTTCAAAACATAAATCTCCTTTCCAAAAAACATTTTTCAAAAGGCGGCTTTTAGAATGATTTTTCATAGCTGAACAACCGTAAAAAGAAAGATTCATTCGGCAGAAATTTTCGAAACGATGCAGCGTTAAATCAAACACACACCAATTTGATTTCTGCATTTTTTACAGTTTTGAAATGAATTTGAGCAAAACAAAAAAGCCGTCACACAGACAGCATCAATCGGCGAGAGCATTGCTCTCGCTTTTACAAATGATGTCTTATGTAACAGCTTTGAAATTTAAAATAATCTCAAAGGCATACTGTTTTTTAATCCCGCATCACCGGAAGCATTCGCCACATACAGTATCAACAAAGGTGAGGAGTGCGATAATTTTCTCTTAGCATATCGCCGGCTTTAGGCGGACTCATATCCGCAATCAATAACATCGTTATTAAATTGTCAAATTTAAAATTAATTTACTATACCATACAGAACATTTATTTATCGAGAGGCTTTGTGAAAAATTATAGTTCTCGTAATAAATACCCCTACATTAACTTGGTACGGAATACTCTTTTGCTTTTTCAAAAAGCTCTGTTCTGTTGGTGGTTTCAAGTTTGCGGTATATTGCCGCCGTATGTTTTTTGATAGTGCTTTCGGTTACGAATAGCGCATCAGCAATAACTTTGCGTTTTTTATTTTCGAGCAGGAAGCGCAACACTTCTTTTTCTCTTTGAGAAAGTGTTTCAACGGCTTTCCAGTTATTCAGAATACTATCTATTTGTTCACAGGTGAATGATTTGACAGTTTCGGAAAGCACAACATTTTCACTTGCATTTTGTGAAATCACTATGGATGAGTCGGAGATTTTTTGTGTGTCGGCAAGCCCGTAGTCCTGCAAAATTCCGTAGAGGAAAAGGATAAGTCCTTCGGTTACGATATATGAAATCGAAAGGAATTCAAAGCTTGAATGAATCATATTTTCAATAAGCCATATTGTGATGTTGCCGATAACAACAAACGCAAGAAACATGGTGTGCTTGCTTGAAACAACGGTTTTCTTTATTGCGGTGTAGGCGATTATACATACCATTGCGGCAAAATAAGCAAACAAAAAAATCTTATATACTGCGTGAAGCGGGCCGTATTCCTTGATGAGAACGGGCATCCCGTTGATAAAATCAAGCGATACGTTTTTATAATATATCGGGAGTATTCCTCCGCTTGCGGTGATTAACAGCATAACGGTATTTATACCGATAAGAATTTTCGGCAAAAGCTTCGGATAACGGAATCTTGACAAATTCATTATCATCATCAAAAGAAAGAACGAGAGAAAAACACTGCCGAGATACGCAAGTCTGTTTGCCCAGAGTGCGGCATCAAGTGTTTTTGATAAAGATAAAAGAAAATAACCTATATCACAAACTGCAACTGAAACAAAAAGGAGCATCAGCCATATATCCCGCTTGCGGTCAACATAAAAATATGCGCCAATCATAAGTAACGCAACGGCAGAAAATATACCGTAAATAACAGACATATTACCCCTCCTTTTCCGATGAATCAAGCTCTACTCCGTTTCGCATACAAAAGGAATAAAACTTGCCGAGCATTGCAAGCTGCGGTGTACGGTTTTCCCGCTCTCAGCGGCTTACAGTTGCATAGGATATGCCGATTTTTTCTGCAAGCTCGGTTTGACTTAACTGCAGAAACATTCTTACAAATTTAATCTGTTCGGGGAAAGATAGCTTTTTTATCTCAAGTTTCATATAAAACACCAATCCTTATATATCATAATATAGCATACTTTGAATTTAGTGTCAAACTTTAATGATAGTTTCTGTTTTTGTGCAGTTGTTACAATTTGAAAAACATGTTTTTGACACGGTAGCCATAAAGGTAGCCTTTTTTCGGTAAAAGTAGCCCTTGGGGCTACTTATTTTTAAGGAAATCTGCCATTAAAATGAAATTACCAATAAAAGCAAGGGAGGTTTTCTATGCTTAAAGCAGTTACGAAAAGGTTTGCTGACAAGTCAACAATAAAGCAGTTTGAGTTTGAATTCTACTGCGATTGCTGCGGCAAACCGATAAAAACTGATGTGCTCGAATTCATTTCGGGATTCAAGGACAAGAAATTTTTGAGCAGCGACGAACGGGAAGCAAGGGCAATTATTTACGCCAGTGACCACGGAAAGGCTTATGAGCGTGCGAACAACGAAGCCCGTCTTGAACTGAACAAGTGCGAGATATGCGGCAATATGGTTTGTGAGGATTGCACGGTTTACGGCGAAAACCTTAACGGTGGCGTATGTTGTATAAAATGTACTGAGAATGGTGTAAACTGACATGAAGAATTTAAAGAAACTTA
>JAZSDN010000098.1:0-2542 GCA_045531205.1 Clostridia bacterium | reverse complement strand
CTTTATCGCGGATGCGAAATCCAAGGGGCTGTACGTCAGACCATTTCATCTCTTATTATAAAAAAATAAGTGCAAGCAATCAACTACATCAATAGTTAATTTACTTACACTTTTATTGTACCAGGGGATGTAAAAAAAGTCCAGACCGCAAAAAACAAAGAAATATTGTAGAGAACACCCTTCATGGGCGTTCCTTATTTTTTCAAGGAGGGCGTAGAAACCCTCCCCCTACAGGTAAACCTAATTTATAAACAGCTAAATTAGGTCAAAAAAATCAAAAAATTGATTTTTTCGTAAGATTTTATGTTTTTTGCTATGAACAAACTTCGCCTCTCGACGTACTTTTGTACGCCTTCGGGTATCCCAAAGCAAGGCAAAGCCTTGCTTTGGCGAAAGTGTCCATTCTGAAACATTTTTTCCTATCCCCTAAAAAAAGGAGCTGTAAAAAATAAATTTTTTACAGCTCCTTTTAATTTTTTATTTTTTGTATACAACTGTGAGAGAGTTGGAGTCTTTTGTTCCGCCCATACCATAGCATTCACAAAGTGTGTCGCCGGGTGCTGCGTCAAGGTATGAACCTGTTTTAACTGTGTTAGCTTCAAGGTCAACTACTACGGTTGTGTTGGGGAGGGGGAATGAATATGTGCGGGACTTTGAAGCATCTGTCATTGCAAAACCTGCTGCTACAATGGGATCGTAGGTTGTTGCAATTGCTCTTGAGTCGCTTGTTACGTTATTTATAACTGAACAATACACAGTGTCATAACCCATATACCAGTATGTGTCATGGATACCCATTAAGTCATCTTCGTTAGCACCATGTTTAATTCCGCCACCGTTTGTTACAGAGAAGGATACAAAGCCGGGGTTATCAGCTTTCATCAAAACGTTAAGCATTACTGCTTCGTTTGCTGCGTTTACATCATATTTTACAACGTCGCCAATTGCAAGGTCTTCTATATAGATGTATGATTCTAAAGGCTTTCTTGTAATTGCCGAGCCTTTGCGTGTTACTACAAGACCTTTACTTTCGGGGTTGTTGAACTTTCTTGATTCTTCTTTTGATACCATACAGTTAAGCTGACCGTAAGCTATCTTGAATCCGTCGGGAACTGTTATTTTAAGTTTTCCTGCTGCTGTTAAAAGGTTTAAGAAGCTTACTTCCTGTTCTTCTTCGTTTATACCCTTTGTAATGCTTACTACAACACCGGGTTTTTTACCTTCTATCTGTGCATAGGAAACTGCGTCTCCGCCGCCAAGGCCTGCTTCGTAATCGTAAAGCTCTTTGTTGTTCTTTACTATTACTGCTAAAAGTCCGCCTTCGTTTGCGTCATAGCCTGTGGTGAATTTTGATTTTAAGTCACGTGACCAGCCAGAGGTTGAATTTGTTATTACAAAGTCTTTTGCTGTGTAGTTTTTACCTATTGTAAGTGTTTTGGTCTGTGCACCTATTATATATTTACCCGCAATAAAGTTGCCAGCTACGGAGTTAAAGTAGGAATTTGTTTTGATTCCGCCTCTTTTGTACATCTTGGCATCGCCGTCTGTTGAAAATTCAAGCGAGAATGCCTGCTGACGGATTGCTTCGTCTTTTCCGTAGAAGTCGCAACGGAAGTCCTGTGCTACTTCAAGCTTTTTGATTTCGCCGTTTTCGTTTCTTTCAAATCTTATAAGCTGGGGTACGCCTGCGCCTTTTCTGTAAAGGTCGTTTTCCTTTAAAAGGTCTTCTTTTTCAACTACTTTTTCTGTGTTGTAAGAGTCTACAAATGTAACTCTTTCTGTAAAGCCAACAACGTTCATTTTGCCTGATGCCATATCAAAAACTTCTGCTTTAACATCTGAAGCAAATGCTGATGTGCCGTCTGTACCGATATCCTTCATAAAAGCATAAAGGTAGTTTGCACCTGCACTTCTGTTAACAGCTGCGATTTTGCCCATAAAGTCAAGGTGATATGTTGCGTTTTTGCCAACTACGGGTTTTGTTGCAGTTGCAGGAGCTTTTTTAAGTGATGCTGCAAGCTCGTAAGTTGTTTCGCCTATTAAAACGCCTTTTCTGGATTCTTCCGAAACAACGCCTGAAACTGTTTCTGTAGAAACAACTGCTGTTATTCTTGATGAGCTTTCGAGAATTGAAAGAACTGTCCATTCTTTAATTTTCTTTATTTCTACTGCTTCGCCATCTTTATCGATGATTTCAACCTTCTTATCAAGAGAGTTTACATCGATTTCCATCTGTGTTTTTCCGCCGTAGTTTTTGAAGTATACTATTTTATCGTCTGCATTTACATTTTCTACTACGTAGTCCGTATAAGCTTCAACTATTACATAAGCATAAGCATTGCTTACGTTTGATACAAGTGTTACTGTACCGCAGTCGGGATAAAGCTCGCTCGCTGCCCAGGTCTGTCCGAGGTTATCGCCATTTTTAACCATTACTGCGTTTGTAAGCTTTGCTGTGTATTCTTTGTTATCGATTTCGTATACAACTTCTGATTTGTTTGTCTTTGTTGATACGATATCGTCTGCATCAAGTGTTAAGATG
>JAZSDN010000011.1:0-25356 GCA_045531205.1 Clostridia bacterium | reverse complement strand
TCAATAAAAATATTATTGAGCTTTTGTTGGCTCATAATTTACGTTTTGTACTGGTTTGTACATTTTAAAACTTTTTTAAAAGTCTTTGTTTACTCAAGTTTTCTTGAGCCCTTTTACGCTATTTAATTTTCAAGGTCCGATGTGCCCTTTCTTTCGAGGGCATTGCCTATTATACCAAACCACAGCCCTCTTGTCAAGAGAAATTTTTAATTTTTTTAAAATTTTTTTGTTTTTTAAATTGTATCCAAAAATGCACTTAATATACTATGTTTTTTAATATAAATTGACAAAAGCCATTCTTTTGTTATACAATATAAAAAAACGTAAGGAGATTTTATAAATGAACTTTTCAGACGGTGCCGCTATGTTCGGCGTATATAATATAAAGGAAGAAAAATTTTCGCAGTACACAAAGCTGCTTTTGGAATGGAACGAAAAAATAAATCTTACGGCAATTACTGACCCTGACGAGATAATATCAAAGCACTATGTTGATTCAATTTCGTGCCAGCAGTTTATACCCGAGAATGCATCTTTGATAGATGTTGGAACGGGTGCGGGTTTTCCGGGAATTCCGCTTAAGATTGTAAGAGATGATTTGAAGGTAACTCTTTTAGACTCGCTTGAAAAGCGTGTTAAGTTTTTAAATGAAGTTATTTCTTCTCTTTCTCTTGAAGGTATTGACACAATACACTCCCGTGCGGAGGATGGAGGAATGAACCCTCTGCTCCGCGAAAAGTTTGATGTTGCGGTATCAAGGGCGGTGGCATCTCTGCCCGTGCTTTGCGAGTATTGTCTGCCATTTGTTCGTGTTGGGGGCAAATTTATTGCATTAAAAGGACCCGATGCAGAGCAGGAAATAAGCATTTCAAAAAATGCTCTTGGAGTTTTAGGCGGGGAAATTCTTGACGTACACGATACTTCTTTCGACGGTATGAACCATAAAATTGTTATAATCGGCAAAAAGAAAGAAACCCCTGCAAAATATCCCCGCAAAGCGGGAAAAGTGTCAAAGGCTCCCCTTTGATGCACGAAATGTGACGAACGATTTTTCTTTACAAAATTGGAAATATATGGTATTATCATCTTAGCAAGACCACAATATGTTGCGGAGGTGTTTTAATGCCAAAGAAAAAAAATCAGGGTGATGAAGCCATCGCCCAAATACCTCTTTTTTTGATAAAACCCAGCCCCTATAATCCGAGAAAAAAGTTTGAAACATCATCAATTGCCGAGCTTGCCGACTCGATGCGGGAGCACGGACTTTTACAGCCTGTAACGGTCAGGAGAATGTCGGGAGGAACCTATGAACTGATTTTCGGGGAACGAAGATTCCGTGCCGCACATCTTTTAGGATGGAAAAAGATACCTGCCATTGTTCGTAAAATGGACGATACAAATGCTGCAGCGGTTTCGCTGACAGAAAATCTGCAAAGACTTTCTTTAAGCGTTTTTGAAGAGTCAGATGCATTTTTCAGTCTTTGTGACGAGCACTCGCTTTCAAGAGAAGATATTTCAAGAAGGACAGGCTCCAGAAAAAAAAGAATTTCGGAAAACTTAAAAATACAAAAGCTTTCTCCTTCTGTGAGATATGAAATTGAAAAGAACGGATTTGACCGTCAGTATGCACTTTCGGTTGTCCCTATGCCTGATGACGATTTAAAGGTTGGTCTTTTAAAGAAAGCTGCTCAAAATGATATGTCTGCCGAAGCAACCACTAAATGCACCCTGGAAACCATAAGCAAGTTAAGCTCGAAGGGTGCGTTAAAATCAAAAAGCGATATGAAGGTTATTCTTAATACCATTGACAAAGCCGTGGGTATGATACAAAATACAGGCATAAGTGCACAAAAAGCAAAAACAGAGTACCCCGACAGATACGAGTATATTATTACAATAAAAAAATAATTATTCGTAGCTTAAACCTATACTTTTAAAGAAAACCGCAATAAGATTTATTGTGCTTGGAAAAGATATTTCATAATATATAAGGAAAGAAAAAATAAGTGTAAGCACAAAAATCACGGCAAAAACTATAAAGCCCGACACATCTTTTGCTTTTATGATGGCAGGAACATCAAGTCCTGCTATGATGCCGAGTGCGACAAGTGGCAGAAACATTTTTTCACCTGCCTTTGCAAATCTGATTTTTTCTTCCTTTTATATATGCAATAAACAGAGTTATCAAAGGAAGTAAAATTTCGAAAATACTGCTGAAAAACGGCGATGCACCTTTTCGCCAGTTTCCAAGCTCAACGCCCGACGAAAATACAGTAAGCGCATAACAAACTATAAACGCCCCCAGTATAAACACAATATTCTGGGGCTTTTTTATTGCAAAAAGCTCTTTTATACTTGTGTTTGATGCATAGTAGCATATACTTACCTTAAAGAACTGCATTATCACTATAAAAAAGGCAAAAATTATTTCAATTCTTGTAAAGACGTCAAAAATATTTATAAACCTTACAAGCTCGTAAATGGGCTGTGCAAGAATTTCCTGTGCGTTACCCAAAACTCCCGCAACAACCAAAGAAAGAGCGAGCATTGTTATCATAGCGAGAGTAAGCCCGAAGAAAAAAGCTTTCATACTTTTCTGGGGCTTTGAAAATTTGGGAGCAAGCATTAAAAAGGTTACCGTTTCACAAAAAGGACTTATTAAGAGCATGTGAGTACTGTGCACATATCTTTCAAAGGGCAGGGAAAATAGGGGCAGAAAATTGTCTTTTCTTATACTGCTTATAAGAAAAGAAACAGTTAATGCTATTATAATAAACGACGCCACAAGCATTATAAAAGAAATGCTTGTAATTTTTTCTATCCCCTTTTTTACTGCATACCCTGTAACAACCATAAAGGATATCATTATGGCGTAAAGAGGAGTATCCGTCATAATCCACGTTGCCAGAAAATCGCTTATATGGCGAAGATTCAATGCAGTAAGCGACAAAAGGAAAAAAATATATAAGCCCGATATTATTCCTCCTGCCGTTTTTCCGTACACCTCTTTGTTTATTTGCACCAAAGACTTACCGGGATATTTTTTTATAAGTCCTGCATAAAGCCAGATAACTCCTATGCTTATAAGATATGCCAGAATTAAAGTTATAAAGTTTTCCTGCCTTGAAATTTCTATTGAATATGAATTTAAAAGTATTGACCCCTGTATAAAGCAGGCTACACTGAAACACACCTCTTTTGGGGTGATTTTATTCTCCATATTCTTCCTCCCATATTCCTCGAATTCCTGTACTTACAACCTGTGTTTCAACAATTATTTCAACCTCGAGTTCAGATAGCATATCAACCTCTTTTTCATTAAGCTTTTGCCAGGTTTTGGGGCTTTTTCGGTATACTGCCGATTCAAAGCCTAAAACATCTGCCTTTAAATTACGGCTTTTTTTGATGCAGGCTCTTATTTCGTTTTTAATACCGTCGGCAAAGGCTTTTTCAACATCAGCTATTATTTTGTCAAGATTTTCGGCATTTTGTACCTCGGTAACTGTTCCCGCTGCCGAAACGTATATTTTTATCTTTACTTTGTCATCTTTAATCTCGGCACCTATTCTTCCCTTTGATGCGGTTATTTCTATGTTTGCCTTGGCACCATCTGCTTCTATCTTCATAATACTGCCCGACGGGTCCTCTGCAATCCATATATAGCCTCTTGTTTCCTCTTTTGTTAGCTCGCCAACCATTTTATCTCCCGAAAAAACAGCCGTTCCCGAAAGACGGGGAGTCTCTTTATCCCCCGCCTTTTCAATTTCTATCATCGGGGCTATTGCCGCTTGCCTTTTTGAGGCAAGTCTTGAAACAAAATCAAGTATTGTAATGCATACCTCTGCGCCGTCTTTTTTCTGCGATTCAACAAGCTTTGTTATTTGTATCGCAGGAATTTCCTGAAACGCTGTGCTTGCATTATAAATATCCGACGCCTTTTCCTTTGATATTAAAACAAACATATTTGTGCGAAGCTCTGTGTTTAAAATAAGGTAGTTAAAATAATCCCGAAGGCCCTCTTGTGCAACCTCTTTGCCAAAGATTACAAGAAGATTGTGCGACATATATAAATCTTCGCCCACCATTTCAACCGACTTTCTTATAGCAGATGAAATATACTCTCCGCTTGTAGTAATATTCACATAGGGTTCGGTGTTCCCTGTTTCGTTTCCCTTTTCCCCCTTTTTGCTTGCAGGATACACTACCTGCGAGGTTGCAAGCACTCCACTCTCGCCCTTGTCAACCCCTATTCCCATAACTATGGGCAAAGTATTTATTTCACGTCTGTTCCAGCAACCGCAAAGTATAAAAAGAAAAGAAATAACTGTAAGGCATAAAAATTTTTTCTTTTTCAAAAAATCATTCCCTTCAATCTTTATATGTCTGCCTTCGGGGATTGTTTTTTGCAATTCCTTCAGGTCTTGTAAGCAAAAATCTCATGGGTGCTCTTATAACACTGTCTTTTAAATCGTACATTCTTACAGGGGCAAACGGTGCAAGATATGGTGTGCCGAAAGATTTTAAGGATGCTAAATGAACCAGAATAAACATAATCCCTAAAAGTATTCCAAAGCCTCCCAGAGTCCCCGCTAAAATCAAAAGGAATAGTCTTAAAACAAACGCCACGTTTGACTGTGAGGGATTAGCGTAGGTAGACACAGCCGTTATTGCAACGGCTATAGACATAGGTGCGCTTATAAGACCTGCTGAAACAGCTGTTTCTCCTATTACAAGTGCACCAACCATACTTATTGCCTGTCCTACAGGTTTTGGAAGTCTTACTCCTGCCTCTTTTAAAATCTCGAAGGTTATAATCATAATAAGAGCTTCTATTACAACAGGAAAGGGTGTTCCCGCGGCGGCTTTTGCTATACTAAAAAGAAGGGCTGTGGGAATAAGCTCCTGATGAAAAGACGTGAAGGCAACATATATAGGAAGCACAAGGATACTTATTAAAAATGCCAAAGTTCTTACCATACGCAAAAGAGAAGAAAACAGAGGTGAAATATAGTAATCCTCTGCCGACTGAAAGCTCTCTGCAAAAATTGCAGGAGCCGTTAAAACGCTTGGCGAGCCGTCAACTATTATGCATACTCTTCCCTCTAAAATTTTTGCTGCTGCAACATCGGGCTTTTCGGTGTTTGCTATAAGTGAAAAAACAGGCGAGCCTTTATCTTGTATAAACTGCTCGATATATCCTGAATCCAAAATTGCATCGGTATCAATTTTTTGTATCCGTTTTTTTACTTCGTCTACAAGCTCTTTTTGTGCAACATCGGCAAGATATGCAACTGCAACATAAGTTTTTGTTTTTCTGCCCACAGTCATACTTTCTATTGTAAAAGAAGGTGTTTTTATTTTTCGTCTTAAAAGAGCTGTGTTTGTACGCAGATTTTCTATAAACCCTTCTCTCGGGCCTCTTATAACAGAGTCGGTTTCGGGGTCTGTGACAGACCTTCTCTCAAAGCCTTTTGTGTTTATTATTACGGCACCCTCTATTGTGTCCGCCATAAAAAGGGTGTTCCCCGACAGTATTTCAAAAATGCATTTGTCTATGTTATTTTCGGTTTTTACTTCCCCTGAAATCACAAATTTTTCTTCAAGCTCTTTTATGGTTTTGGGGACTTGTTCCTCTCTTTCAAAATCAAGATAGATAAGCGGATTTAAAACGTGTTTTGCCACCATATCTGTCCCTGCAAGCCCGTCAACAAAAAATATTGCACCAAAAAGACCTGTTTTCCCGAGGTTAAATTTTCTTACTGCAACATCGCTGCTTTCTCCAAAAATTTCTTTCAGGCGTTTTATGTTCTTATCAAGGTCTTTTCCTAACGTTTCGTCTTCTGCAGTATATTTTGAGGATATATTTTTATAACCGAATCGGTTAAACCATCCGTTTACAAATTTAGCAAATTTTTCGAGCATATTAAATCACCGAAAATATTTTGCCCCATAATTTTCTTTGTATGCAAAATCATAGTAAAAATACTGTTTTAAACAACAAATAAACGGGCTACCAAAATGGTAACCCGTTTTTTCTTTTTGCGGAAAAATATTTTTTAAACTATGAGAAATTGAGAAACAAAAAAATATATGAATATGAGAAGGATTTTCCGCAAAAAGGCTGGCTGGTTTATTCTTCGGTAACAAGACCGTTTCCGATGTTTTCGAGAAGGTTATTTGTGTTTTCTCCATCATCAAGGCTTGTAAGACTTATAGTCATTGATACACGGTTTATATCAAACAATACGGTTTCTGCCGAAGGTGTTAAATATTTTTCTTTCATGTCTTTATACCTCCTAAACCTTACTTAACTTCATCTAAATTTACAAGCTCATTGTAGCTTATAGCTTTGCTCTTACCGTATACGCGTGTGCCGTCTGTCTTTTGAACATAAGGTGTTGCGTAATATGTTATACCTTCATTGCCTGCAGGAATTACAATGTTTGCATAAACGATACCTGTAGGAACCATAGAAGCGTCTTTTGTGAATTTTGATGTAAATGTTGCTTCTGTAACATCAAATACATTTTCAGCATACTTAATCTTATTAAAGATTTCGTTAAAGCCGTAGGGCTTGTAGCCTGCTTCAATTGTAGGATTCTGTCCTAATGTTGAAAATACAAAGCCTGCTTCTGCATAGTCAGCATAGCTTGCATCCACAAGTGCAAGGAAACGGATTACGTTCTTTTGAACGCCTTCATCATTTATAACAGCTCTTTGAGCCTGTGCACTTGAAATAACTTTATTTTCTACTGTGTAATATTCAGGTTTTGCTGTAATCATACCGCTTACATAGGGGAGCTCAATTCCTTTTAAGTTGCCCTCTACATCATATTTTACGCCCTTGATTTCCCAGGATTTAAAGTAACCATCTTCTGTAGCTACCTTTACACTTTCTACTTCTGCAGAACGTAAGTCTACTTTTACAGCACCTGCCTGGCTTGTATAAGCAACATTATTACCTTCGTAGTTTACAGTAAATGTATTCGCTGCAATGTTGTTTACAAGTAAATTCTCTTTTGCAACACCTTCTGCACATACAAATACTGTTGTAACATCGCCTGTTACACTCTGCAATGGCTTAAATACAAATTTGAAGTTGCCGTTTGCATCAGGAGTTGCCTGGTCGATGTATGCTACCTGTCCGTTTGCCATTGAAAGTAATGATTCCGAGTCAGCATTTGCTGCCTGTTTAGATAACAACAATGTAACCTTTCCGGTTGAATTTGTTGTGCCTGCTACAGTAACAACACCTGCTGAAGTAATGGTTGCTTCTGTTACAGTGATTGTATTGCCTGCTGCTGCTACGCTAAAGCCTGCTACTACAGAAAACAACATTACCATTGCCAATAACACTCTAATAATCTTGTTCATCTTTTTACCTCCACACATTTATTTTTTATTTTTATAATAAACAACTTATTTACATTTTAAATTATTTTAAGCCCGTCGCCTATTTCTCCGATAATGTGCAACTGACCGTCTTCATCAATATCCAGAAGAGCAATTTCCATACTTACTTCATTTTTCGGACGTAAAAACTCGTCCCAGCGAAGGAAGCTGAAAGTTTCTGCCGCCTCGGGTATTATGTCCTGATTTTTATATATTCCCAATAATTCTTTATATCCTTCTTCAAGATTATAAAGCGCAAGTACTGTATCTTCTTCCATTTGTACCCGGCTTCCCACGGTGGGATAGAAATATATAATCTGTCCTGACAAAAAGCCTCTTCGAACTGCCGAAGCTCCTGCAATTATGAAAAACGTATTTTGCGGAACCTTTGCCTTCAGAACTCCATCCGAAACAGTTACTTCATCCTTGCCCTGAAGTATGCTTACAGTGGAAGTGCCAATATTTTTTGAAAATTCGTATAAAGAATAACCTCCGTTGTATATAACTGATATATCTCCGTTTACTTTATTGAATATTTCGCTTGTAAAAGTTACTTTACCCATTAAAATTTTGGCAACTTTTCTTGATGCGTCTGCTGTAAGATTTGAAAATTCTGAACTCTTATCAAACATAAGCTTTCGTACCTTTTCAATAACTACTGCTGCTTCAGCCCGGCTTAAGGTGTCGTCGAATAAGTTTGTTCCTTCTTTTTTTGCCAAAAACCTGGTTTCAAGCATAGTGGCTGCCAAAGCCGGAGCAAAAGTCATACCAAGCAAATCGTCTGTTGTAAGGGCTGCCAGTATCTTTTTACTAATAGACGTGCCTTTTTTATATCGCAAGCCGCGAAGACAAATATCAACAGCCTCTTGTCTTGTAATGCTTTCATCAGGTCTGAACGAATTGTTTTCTTCGGGTAGCAAGACGCCTATAGCCTTTCCGTTTGAAAGCGCTTGAGCATAATATTTACTGCCCAGCGCATCCGAAAATTTATCTCCGAATTTGTCTCTTGGGAAATTCAATGCTTTATTCAGCATATATGCAAATTCCCCTCGGGAAATTTTTTCGTAGGGCGAAAACATTGTCGGGTTTGGTTTATATAAAACGCCTGCTTTGTCGAGTGATGCTATGCTTTCCTGTGCAAAAGAAAATCCGTATAAATCGGTAAAGCCTGTTTGTTCGGGCTTTACAATGCCTGCCAGGTCATCAACATTTTCGGGTGTAATTTTATAAATCGCCACGCTGCTTAAAGGGAGTGTGATTGAAAGCGATTCGCTTCCCGAAATTGTATCCTGCGAGCCTAGAAGAGTTGCCGAATATTCTTTGATTTTATTTTTTCCGTTGCTTGCAAGAAGCGGGATGGTTATTTCCTGCGCCGCATCAGTACGGTTTGCAACTACCATGTGTACCACATTATCTTTTACAAAAGATTGCATCCAGTAGTTTTCATTTTTTATAGACCTGAAAAGCGGATAATCATCTTTTATAAAAGCAGCATACGCATCGTCCCACTCGTTGTGAGCAAAATCGGTAAGCATAGGCCAGAGGTTTGTTTCGTCTAAATCTTTACCGTCGATGGCGCTTGTGAACCTGTAAAAACCAATACCGGATGCACCTGCCATTAAAGACTGGTAAATCATATTTTTCATTTCGTCAGCTGTTGGCCAGTAGTTATCCCAGTCAAGAGCCTGTAAAACAGAGTAAACAGGTTTTCTTCCTTTAACTGATTCTACCGCCTCTCTGACACGGTCACCCGGATATTTTTCGGGTTCCCGTTTAGAGCCGGGGTATGGGTCTACCCCTAAAATATCAACATATTGTCCCGATTCCAAAGAGCCTTGCTCTGTAGTATATACGGGGTGATATGGGTCGTAATTTCTTATAGAAATATATGTCTGTCTTAAATCGTCCCTTGGGTCGTCAAGGTGTAAAAAGGGTTCATCCATGTTCATCCATCCAAACAAACCGGGATGGTCGTAAAGATTCTGTGCCAAAAGCTCTGTACGGGCACGATTATCGGGATGTCCGCCCGGCTTCATATCGGAATATGTGGCTATCATACACATAATACCTTTTTCGTAAGCCTTGTCAAGAGTTTCTCTGACACTTGCAACAAGCGCAACACCCTCTAAATTAGTGGGTACGGCTATGGTGGTTAAGTTAAGTGATGCATCCTTAAGACCATATACATACTGTCGCTCTACATAGTTATAAGCGTAAAACGGCTGAATTACTTTTCCGTTTTTACGATAAACACCATCTTTACCAATGTATAAGGGACGATCGTATTTATATATTTTCCAGCTGTTTGTATGTTCACCAACAGTAGCCGTCATAAGATATTCGGTCTTTTTTTCTGTTAAAAGACCAACATCAAAGTTACAGGTAAACTTACCGTCAGTTGTTTTTGTGGCGGGCATTGTTGCAAGTACCTCGTCACCTTTTTTAAGAGCAAATGTTACATTTTCCCCTTCAAGCTCTGGGTATATTGCCGTATGTACCTTTGATGTGGCAACACCTGAATCTGTGTGGTCGCTGTAGTAAAATACTTCGTCGGTAGTAACAGAAAGTGCCGGCGGTTTTACAAGACAGCTTACTTCAACATCATCTATCCACGCAGTACCTATTCCGTAAAAACGTGGGAATATTGACATTCTTTCAGTTCTTGCAGGTGGAGTGAATGTGTATACAAACTGTTGCCAGTTACCGTCAGTACCACCGCAAAGATACTTTGTATCCTCGTTTAAAAATCCGTCTGCAGTATAGTATTCGTGCTTTATGCCGAACCTGCCCAGGTATGCCGAGTCAGCAAGACCTGATTTAGGTTCCATACAAACCCAGATACTAACCTGGTAAGTACCGCCGCCGTAAACGGGGATAAACTGGTTAGTGTAAGGATAAGCCGAAGATTTTCTGCTTGTAAGCATCAGACATTTTGAGCTTTCGTGTCCAAAGCCTGAAACCGATTTTGTGTATTGACTGCCGAAATTTGACCACGGTTTTGGGTAACCGTATTGCAATGTTTCAAACCCACTGTTTGGTACTATATTCCCAAGGCCTGAAACATATAAGCTATTCGGAATATTTTTTACTTCGCCCTCGGGGGGAGTTGTATCCTGCTCGGGAACTTCTTCTTCAGGAAGGCTTGTTATAAGCCTTAATCCTGTAAGTGACACATCGTCAACCAAAAATTCCCCTGAATACACACGAAGATACATCCAGCACGAGGTAACACCCTCAGGTGCTACAAAGCTTTCGGAAAACTTCTGATATCCTTCCGAGAAAGTGTTGTATGTGTAGTTGAAGAGTCTTGCTGATCCAAATTCAAACTGAAAAGATATACTGCCACTTTCGCTGATTGGCTTTATAAAAGCTTCAAAATTGTAGGTTTCGCCTGCAACAAATCCTTCAAGACGTTGAAGAAGTGTATTTCGTTTTCCTGTGGCCTGGTCTACTGCCAGTTGTACGGCATAGTTACCGCTAACCTTGTCGGTTGATAATATAACCTTGCCCTGGTCATTAGCATTGCTGAGTAACGACCAGCTGTAAAGTGTAGCCCCGTCGGATTTTATTGATTCAAAATCTCCGTTAGCAATAAAGTTACTTTGTATTGCTGCTTCCTGCGCTGCAGGTACAAGAGCAAAACAGAACATCAGTATAAGTAAAAGAGACGTTATCTTTTTAATCATAATCGGGTTCACCACACTTTCTTTTTTAAGGGAGTCGGGGCGTTTTAAACGCCCCTATCCTTAGTTAAAATTTATTTCATCCAGTTTGCAATTCTGTTCATAATAACAGCGGCTTCTGCTCTTGTAGCATTGCCAAGGGGATTTATGTTTCCTTCTTCGTTACCCTTTACAATACCTGCACCTGCCATTGCTGCTACATCAGCATTTGCGTAGTCTGCAATAAGATTTGCATCGGGGTAAGCCGAAACGTTACCGCCTGCAAGCTCTTTTACAAGACGCATACCTCTTGCACAAATAACCATAAGGTCCTGTCTTGAAATTGCAGCTTCGGGATTAAATTTGCCGTTACCTGTTCCCTTTAAGATGCCTAAAGCTTCGCCAATTGCAACAGCTTTAGCGTAATCGGTACTGTCGTATACATCGGTAAAGGATGATTTTTCTACATCAGCAGTAAGACCTAATGTTTTAATAAGGAACATAGCAAAGTCGCCTCTTGTTATGTTCTTTTCGGGCTGATAGTAGTGATAATCTATAGAGTTTGCAATACCCTTTTCGTCAAGAGTAAGAATTTCGTTAAATGCCCAGTCGTAACCTGTTAAGTCACGGAAACGGGTTGCGGGTGTGTTTTCGATTTCGCTTGCAATTTTGGGCGTTATTTCAAAATGCATTGCTGCACTGCCGGGTAAAGTAATGTTTAATGTACCATTGCCCGAAACAGTTTCGCCATTTCCGCCATAGAGACAAACAGCATCAAACTCGCTTATCTTAAGATTACCGCCACGGCTTTCAAGAGCTAACGAAAGCTCCTGTGCTTCTTTGGTTCTGTTTAAGATAATCATACGAAGCTTTTTATCCTTTACGTAGGATACAGCCCAGAAATCATCTTCCTTAACGTCGCTGAAAATGGGATACTCGTCAAATACAAATGCTTTGTAGGTATCTTCCATTTCGTTGTGAGCCCATTGGCAAATAGGTTCATACATTGTAGTTTCGTCAAGGTTTGTACCATTTGACAGTGCACTTGTAAATTTGAACCAGCCAAGACCTGTACCACCTGCTAAAAAGGACTGGTAAATCATATTACGCAAATCGTCGCCCGAGGGGATATAACCTCTCCATTCAAAGCCCTGCAGGACTGCATATACGGGTCTTGTACCATATACTGCATCAAGAGCATTGCCTATGTTTGTAGCGGGATATGTAAGCGGGTCACGGCTGTCGCCCGGATAGGGGTCAACGCCAAAAATATCTACATATTTACCTGAATCCTTTAATGGTCCCTGCTCTGTTGTTATAACGGGGTGGTAGGGGTCGTTATTTCTTACTGCGATATAAGTATTTCTTAAATCGTCGTGCGGGTCAGCCGCGTGTAAGAAGGGTTCGTCCATGTTATGATATCCAAATAATGCAGGATGGTCTTTAATATTGCGTGCTACATACTCTGTGCGTTCACGGTTTGCAGGATTACCACCGGGTAACATATCTGCATATGTTGCAACAATTACATATACACCTTTTTCCCACGCATCATCAAGAAATTTACGTACAGATGCGAGAGCTTCTGCATTTGTTGTGTTGGGAATACTTGTCATTGCCACATTCAATTTTGCATCTTTAAGAGCATAAGCAAAATGTTCGGTACGGTAGTAGTATCCCCAGTGGGGCATAATCTCTTCGCCGTTTTTGCGGAATATGCCGTCGGCACCGAGATATGTCGGACGGTCGTACTTGTAAACACGCCAGAAGTGGCTGTATTCGCCAACTTTTCCCTCAATTCTGTATTCCGCCTGCTTTTCGGTAAGCCATGCCATATCGAAGTACCATTCAGCTTTGTTATCTATAGTCTGAACATTCTTTTGTTCTGCAATAACTTCGCCGTTTAAGGTTAAGGCAAAGTCAACAGGCTGATTTGCAAGCTCGGGGAATGCACGAACATTAAGCTCTAGTGTTGCATGGCCGGGCTTTGTCTGGTCGGAATAATAGAAAACTTGGTCAGTTTCAATACTCATGGGATTAGGCTTCTTTGTGCTATACAAAGTCATATCGTCAATCCATATAGTACCCTGACGGAGTCTACGTCCGTAAATACAAGCCTTTTTAGCTCCGGGAGGTGCTGTAAAGGTTGTAACATACTGTACCCATTTACCCTCTGTGCAATCGGGGACATCAAAAAGAGTATTTTCGCCAAGGTATGAAGCTCCTGAAGGCTCGTCATTATAAAACTCAAGCTTTATAACTGTGTCGCCACCATTTTTCTTCATATCATCGGTATTATTTGTATATACCCAGATACCAACTTGATATTCGGCACCGCCGTCTACATCAACTATCTGACGGGTCCAGGGCATTAAGCTTTTGTCACCATTTGTTATTTTAATGGAACGGCCGCTTTCGTGACCAAAGGTTGTATCATATATAATGTAGTCTTCGTTTCCCCAACCTTTCCACGATTCCCAGTGCCAGGGACCAATGTGGTTTGAGTCATCTTCAAATCCGGCATTCTGGAGAATGTTTTCAGCACCTTCAATTACGCCTTGTGCAGGAACGCTTTCGGGGCTTCCTGTAGGCTGTTTGCGGTTTTCGGCTGCGTCAAGAATAATTTCGTCTCCGCTTGTGCTTGTGCCTGTCTGGGGAGCGTTGGGATTTTCAGGCAAGTCATTTTCCCCTGCCTTGGGGCCAACAAATGACATTCCGTCAAAAAGTACGTCCATACCGTTGAAGGCACCAACGTAAATGTAACCCGAGTTTGAAGTTTTAGGAACTGTAAAGGTCATTGTTGATTTTGCCCAGCGGTTTGTTTTTGTAGGAATATTTAAGTTTGAACGGTTGCTTCCTATTTCAATAGAAACCTGTGCATAACCGTCACGGTTTAACATATTTGTATAAACTGTAAACTGGTATGTACCGCCCGGCATTAAATCTGCTACTCTCTGAATCATACGCACACGGGTTTTTCCTGTGGAGTTTATATGTGCTGAATATTCCCCGTCAGCTGCATCGTCGGAATAAGCTGTAACAAGGTCGTATGCTTCTTCAAGTACAGACCAGTACTTTATGCTTTTGCCGTCAGACTTTACTTCTTCAATGTTACCATTTTTAAGATAGTCTACAGTTTCTGCGGCATTAAGCGCTAAAGGCGAGCATGTAAGTATAAGTAAGCATACTAAAATTATGCTTAAAATGCGTGTTTTCATAAATGTTTCTCCTTAAGGTTATGAAAGCTCAAGTACGGTTGTTGGAATAAGTGTGCTCAAATCGCTAAACGCAAATACCTTTGCCGTACTGCCTGCGGGGATTGTAAATTCAAGTTTATCTCTTAAATAACCAACACTGGTTGATTGTCCAGTTGTGCTGATTGTTGCTGCTGTATTAACTATATCCTTCAGGCTTAATGCAGAAACTTCTGTTATTTCGCCATTCTTATTATAGATAGCATATATAACCTTGTGTGATGAAATTACATTATCTTTATTTGCACCGCTTAAATAAACTTTTACCTTGTTTTCCTTTGTGGTGTCAAGCTTTGTAATTTTTTTACCTGCACTGTCAACAGCTTTAAGGTCAATGCTGGATACTTTTTCTAAAGTGATATCATCAAAGTAAGCTGTGAACGGACTATTATCGCCACAAACTATACTAAGACATATAGTGCTGCCACCCGGTACAAAATAGCTGCGGCTGAGTACCCATTCTCCGTCTGTTTTAGTCTTCATTTTTTCAAAGGCCTGCGCATTCAATGCGTTTCCTTCGCTACCGTCATGATCCCATGAACGTGTTGCATATACGTTAGCACCTGCTGCGTATGTATATACAACATTTTGTTCAACACATGTCCAGAACGACAGCATATAAAGTGCGCCTACTTCAAGGTTTGTAACCTGACGGTATACACGGTAACCTGCATTGTTCTTATTACTTCGTATCTTTAAGGAATAATTACCGCTTCTTGCTTTTTCGTTTGTTACTACTGCATAAGCATCAGTATCAGTGCCATTTTTCAAAGAAGAACCAACTGTCCAGTCTCTTGGAGCCAATACCTGTGTTGTATTGGTAGAGCTTGTGTCACGTGTTGTTATATCTTCAAAGTCGCCGTTTATTGAACGTGCTGTTACAGCTTCTGTAGGTGCAACATAATTGGTTTCTTCACATAATCGAACTTCATCAAATAATACTCTCTTTCCTGTGGTACCCTGACGGAGAACTATATACATTTGCGATTCAATAGTATCATCTGTTGTAAAGGTAACATGATGTCTGTGCCACTTATTAAAGTATGTGGAGTTCCATAAATCTCTGCCTGCAATAAAGTCAGCCCAAGCGGAGGTTCCCCACCATGAAATACCAAACTGTACACCTTCCTGTGCATAAACCCATGCAGAAAGAGTATAGGTTGTGTTAGGCTTTAATGTAACAGGATAGTTTATACATCTTCCAACTACGTTCCCTCTGTCCTGCTGATCTACAAACTCAAGGCAAGCACTGCCAAACTCTGCAGGAGCCCCTGTCATGTCTGTATGTCTTACTACAGATTCTCCTTTGTCATAGCTGGGCACATTGATGTTAAATGCCTTACTGTGTAACCAACCGCTTGCGGTTGTTGTTCCGCCTTCAGGCACAGTAAGGTCTACGGATGATTCATCTTCAAAATCAAAATAAAGGTTTAATGGTGCTTCTGCAACTGCAACTACACCCATAAAACCGAAGATGAGCAATCCTGAAAGGATAATCGCCATAATCTTTTTTAACATTTTAAAATTCCTCCTTAATATTTTTGTGCAAGTTTTTTACACAAAATAATTTATGTAAATACCCTTTAAAAAATTTTTGTGCCATTATCAGCACTATATACTTTATTATTGCACGTATCACAAAAAAAGTAAACCCGCAAAATGTACTATAGGGCATCAAAAATCCACCACCGTTTTGTCCGCCGTTTTATATTAAATTTACAAGGTTTTTAGTACCCCCAAAAAATCAAGCTTCTTCCGTCTTTGCGGGACCTCGTCTTTCTCCTTTTTACATATAAAAAAGTACCACCAACCTTAAAAAACAATTAGGAAGGACCAAGGCCCTTCCCTACGATTTACAACCTCTCCGAGTTTGCCAAAAGGCAAACCCAGCTCCCCTTGCACAACGGAGGCGTTTTTGCGGGTTTGGAGGGGCGTTTTTATTACACCTCATCCGAGTTTTGCAGGGCAAAACCCACCTTTCCCTCAAAGGGGAAGGCTTTTGCGGAACGCCCCAGCGTGGCGTTCCTTATTTTTTCAAGGAGGGCGTGGAAACCCTCCCCTGCAAAATACATAAAAAAGGCTCCCTTGTGTAAAGGGAGTCCTTTTTGGGATGTTTGAAGCTTTTTTTATTTTGCTTTTTTCTTCCAGCCTTCCTTGTTTGTCTGTCGGCTTCTTGCAATTGCAAAATTCTGTTCGGGTATATCGTCTGTAATGGTAGAGCCTGCGGCTATAAATGCTCCCTTGCCAACCTTTACGGGTGCTACAAGGTTTGTGTTACAGCCTATAAATGCGTTATCCTCTATAACGGTGCGGAATTTCTTTTCCCCGTCATAATTTACTGTTACTGTGCCGCAACCGAAGTTTATGTTTTTTCCAACGTCAGAATCGCCTACATAAGTAAGGTGGGATATTTTTGTGCCGTTATCTATATTTGAATTTTTAAGTTCAACAAAATCGCCCACCCGTACATTTTGTCCTACATTACAGTTAGGTCTTATGTATGCAAAGGGTCCTACTGTTGTTCCTTCGCCTATTCTGCTGTCCAAAATAACCGAATGCTTTATCTGCACATTATCGCCAATTTCAGAATTTGAAATATCGCTGCCAAATCCTATATGGGCATTTTTGCCGATTTTTGTGCCGCGTCGAAGATATACAAAGGGTTCTATTACAGTACCTTCGCCTATCTGTACATCCTCTTCTATAAAGGCGGTATTTTTATCTATAAATTTTACATCTTTATATTCCATTACGCAAGCCTCTTTTCTATAAATTCAGCCAAAGCTTTTGCCTTTTGTTCTATTACTGACTGGTCGTTTCCTTCAAGCAATACACGAACGCAGGGTTCTGTGCCGGAGGCACGCACTAGCAGTCTTCCCTCGTCGGCAAATTCTTCTTCCAAAGCTTTTATCTGTGCCATTATTTCGGCATCGTCAGAGAATGTATGTTTCTTTTGGTTTGAAACCTTTGCCTTACAAACTATCTGCGGTGCGGGAACAAAGCCGCTTGCAAGCTCGGAAAGTTTTTTGCCGCTTTTTTGCAGAATGTTTAAAAGGTTTATTGCCGAAACAAGTCCGTCACCTGTGGTGGCGTGCTCGATAAATATCATGTGTCCCGATTCTTCCCCGCCTAAAGAGTATCCGTTCTTTAACATTTCGGCAAGTACGTTTCTGTCGCCAACCTGTGTTTGAACCATATTTATTCCACGTTCTTTTGCGGCATTTACAAGACCTATATTTGTCATAACTGTTGTAACAAGGGTGTCCTTTTTAAGTGTGCCTTGCGACTTAAAGTATTCTGCACAGATAAGAAGAATTTTGTCACCGTCAACTAAATTCCCAAGCTCGTCAACAACCAAAAGACGGTCTGCGTCTCCGTCGAAGGTAAGACCTATATCGGCTTTTATATTTTTTACAAATTTACAGAATTTTTTGGTATGGGTAGAACCGCAGTCTGCGTTTATGTTTCTGCCGTTAGGATAATTATGCACTGTGTAAACCTCTGCTCCCAAATCAAATATTACCTTGGGTGCTACTTTATAGGAGGCACCGTTTGCACAGTCTATGGCAATTTTCATACCTTCAAGATTACACTCGGCTATGCTTTTTACATAGTCTGCATAGTCCTTTAAGGCGTTTTCTTCTCTCTTCATTTTGCCAAGCCTGTCGCCTCTTGGAGCCTGCGGCATAGGAACCTCGCCCAAAACAAGGTCTTCGATTTCTTCTTCCATTTCGTCAGAAAGCTTATATCCTTCGCCATTGAATATTTTTATTCCGTTATATTCAGCAGAGTTATGGGATGCAGAAATTACAACCCCTGCATCTGCCTTATATTTTCTTGTAAGATATGCAACCGCAGGTGTTGGAATTACCCCAAGCAAAAGTACATTTGCACCCATAGAGCATATCCCTGCTGCAAGGGCGTATTCAAGCATATAGCCGGAATTTCTTGTGTCTTTGCCTATTATTATAAGGGGTGTTTTTTCTGTTTCTTTTGAAAGAACGTATGCCGCTGCCTTTCCTATAGAAAAGGCAAGCTCGCCTGTCAGCTCTTCGTTTGCTACTCCGCGTACTCCATCTGTTCCAAATAATCTCATAATATCCTCCTTATTCTACTGTAACCGATTTTGCCAGGTTTCTCGGTTTATCTACATCGTATCCTCTTTTAACAGAGGTGTGATATGCCAGAAGCTGCAAGGGTATTATTGCAGCAATTGGCGAAAGTAATTTATTTACCTTTGGAATTTGTATGCTGATATCGGTTTGGCCAAGATTTTCTCCAACGCTTACCGTAAATGCACCTCTTGCTATAACCTCTTTTAAGTTTGATGCCGTTTTTTCGCTTATGTCGGGGTCGGTGCTTATAGCTATAACCGCTGTTCCGTCCTCTACTAAAGCTATGGGACCGTGCTTTAATTCGCCTGCGGCATAGCCCTCGGAATGAATGTAGGCTATTTCTTTAAGCTTTAGCGACGCTTCCTGTGCAACTGCATAGTCAAGCCCTCTGCCAAGATAAAATAAATCGGTATGGTTTTTTATTCTTTTTGCAAGACTTTGCATTTGCCCGTCAAGATTTAAAACCTCTTTTGCTATATCGGGCAAAAGCTTAAGCTCTTTTTTAAAGTTATCTATTATTTCTTTATCTGTTGTGTTTCTACTTTCGGCAAGCTTTTGGGCAAGCATATAAAATGCCGTAAGCTGTGATGTAAAGGCTTTTGTTGAAGCAACTGCTATTTCGGGTCCTGCGTGGGTGTAAAAAACAAAGTCTGCTTCTCTTGATATAGTACTTCCCACAACATTTGTTATTGCTAAAACTTTTGCGTTTTTTTGTTTTGCAAGACGAAGGGCAGCCAAAGTGTCTGCCGTTTCTCCCGACTGACTTACAACTATTAAGGGAGTTTTTTCGGTTATAAGAGGCTTTCTGTACCTAAACTCGCTTGCAAGGTCTACCTCGCAAGGCATACCGCAAAGCTCCTCCATACACCTTTTGCCAATAAGTCCTGCGTGATATGCAGTTCCGCACGCTACTATAAATATTCGCTCTGCATTTTCAAAAAACTCCATATTTTCAAAGTTTTCTGAAAGAGTGTTTGCTATGGCGGTGGGTTGCTCGTAAATTTCTTTTAGCATAAAATGCTCATAGCCGCCTTTTTGTGCCGTTTCTGCCGAAAAGTCTACTTTATAAACTGCTTTTTTTACGGGTTTGCCGTCTTCATCGGTAATTGAAACGCCATCACGCGAAAGAACAACAAATTCATTGTCATCCAAAAAATAAATATCTCTTGTTTCACATAATATGGCAGGGATATCCGAGGCAATAAAATTTTCGCCGTTGCCTATCCCTACAATTAACGGGCTGTCTTTTCTTACTGCTATAATTTTGCCTGTTTCACGCTCGCTCATAACACCGAGAGCATAGCTCCCGCGAAGATGCGATACTGCCTTTTTTACTGCAAAAAGTAAATCGTCCTTATAATAAAAATCAATTAAATGCGGAATAACCTCTGTATCGGTTTGCGACACAAAGGTATAGCCCTCTTTTTGCAAAAAGGCTTTTATTTCTTCATGATTTTCAATTATTCCATTGTGAACTACGGCAATATCCCCCAAACGATTCTGGTGAGGATGGGAATTTATACGCGACGGCTCCCCGTGTGTAGCCCATCTTGTATGCCCTATTCCTGCATTACCCTTTGGGAAATTATTTTTTATAGCCTGTTTTAAGTTTTCTATTCTTCCTTTTTCTTTATATATTTCTATCTTTTTATCGGCGCATACCGCAATGCCTGCCGAATCATAGCCCCTGTACTCGAGGCTTTCAAGTCCTTTTATTAAAATATCTGTTGCATTACGGCTTCCTATGTAACCAACAATTCCACACATATAATTTATCTCCTTTTTAATGGTGGGCCATAATGCAGCAAATGGTCGCTGCATTATGGCAGCCCCATTTAACTTATGCTTAATATTTATTTTTATTGCATGGATATACGGTTTTTGTTCACAAATTGCTTTGTGTTTTTGCCGATATCTTACGACATGCCTGCCGCAAGGGCATCCGCCGAATCTTTCGATAACCCTTGTCCTCGTCAACCTGCAACACCACAAATGCAGGTCCGGGCGCTTTATTTTAGGCCGATTTTTTCCTTTCATAATATTTTATGGTGTAACCTTTACACTTCATTATACACATTTTCCATCATTTTGTCAAGGCGTATACAAAACCCCTGACCTTACAAGGTCAGGGGAAGTTTTTATGAAAGCGAAAATTCTTCTGCAAGTTTTTTAAATGCGGGGAGTGAACGCTGTATGGTTTCGTAAGAAACGCAGTATGCAATTCTTATATAGCCTTCGCAGGCAAAGGCTCTTCCTGCAACTAAAAGCAGATTATATTTTTTTGCAGCGTTTGCAAATGCAAGCTCGTCTTCTATAGGCGATTTTACAAAGAGATAAAATGCACCGTCGGGGTTTACACATTCAAAGCCGTAGGATGTAAGTGTTTCGTACAAAAGCTTGCGGTTGCGGTCGTAATATGCTATGTCTGTTTTTTCTGTAAGACATTCTGCAACAGCTTTTTGCATAAGAGAGGGGGCATTTACAAAGCCTAAAATTCTTGTTGCAACGGAGGCTGCTGCCATAATATCCTCTGCGTCATCCAGAGAATCGGGCAGTACAAGGTAGCCTATTCTTTCGCCAGGTAAGGATAAGCTTTTTGAGTAAGAATATCCAACTATAGTGTTATGATAATATTTTGTAAGGTAGGGCACCTTTTGTTCTCCATATACAAGCTCACGATATGGCTCGTCGGAAATTAAGTATATTGAGGTCGAAAGTTCTTTTTCTTTTTTAAGCAAAAGGGCTGAAAGCTCTTTTATAACACTTTCGGGATAAATAACGCCTGTGGGGTTATTGGGCGAATTTATAATAACTGCTTTTGTCTTTTGTGTTATTACACCTTCAAGTGCAAAAAGGTTTGGCATAAAGGTTTTTGTATCGGGCGGGCAAACCTTTAAAACTCCGTCGTAATTTGAAACGTAGTTTTTATATTCGCCAAAATAGGGAGCAAAAACAACTACTTCATCCCCGGGGTTTAAAAGTGTTTTTAATATTACATTAAGTCCGCCTGCGGCACCTACTGTCATTAAAATATTGTTGAAGCTGAAATTTGTGCCTTCTTTTTCATTTATGTTTTCGGCAATTTTCTGGCGTACATCGGGGTAGCCTGCGTTGCTCATATAACCGTGAGTTTCTACACTGTCGTCATTCTGGAGTATATTTATTATACTTTTGCCTACCGCATCGGGTGCGGGAACGTTAGGGTTGCCAAGGCTGAAATCATAAACGTTTTCTGCCCCGAATTCTTTTGCCATTTTGGCGCCTTCTTCAAACATTGCACGGATAAGCGAGCTTCCGCTTACCATTGCTTTCATTTTTTCTGAAATCATTTTGTTATCTCCTTAAAAAGAGTGCAGAGTTTTCCTCTGCACTTATATTTTTATTCTGCCTGTGAGAGGTCAAATTGCGGATAGTTTGCAGGAAGCTCAAAGCTTTTTGCGTCAAAGCCTGCGGAAAGCTCCTGAATTTCAAGTGTGTTATCGCTTCCGTCTTCGGCAGGGGTTTCCATTCCTATAAGCTTATTGCCGTCATAGAAAAATTTAATTACATCGCCATTGCTTGATTTATAAAGCTCATACTCGTGGGATTTTCCTGCAAAGGTGCCTGTGCCCTTTGAGTAATAGGTAAGCCCTTCGTCATTAAGATTTTCGGCAGGAAGTCCGCTTGCGCTTGTTGCTACATCTGCTTTTGTTACCATAACTATCTGATTTTCGTAGTCAACTATATAATTTTTTCCGCCCTTTGATATTAAGGTGGCACGTGTGCCGTCGGCAAGGTTTGCATCCATTGCCTTATCGGCTCCGTTTACGCTTGTTGTCATTGTTGATGCTTGTCCGTTTTCTAAAACTCTTGCCTTTAAAGTATACTTTTTACTTCTTATAATTTCGATATACTTTGTTGAGCGGAGTTTTTCTTTTTCTGGCTCTTTTTCAGCTTTCTCGGGAACTTCCTCGTCGGGCATATTTTTATCGGTGGGAATATCGTCACCTTCTGCGGTTTTGCCCGGGTCTGCTTCTGTTACTGTGTTCTGTTCAGTCTCTGTTTTTTCCTGTGGCTTTGAACACGCACAAAGCGAGAAAATTAAAACAAAGACTACGAGTAATGCTAATAATTTTTTCATTTTTATTTCTCCTTTACTATTCTAAAGTAACATCTCCCCAAAGTCCTATATGCGAAAGGTACGAACTTTCAACCGTTGCCCAGCACCAGTTGCCCTTTTCGGATTCTTTGGTTCTTGCTCTGCCAAGCAGAAGTTTTATTGTTTCTCCCTCTTTGGGATATTTTATTCCGTCGGTAGAAAGAGGAATCTTCATAAGCATTGTCCATCCATCTGCATCCTCGGAATATTCATATTCTATATCATAATCAAAGGCAGTTTTCTGCACTCCTATTGCACATACAAACGAGTCATAAATATTTCCTCCTCTGCTTATTGCAATGTGCATTCCGTTTACCTCATCAACATACGACCAGAAAAGCTCTGCAACGTCTTCGTCTTCCCAGCTCCATACATCTCTACCGCCTTTTTTAGGTTCAGGCAAATCTGCCATTTCCTTATCGTCGCAACGAACCTTGGCGTAAAGATTTTTTCCATCCCAAAGCATTTGTGCACGGGTGCCTATAAGCTTTGGCTCGGGTCTTGGAGTGCGGTAAAAATGATAATCCTGCGTGTAGGGTGCGTTTTTCCAGTCAGATTCTGCAGGCTTTCCGTTTACACGCTTTACTGAATATTTTAAAATTTCGTATTCTTCAACCTTTGGCTCTATGCCTTTTTCAAGATAATCGTCAATTATTTTTGTTCCTCTTTTGAGTGCTTCAAAATAAGCTTCAGGGGTTCTTTCATCTCCACCGGAAAAGGTATATTCTGCGTTTTCAAGAAAATACTGACCAGCATATACCCAGTAACCGTCAGTTAAATATGCACCTTCTCCCATCTTTTTATCAAATTCATTGGGAGGAACAGGGTCGCTCCATAAGCCCGAAACAGTCCTTGAGGGGTAGCCTGAATCTTTAAAGTCCTGATAATGCTGTGCAGGTGTTAAAAATATTCCAGAATAGGTTGCTTCGTCTAAAATAAGCATTGGCATTTTTGGAGTACCAAAGCCTCGGGTAATGCCGTTTAATGTATCATAACCCGGCATATTTGCAATTATAAGGTCGGGATTTATTTCGTGAAGGGCACGTTCATATTTCTGGAGCATACGTATAATGGCTTTTTCCTGCCACCAGACATATTCTTCCATAACTCCCTGTGCCGATACTGTTTCTTTTCTTGCAGTAGAAATTTCGTTTTCAAGCTTTTTGTTTTCGGTATATCCGCGTTCTTTTAAAAACATATTGTAGCAATGGTCGCAGAAACAGGGACCCATATAGGTTGAGGAGTCGGCTCCGTACATTTCAACGTCAAGCACTACCCCATCAACTGCAGGGTGGAGTGCACAAAGAGCAAAACGCTGAATTAACTGTCTTTCCCAGTATTCCTCTGAAAGAGGGCAGGGTGTACTTGTATAAATCGTTTCGTTGCCCGAAACAAAAGCACCATATGCTGTGTTATTATTAAAACCTGAACCGAAATTTATTTTTATAAATAAATGTGTATCGTCACCATATTTCTTTTTCTGCTCTGCTGTTAAAATAAGCTGTTCATCAAAAGAAGCATAGTCTTTATAGCTGTCGCTTGGATTTAAGTTGCATATAGCTGTGTTAATGCCATAATCAAAAGCTTTTTGGTAAAGCTGTTCGGGATTTATCGTATAGGAAGGCAGAGTATAGTACATACCTCTTACCTTTTCGTTTTGAATCCATTTATATGAATCTCTTACATATTCCCAGTCGCCGCCCACATACTGCTGGCGTGCGGCAGAAATTATTTTGCCGTCAAATTTGCTTTTTATAACCGAAAGAGTGTCCCAGGGAGCAACGCTTTCAGCCATGGGTGTTCCATCAGTATTTCTTATATATGTTTTATTTGAGATTGAGTCGCTTTCTTCTGAATTAAAGAAATATATTTTTTCTCTGTAAGGGTCTTCATGGTCAACGGCAAATTCTTTTGTATCTATTGCGTTATAAAGAAGTTGTGCCATTGTGCCACGGTTTATTTCTCCTGCAGTATTTTCGGGCTTTGTTGTACCCAAAAATCCCATTTTTTCTGCCTGTGCTATGTAGCCTTCTGGCCACCCGCCAAGGGAAACTGCATCAGTATCATATCCAAATGCCGATACAAGCATTTTAACTGCTTGTTCGTAAGTTAAGGCAAGATCGGGGGAAAAGGTGGTTTCGCTTGTTCCGTTTACTATACCCATTCCGTAAGCCATCATTATATTTTTAAATGCCCAGTGAGCATCCGTTACGTCGTCAAATTTAAAGGTGCCGTTATATTCTTCCTGACCGAAAACTCTTAAAAGAATTGTAACCATTTCGGCACGGGTAAGTGATGCATCGGGGAAATATTTTCCTTCCTCTCTGCCTGTTACTATGCCAAGCTTTCCCAAAAGGGCAACCGCATCTTCGCAGGGTTGTCCTTTTGTATCTTCAAAGGTTACTTCTTTAATGGGAATAATATAATCGGTATCCGAAAGGTATTCCCACATCTGGTCTTCTGTCATATTACGGTTTTCTAAAAACCAGTTTTCAACTATTTTTACATAGTCAGAATCACCTTGCCAGTCATTTATCAGCCTTGTTAAAAAATCTCTGCTGTCGGCACTTACAGGAACAAAAGAACTGATTAAAAGACATAATGTAAATAAAATACATAATGCTTTTTTCATTTTCTTTCTCCTTTGTTTTTAGTACGTTTTGTTAAGTTAAATGAAAATTGAGACCTTGAACTCCTTATGGTATAATAGTTTCACCACAAAACCAATTACCTCCCTGAAAATCAGAGAAAGGAGAACAAGATCTCATGGTAAAAATTATATCACATTGTTGCCC
>JAZSDN010000084.1:0-15885 GCA_045531205.1 Clostridia bacterium | reverse complement strand
CTAAAAAAGTGTTACAGGATTTGACACAAAAATAATTAAAGTTTTCTAAATGACAACACGGCGCGCCGTGTTGTCATTTTTCGTTCTGTAAGTTACAATCTCTTTCTTGCATTGGCGATGCATCTCATCGGGCGTAAGCATGCCGCACGATAAGTGTGGTCGCAGTTCATTATATATCGCCACACTTTGAGCTACTATCCGCTGCTGCATACCTAAATCACACTCCAATTCCTCCAATAAAAACTCCTGTTTTATAGTTGCATTTACCCTCTCCGCCACAGCATTGGCGTATGGATCGTAACTCTCGGTCATACTTACCATAATACCAAACTTTTTTAGCTGGCGTTGGTACTCATCACAGCAGTATTGGATACCTCTATCCGAGTGATGTATCAGTGGCTGCTCCCTATACATTCTATCTCGGCACGCCATTCGTAAAGCTCTCACTGCACTATCTGCCGAAAGAGACTCCGAGAGGTCATAGCCCACAATCTTCTTTGAGTAGGCATCGGTAACCAATGCCAAATATGAGTGTTTATCTCGTCCTCCCACATAGGTTATGTCCGACACCCATATCTCTTCTGGGCGAGTAGGGATTCTATCCAATACTAAATTCTTGTGTTTATGAAACATATGCTTCGAATTGGTCGTCTGACGATATTGACGCTTTGGCACTATTAGCATATTGTTTGCTCGTAGCACATCAAAGAGTTTATCTCGTCCTACACCCAAAGCGATGAGAGGCTTTTCCAATAGGTGATACAGTTTGCGTGTGCCTATGCGTGGCATAAGTCGCCTGATACCCATCACAAGTGACACTACCTCGGCAGCTTTATACTGCATATCATCTATCTTCCACCTATCTCGATAGTACTTCTGACGTGATACCCCGACCAGTCGGCAAAGAACACTTATCGGTTTCGCTTGCTCTTTGGAGTACCTTTCGACTGCTCGGGTGGTAATTTTTTTCGTATCGGCAGGTGTAACTCTTCCTCGGCTATCTCGATGATTTTATCGAGTATACCAGCTTTGTCGGTTGCATCTTCCAGTTCTTGTTGCAGAAAGGCATTTTGGCGTTCTAATAAACGGACTTTCTGCTCCAATTCTGCAATCTTTTGTTGTGGACTCTTCATAAAATTTGTAGTAACTGTATTTCCGACCTCAAAGTTACCAAATTTTCTGCGCCATTCATTAATTGTTGTATGACCTTGAATGCCATATTTGCGCATTGCTCCATTGTTTGTGATCGCGCCACTTTCTACTTCTCGGACTACCGCCAACTTGAAACTCATCGGATAGTCTCGCCGCGTATGCTTGACATACAAGCTTTTACTCTTTTCTTCCATAGATTTACTCGTTTTTGTGTAACGCTATTTCAGGACGGGACAGGCTGTTATATATTAAAAGAGGGAAGTTTACTCCAAGGCGGCTTGTTTCAATAGCGTGAAGAATTTAGCAAAAGCTAGTCATCTCTTATTGTTGAGGAGCAGTATGTGAAGAAAATCTGATATTATCAATATTAATAACTTTCTCAATTCGCTTAATTCTGTCAAATACTGTTTGACGTGGATAACCTGTCAAATTGACCACCTGTGGAGCAGACATACCAATCTTCAGAAGATAGCATACTCTTAATACCGGTTCACTTATTCTTTTGAATTTAGCTTGTATCTCATATGTAAATTCCGGGTATAGCTTGTCTATTGCTCCAAGTAATTCTTTCCATTCCTCATCATTAAGATGATATTTGCCTTTGGAGGCCTTTTTCACTTTCTCAATGATCTCTTTGGCATCACCAGAGATGTTGTTCATAATTGTCAGTCTTGTTAACTCCCGGTTCTGTGCAATTAGCATTTTGAAATCATTCTCAGCCTCTTCCAATTGTTTGGCAAGTTTGGACTTGGCTATGCAAATCGATTCTAAATCTTTTTCTTTCTGTATAATGAGTTTTTTTTCTTCTTCAATCTCTTTTTCTTTCATTTGTATAAACAACTTAGATTCCTTTATCTTATTCTCCTTTTGAAAGATAGTATCCAGCATACGCTTTTTTTGGATATAATGATGAAGTGTTATGGCAAGTATTATAATAATGAATGTTAAGAAACCGAATAGAAGATAGTACCTTGCTTTTGTGGCTTTCTCTATAATAGCCATCTCCTCCTCTTTTTCGCGCCTGTACTGAAAGAAATTCTTTGCATTTGTTGTGTGTTCAAGAGTTCTTTTGTCAATTACAGCCTCATTGGCATCAATAAATTTAATTGCATATTCAACGGCTTTGTCTTTATCTCCTTTCTTAGTATAATATCTTGTCAGCCAACGTGCGGCATCATATTTTGACTCAATACTGTTGGAGTTTGCGTATAGTTCTACCATTGCAACAGCTGCACTGTCGGCAGATACAAAACGCTCGTAATAAATGGCAAGACTTATTAAATAATTCGGTGGGAATTTTTTATTAGGATTCTCTTTTAATAAAGAATAACATAAAGATGCTTCTTCTTTATAACCCAGCACTGTATAATCTCCCATAGCTTTTGCAAGTATATCGTGATTGTTGCTTGTGATTTTATTCTTACCTTTCAGAATGTAATCATAATATTTCACTGTATTAAGTGTGTCATTAACTTTAAAATAACAACTAGCAACATTCGCATATGTTCTTTCATTTATTGTTCCGGTTGCTTCTGCGACAGAAAGCTGTTTAAGTGACATATTAAGCGCTTCTGTATAATTGAATTGCACCTTATATAAATAAGACAACTGAGAGTATGCGTTTTCCCACAAAGAACTATCTATATTTTTTTTTGTTTCGGCAATTTCAGCGGACTTCAAGAAATACGTTATAGCCCGAGGATAATCATTGAGGTCACGGTATACACTACCCATATAATAGTATGCTTCTTGTATATCTTCTACAGTTCCTTCTTTTTCAAAGTAGCTACATAATTCTTTTATACTTATAGAAGAAGTATGCTTTATAAATGCTTTGTCACGTAGTCTGATGTCAAGTAATGATAATCTATTTTGCAAATACTCAGGCTCGTTTTTGAATAATGGTCTTAGCGAATCAAGTTGTTCCATTGCTTTTTGGGGCAACGTATCTCCCATCGCTTTTATCTCATTCAACTTGTATATAAGCCCTTCATTACAATCTTTGGTGCACGATGCGTTAAGCAAAATAATAAAAATAGCAAATTTAATAAGGTGTTTCATTTGGTATGTACTAGGTATTGACAAAGCAAAAATAATTCAAAAAAACGAGCTATATAGAGATTTTATGTCCGAATATGTCCGATATTGCAAATTAACATATTATTATCCTTAAAAGAAGCCAATGTGCTAACACGTTGTGTAACAGTGTGTTAAAAATGGGGGGGGCGATTATTTAAAATTATTCGGGCAATGTCGGACATAAATCTCTTTGTGGCTAATTGACACAGCTTTACATTTGCAAAAACAAAAAACGCAAATGATATGAAAAAAACAATTAATGGTATGAGGTGTGGTGTTGTATATACCAAAACTGCTAACGGGAGAGCTGGCGTTTATATAACGTCATTATGTCGCCTCTTTATCTTATTTCTATTGCTTATACTTGGAACAACTGTTTGTGCACAATCAGAAGGTACAGTTCAGATAGAATTAGAAAACAATGAGGGAGATGATTTTATTTCAACAGATGAGTTGCCAAAAAGAGATTTAGATATAGCAGCCATATTGCCATTGGTGCTATATGATAACACTAGTACTACTCTGTCAATAACAAGTCAAAACGTAACTTTTGAGTCTGTAAATTATTATATAGTAGATGAAACAAACCTAGTATCACAACAAGGTGAAATAATATTACCTAAAGGTGTGGAGATAACAATATCACTTTTGCAGGTCTTAAGTGGAGTGTACAGAATCGTGCTGGATTTTGAAGGAAACTTCTTTCAAGGATATTTTTATGTTGAGTGAGTAACATCTTCTCATAAATGGGATTACAAGTTTAAGATAAAAACATGATATAATGGATACTTTGTTCAAACGACTATTATCACATCTAAAGATTAGGCATACACAATATGCAAATAAACTTTATAATGAGCATCCTTATAGATATACAATGTATGGCATGAAACAAATGCTATCTAGTTATCAAGTAAATAGTAAAGCATACCAATTATCGGATAAAAAAGAATTATTAAAATTAGAAACTCCGTTTATATCAGAAGTCTCAAATGATTTGGTTATAGTAAAAAGTATAAATGAGAAACAAGTAGTTTTTGATTGGTACGGAGAAATAATAACAGTTGCAACAGAAAGGTTTTATGAATCGTTCTCAGGTAAAGTGTTATTATCATACCCTCAAAAGCAATCAATAGAACCAAACTATAAGGAGCACATAAAAAAAATGAAACTTGATATTACAGAATGGATAATAGTAATTTCAGGTTTAATACTCTTATCTACATATCTTTATATACATAAAAGTTCAGAATATGATATTTTGAATATTCTTCGAGGTGGACTTGACTTAATTGGAATTTATATCTGTAGCCTAATAATCGGGAAAAGTTTAAATATTGAAAATAAAGCGACAGATAGAATCTGTAATCTTTTTAAGAAAAGTAGTTGTAATGATATTTTAGAAATGCCTATTGCTAAGTTTCTAAATAGATATGGGTGGGGAGAAATAGGATTATCGTATTTTACTGTAAATTTGATTATAATCTTATTATTTCCAAATCACATATACGAATATTTGCCTATAATTTCAATAATAGTATCACCTTATATTATTTGGAGTATCTGGTATCAAAAGTATAAGGCAAAAAATTGGTGCAGTTTATGTTTAATAGTACAAATTATCCTTTTTCTACAAGTCATAATATCAATATTAGATAGTTCAATTCAAGAAGTTAATTTACAAGCAATAGTTCCTCCTATAATGTATCTAATTACAGTCTTGCTTGTTCATAAAATTATAGATATAATAAAAGAGGCATTAAGTGCAAAGGATTGGAAAGCAAAACTAACATTACTTAAATATCAAAAAGAAATTATTGATAAATTATTTGAATCGCAAGAATTATATGATATAAGTACCAATACCTCAAAAATTGTTTTCGGGAATGAAGATGCCAATTATACTTTGACAATATTCAGTAATCCATATTGTAATCCATGTGCAAAAATGCATGAAAGAATCTCAAGTCTATTAAACTCAGGGTGCAAAATACAATATATATTTACTTATTTTTCAGAGGATCTAAGTAATATTAATAGGTTGTTTATCGCAGCATATTTAAAATATGGAAAAGAAAAGACCTGGAATTTATTAACAGAATGGTACTCCGGAGGAAAAAATCAAAAAGAAAAATTCTTTGATAAAGAATTAGAAATAAATGATAAAAATATAGAAGAAGAGTTTAGACATCACGAAAATTGGAAACGAATAAGTGGTTTTAATGCAACACCGACACTGCTATTTAATGGAAAGAAACTACCAGAAGCGTATAACCTTGACGACATTATATATATAATAAACAATGGGCTTTAATAGAAGAATTATGGAATCTACTAAATTTCCTAAAGAAGAAGAATATTTAAATCACTTGATACTGCATTCGCACGATATACCGTCAGCCATAGGATTATTAAATGGGGGAACTGGTATTGCGCTTGTTCTAATGCATTATTCAAGAGTTCGCAAATGTCGGTATATAGAGAAATCAGTTGATTTCCTAATAGAAAATATATTAAAGCGCATATCAAAAACGACAAAAACAGAATTTGCATCGGGCTTGTCTGGAATAGGTTGGGGTATTGAATATCTTATCCAAAATAAATATATGAAAGGATGTGGTGCTGATATATTACTGGATATAGATAAACAAATCATGAACATAGATTTTTCGCGATGTGAGAATTACAACTTATTTGACGGGTTAAAAGGGTATTTACATTATGCAATAGCGCATTTACAAGGTGCGAATATAGCAAAAAAGAAAGTTTTTGATTTCGCATTTGTACAATCTTTAGTATTCGCAACGGAAAAAGCGATAAAAGCAAATACAAAAGATTCCGAATTGGAAACGCTTTATGCGAATTTGCTTGAATGTATTGCCGGAAAAACAGAAGTGTATATTATGGAATTAGAAAGGTTTATAAACAAAAATGCAATCAATAATAGGAAAGACCTAACACTATATTCCGGTATTGCAGGTTGGATAGAACTTAAACTAAATAAATAATGAAACACATTTATATAATAGATGAGCATATAAGTTCAAAACAGAATGGAATAGGGACATATATGAAACAAATAATCAATTGTTGTAAAAATGAGAATACTGAAGTAAATCTAATTTCTTACAACGATGAAAGTGATAAATTTGTGCTGAAATATTATGAAAGTGTTAAGGTATATTGTGTCCCTTTCTGTGGAAGAGGAGCATTCCTAAAAATAGGGAATTTAAGTTTTGCTGTACTGAAACAATATATAACAGATAATAAAGATAATATTTTCTTTGTTAATCATTCACCATGTGTGGATTTCCTAAAAGCGCTTAAGAGATATTTCCCGAAATCAAAAATTGTATTCACGATACACGATCAAGGGTGGACTGCGCCGCTGTTAGGTAATGAAAAAGCATTGATTGATATTTTAAATAGGGTACCAGTAAAAAAAGAATTCAGAAAAAATATTAGGTTCATAAGAAAGTACTTTTCTGAAGAAAAACGTATGTATAAGCTTGTGGATGCTGTTGTCTGTTTATCAGAATCGACATACAATCTTTTACAAAATGTGTATAATATAGAAAAAGATAAAATTCATTTAATCCCCAATGCATTACAAACCAATAAAAAAAGTGAAAACATCATAAATAGGAATGATGCAAGAAGAATACTAAATATTGATAAAGATGAAACTATTTTATTTTATGCAGGACGAATAGTAAGAGCAAAGGGGATATTTGAACTTGTAAAGGCTTTTAATTCTATTTCTTTCTTTTTCCCTAAAGCTCGTTTGGTCATTGCCGGAGAAATGCATCAACAAGAAGAAATAGTTAAGTTTGCAACAAATTCTATAACTAAAATAACATTTACAGGATTGATTTCACAGGAATTGATGAACTTATGGTATGCTGTTGCAGATATTGGCGTTCATCCATCATATACAGAACAATGTAGTTTTACTTGCTTAGAGATGATGAAAAAAATTGGTTTAATTCTGACAACAGACGGATTAGGGCTCAGAGATATGTTCAAAAATTATAAAAATGCCATAGTGATACATATACCTCACAATAGTGATAATATGGAAAATGAATTAACAGATAACATTATTGAAGGATTAAAAATAGTTCTAAATTTGGGTGAAGAAACAAAAGCAAGACTTAAAGAAAACTGTAAGAAAGACTTACAAGATAAATATAGTTATGAAAGAATGATGGCAAACTATTCAAAACTAATGTCATCATTTAATTAAATGATTTTTCAGTTGCAACGAAAAATAAATCAACGGCTACATTGTAGCCATAAGTAAAACTTTTAAAAAAACAAACAATGAAAACAATTAAACGAGTAATCTTAAACGAGGCTACAGAACTTACAAATGACGAAATGAAAATGGTATTTGGAGGAAGCGCTACTAATGCGAATTATACCAGCAGTTGTTCGGTAACATGTAAGGACGATGATTACCTAGATAGAGTAGAAATAACCGATTGTATGGGACGTTGTACTGCTTCAGGCGATACTGTAACATGTATTGGGGAAACTTTGTACTTAAGAAAAAAATGTAATGGACACGAAAGTTCCGGACCAATAAGTGAACTTTAAAACAAAAAGAGGCTGACTCAAAATACAAATTAGAGGTTTATTTTTCCAGCATATTGAGGGTAAATAAAATCTCCAATGAGGTTTAAATTTATTTTGAGTCAGCCCTCTAATGCGTATTCTGATATTTTTATAATTATTTTAAACAATGACTTATGAAAAAGATATTGATATTCACCATAGTATTTATAATTATAAGTTTGCCTTCATATTCACAAAAAAACATTTTAATATTTGGAGACATAAGCAACTGTTTCACTATGGAAGGGGTTGCAAACGCAAATGTGGAATTGTTAGATGCTAATGGCAACGTAGTAGTATCAGATAGCAGCAAACTCATAGTGCGTAAAGATGTTTATGAAAATTCAGAATCGTATTCTATAGACAAATACAGTGGGGCTATATTTAAATTATCAATAAAAGAGATACAGGATTACAAACTTATAATAAATGCTTTGGGTTACCTACCTTACGTGCAACATATAAAGGCAGATGAACTGAGGAGCATTAAGAATTTCGATGCAGGCAGCATTTATCTTCATCCGGAACCAAAACAACAAATTCTAGATGAAGTAGTCGTAACGGCAACTAAAGTAAAAATGGTATATAAAGGAGACACCATTGTTTATAATGCTGATGCCTTTAATGTTTCTCAAAGCGAATCATTGCGAAAGTTAATAGAGCAAATGCCCGGCACCGAATTTATAGATGGACGCATTTATGTAAACGGGAAGTATGTAGACAACTTATTGTTGAATGGAAAAAATTTTTTCAACGGAAACATTGCTGCTGCACTAGATAACCTGCCTGCATACATTGTAGACAAGGTTAAAGTGTACGAAAGGAGTTCTGAACTCAGTGAACTTACAGGAAAGGATATGCACGACAATGAATATGTCATGGATGTGAAATTAAAACGAGAATATGTAGGTACATGGCTGTTTCAAGCAGATGCAGGAGGTGGAACAAACGAAAGATATGCTCTTTTGTCATACATTATGCGTGTGGATGATAGGCAAATGTTTACGTTTCATTCAGATATAAATAATTTGAATATGAAACGAAAACAAACAGAAATTGGCAGAATTGTAGATAGAGTATCAAGCGGGGATAGAAAATACAAATCGGCTAGTATCAATTATTACATAGAACCTAACAAGGCTTTCCGTTTTCGCAGCAACATTGATGTTTCGCACACAGATGATGAAATGGAGAGTTGGAAAAATGCAGAAAAGTTCCTAACACCTAATAATTTAATACAACGCAGTGTCAATCGCATAAACGGGGAAGAAACATTCATAAATGCTTTTGGTGCCGTTACTTTACGTCCGTTAAGACATCAACGATACGAAATCAGTTATAATTTCAAATATGATGACATAAAAACATTTGGCAACAATAAGAGTGTATCTTATTTTCAACATGAGAACGACGAATGGTATAATATGTCTGTAGATAGTATATTTGATATAGAAAGCCGTAAGGAAGAGAGTAAACTTTTATACACATTGATGAACCCTCTTAAAGAAGATGAATGCGCTATTAACCATAACATTGGAGCCCTCGCTACATACGCCATAGATGACAATGTGATTAATATAAAGGCAAACCTTATTTACGACATCGAAAAGAACAATGGTACAGAGATATACGCATTATCATACAAACAAGATAAAACACAAAGCGAAAAACAGCATCGCTACAACAGTTGCCGGGATAGAATGACCAACCTCGATGTAAATGCTGAGTACATTTTCAAATACTTAGATACAGAAAGTAATAACGGACAAATTACACCCTATTTGCAATATAAACGTATTGAGGGTAAAGAGTCTCATCCCGAATATCGACTTGATAGAATTGAGAATTGGTTAGAGGGGATGAACGATTTAGATTTTATACCATCGCATGAAGTGCTTGCACAGTGCATTGACAATGAGAATAGTTATTATAGTTGGATTACGAACAACATCCTATCATTCGGATTAAAGTTATCTCACAAAGGAAAAGCGCGTAACAACAGATATTATAAAATAGCGTTAATGGCAGAAGGTGCATACAATTCACATTCTCTTGATTATGAGAAGATGGAATATATGAACAATGTAAAAAAAGATAATTTCTTATTCTCGTCTCATACCTCATTAGAGTATTATCCTTGCCAAAATGACAAAAGTGGAAGTACAAGTAAATGGGTATTAGATTATAATGGAACACCAACTATGCCTGAAATGACATGGCTTTTACCATTAAACAACACTCGCGACCCCTTGAACCTTTTCATCGGAAATCCGGAACTCAAAAATGAATATACACATAATATTGAGTTAAGATATAACTACAATTGGAAAAAGAGTAAACGTTCTATTACATGGAATGCTAATTGGCTGCACACCGACAATGATATAGTGAACTATTCTATTTATGATAAGACTATGGGTAAACGCATATATAAACCTGTAAACACTTCAAAGACACATTCAGTATCAAGTCAAATATTATTCTCAACACCTTTGGATAAAGACAGGAATATTTATCTCGCAACATCTGTAAGAGGGGGGTATTCACAATATGCTGGATTTGCAACGAGTGAGGAGACTAATATGCAATATGAAATGATTAGAAATAAGTTTATTGCACCTAAAATAACCCTGCGATATACGCCAAATAGCAACTTGCGTACATCCTTATCATGGAGTACGCGCTATAACGACATAAGTAGCGGTGGATATGATGACGATTACTACAAAACAGACATAGCAGCCGAGATTACATGGAAAATGCCTTATGGATTTGAACTATCATCAAACATTAATGTGGAAGATTACAGGGGTTATTATGCGAAAGAACTAAACAAAACATACCCTGTTTGGGATGCTTCATTGAGCCGACATTTCCTAAAAAACAGATTAAGTGTAAAAATTGAGGCGCACGATATTCTTGCACGCGAAAAGGGGATAAAGACTGTTATTGATAGCGATGGGCGCTATGATACATGGAACAACCACTTGCAAAGATATGTTATGTTGCACATTGGTTATAGGATAAATTGGAGTGAAAAGAGTAAAATAAAATAGTTAAAGTATAGAATATGAAGGATGCAAAAGTAAGTATCATTCTGCCTGTTTATAATGCGAAAGAATATATAAAGGATTGTATAGATAGTATTTTAGCACAAACCTATCAAAACTTTGAATTAATAATAGGTGACGATGCATCTACAGATAATAGTATTGATATTTGTAAACAATATGACAATCCGAAGATCCGCATAATAAAGTGTGAGCATAATTATATACGAACTTGTAACACTCTATTAAAGTTCTGTAATGGGGATTATATAGCAAGAATGGATGCTGATGATATAATGTTACCGAATCGTATTCAAAAGCAAGTAGAGATACTAGAAAAAGATAAGAGTTTGTCACTTTGTTGTTCTAACAGGTTGATCATTGGCACAGATGAACGCAGAGACATGTGGGTGGAAAATTATGTAGATGATTTTATATTAAGACTTTTCTGTGGAAATTTTATACCTCATTCAACAGTAATGATAAGAACATCATTCTTAAGGAACTTGGGAATTAAGTATAAAAGTGAATATCCATATGCAGAAGATTATAAAATGTGGAGCGATATCGCAATGAATGGTGGAACAATATACGCAATAAAAGAGCCCTTGATAAAGTATAGAATACATGACAGCAGTATAAGTATGCAAAATATGCTTAAGCAAAAAGAAACAGCAACAAAAATACAGAATGAAATATATAACTATCTAATAGAAAAAGTAATACCATATAAAGACTTATATCTAAAACTTAATGAAATCCTGCAAGAACTAAAAAATAATAATGTGATTTCAGATTTATTCATACGCTTGTTTTTTTCAGACCTGTTTAAAAAATTCATAAAATAACAAATGACATTTCCAAAACATCTCCAATTAGAAATTATGGATTGTGGTCCAGTATGCATCAAAATGATAGCAGAATATTATAAGAAGCATTACACATTGAGTACGCTTCGTAAAAGATGCTACATAACACGTGAGGGAGTATCGCTATTAGGAATAAGTGATGCTGCCGAAAGTGTTGGGTTCCATACAAATGGAGTTAAAATAACACTTAAACAGTTGGCAGAAGAGGCATTATTACCTTGTATCTTACACTGGAATCAAAATCATTTTGTTGTATGTTACAAAATAAAAAGAATTAATAAAGGTTGTTACAAATTCTATATTTCCGATCCAGCAAGCGGATTAACTACATATGACCAAGAAACATTTGAGAAATGTTGGTTGAGCACTGTTGCTAATACAGGAGAACAGCAAGGAACGGCACTTTTGCTTGAGCCAAGCGTCGATTTTGATAAGATAGACGATGAACCCCAAAGAAGTACAAAAAGAGACTTACTTTACTTTGTAAGGTATTTCACACCTTATAAAAAATTATTTTTTCAAGTTGGTTGCGGTATGCTTGTTGGAAGTATACTACAAATGCTATTCCCAATATTGACACAGTCCATGGTAGATATTGGTATCAATGGGAAAAATATAAACTTCATCACATTGGTACTGATTGTGCAAATGACATTATTTATTGCAAAATTATTCGTTGAATTTATACGGGGATGGATTATGTTACATATAAATTCTCGTATTAATATTGCTTTAATATCGGATTTTTTAGCAAAACTTATGCGTTTGCCTCTAGCATTCTTTGATACTAAGATGACCGGAGATTTAATACAAAGGATTGGAGATCATGGGCGTATTAAATCATTATTAATGAATGACGCCATAAATATAATTTTCTCGTCTTTCAATTTTATAGTTTTCTCAATTATAATGGGAATCTATAATTTAAAAGTACTTATAATTTTTTTAACAGGAAATATATTGTACGTAATATGGGTTTTATCATTCATGCGTTATAGACGTGAACTTGATATAAGACGGTTCAATCAATCTGCAGGGCAACAAAGCAATATAATCCAATTAATTCAAGGCATGCAGGAAATAAAACTGAATAACTGTGAAAAACAGAAAAGATGGGAATGGGAACGCATACAGGTGAAACTATTTAAAATTAGTTTACGTGGATTGTCATTAAATCAAATACAACAGGCTGGAAGTACTGTATTTACTCAAGGAACACAGATAATTATCTCGTATATTATTGCTAAATCAGTAATAGAGGGAGATATGACACTTGGTATGATGATGTCGGTAACATATATATTAGGTATGATTTCTTCACCTATAGGTGAGTTCTTGGGATTAGCACAATCTATACAAGATGCAAAAATAAGCCTTGAAAGATTAAATGAAATTCACGATCAAGTGGATGAAGAGGAGAATATTGATATAAAATTGACAGAATTACCAAAGAATAGAGATTTGCATTTAGAAAATGTTTCATTCAGTTATACAGGGTCAGACAGAGATTATGCATTAAAAAATGTTTCACTAACAATTCCAGAGAATAAAGTAACTGCAATAGTTGGTGCAAGTGGAAGTGGTAAAACAACAATTATTAAATTGTTACAAGGTTTTTATGAACCAACAATTGGAACTATAAAAATAGGTAATACACCACTTTCTGCAATAAATCCTCATACGTGGAGAAGTAAGACCGGTTCTGTAATGCAGGATGGATTTATTTTTTCTGATACTATTGCAAATAACATCGCAGTTGGAGAAGAAAATATAGATCCCCAAAAGTTACGACATGCGACTACGGTAGCAAATATAGAGGAGTTTATTTTATCTTTGCCGTTAGGATATAGTACTAAAATAGGTATGGAAGGTAACGGATTGAGTGCCGGACAAAAACAAAGGATTCTCATAGCGAGAGCAGTTTACAAGACACCAGAATTTATATTTCTAGATGAAGCAACAAATTCATTAGATACAGGAAACGAACGTATAATAATGGAGAACTTAACAGAATTTTATAAAGGCAAGACTGTAGTGGTTGTGGCTCACCGACTTTCAACAGTATGCAATGCTGATAACATCATAGTTATGGATAACGGAACAGTTTCGGAGGAAGGGACACATGAAGAATTAATACATAAACAAAATACTTATTACAAACTGGTTAAGAATCAAATAGAATTGAATCTAAAATAATTCATGAAGTATTAGAATATGGAAAGTAATAAATTAAAAGGATTTTCCCATTCCAGAAATAACGAGATACATGATATAATGGACAAACCTACCGGTTGGATTATAAAATGGGGAACATCAATATTAATGCTGTTTGTAGTTATTATTATTGTCTGTAGTTGTTTTATAAAATATCCTGATAGGCGAAATATTTTATTGACTATTGCTGATGAGAATTTAGATTTTATTATTCATGCGCCCTCTAATGGGATTATAGATTGTATAAATATTTGTAACGGAGATTCTGTAACTAAAAATGATACTTTGATAATTTATAGAAATTCTCTAAATGGTAATTTTTCAAATGTGATATTAAGTCCTATTAATGGTATAATAAACTTTCCCAAAGTCCGAAAAAAAGGTACATCCTTTACAGAAAATGAAATTCTGTTTATGTTTGAGCCATATAATAAAGATTTAAAAACCTGTAATATAATGTTCGGATATGTAAATTACGAAACAAGGAAATTGATTAACAAAGGAACTAAGGTTAGCATAAAATTAAACAATGAAATTATAGAAACAGGTGAAATTGTAAATATTTCAAATATACCAAATGAAGAAAATTTGTATTACTTAGAAGTAAATATAGAACTACTGCCCTGTAACATATCTAGTAATGCATATAATGCAGAAATAATTATTAGTGATGTCCTGCTAATTAATAAAATATTTCAAAAAATGGTTCCGCAGTAAAGCGAAAACAAAGCGAGGTACCTGCTAAAATATAATGCAAAAATGTTTTTTATAGATGCAAACTAAATTAATTAAGTTTAAACTATATTGTAAAGTGCCATAATTAGCGAGTACCACGATGCAAGATTAAATCATATAATAGAGTATCAAGTTCTTATAATATATAATCGCCATACTCACATCACCCCACTTGTATTATACGCAACCACCTCGTGCTGTGGGAACTTCTCGCACCCTATATAGAGCGTATCAAAAGCATCTGTTCCGTCGGTGCGGTGCTGAAGCAGGTCTTCTTCCGTTTCGGCAAGTTTTTCTCCGCCTTTGTCCTTACGGAAACCGTTGCGACCACGCACGACACCTGCCGACTGAATGGCGAGTATCAGGTCATCGTTATTCTGTCGATTGAAGAAGGGCATCAGACGCTGTTTGCCTGCGAAACCTTGATTGATGAGCAGGTATTTCTCGTCGTGGCGCATTGGATTGCCGAGATATACATCATTGACTTGCCAACCGCGCTTCTCGAACTCGTGGATAACGACCCAACGGAAATCCTGCTCATTGACGGCGTAGTTTGCTCCAAGCGCTGTGGTGTCGTAATAGTATATCACTGTCTTGTTTTCGTGCCGGGTGTAGTAATTGCAGAACTCCTCGACGAGTGCCGGGATTTTCCTCTCAAACTTGACATAAAAGGATTTGATGATGTTAAGACGGCGACCTTCTATCTGCCCTGCCACTATCCAATTGATATTGGCGTTATAGTCCATGCCTATACAGATGGGGGCAAGGGTGTTCACGTCGCTGTCGGTACGGCTGTCCATAGCATCGGGTGAGAAGTCATAACCGAGGCTGTCGAGGTATTCAAAGTTCGATGCGTTATATTTATGTCCCTCACGCATGGAGGAGTAGAAACCATCCTTGGATATGCCGATGCGCTGACAGAGGATTGAGGTCTGAAAGGTCTTGGGGGTAAGGTCGCGCTTCATCTGCTTTATGTAACTTTCGCCAAGCAGCTGCAAATTCTCGATACTGCTGTACTCCTTATAATATACGGCAACGGAACGCATCTTATTGAGACTGGCATCGAGGCGGCGAAGGTGATTCTTAAGGTACTTCGGCACTGCCTTACACTCCCTCTTCATCTTGCGTACACGCTCTTTTGTCTTCCATATCTCGTATATGGTGGCCTT
>JAZSDN010000085.1:0-11993 GCA_045531205.1 Clostridia bacterium | reverse complement strand
ACAATACCCAAGGTGGTGTTCTCGCATATCCATTATAACAGATATTTTGAATTCTGGCGAGTATGTTTTGTTTTTTCTTCCTGTTTTACCCATAAAAAATATGCACCTCCAAAAGTGTCTAACTTTTGGGGTGCATATCATAAAAGGACAGGCTTTTTGTAGTCTTTATTTTCCTAATGATTTTATTCCGTAGTATACATACGATGCAACAAGATATACTGCCAATACTATATATGCTACTATAAAACGTGTGTCTGTTCCACGGGGATATCCTGCTATTCCGTAAACAATCTGGTAAAAAATTACTGCTACTGCTGCAGAATAAGGAATTGAATATAAAAACTTTTTATTCTTTTTAACAAAGTATCCTGCAACGCCTGCTACTACTGCTGCAACTGCAAGCCACATTATAATTTTTATTGCAAGTATTGTTCCTGCTGCGTATACGCTTTTTGCCCAGTTATTTAAAAACATAAGCACCATTGCGCCACCGAGTGCTACTGCGGTTGCCGCAACTATCTTATTTTCAATATTCAGTTTTTCTGCCTTTGAAAGCTTTTTCTTATTTTTTGCCATAAAATTAACTCCTCCTTTTGTTATCTGTATTATTTTATCCTTTTATTCAAATAAAGTCAATATGTTTAGCAAAATTTTCATAAAAAGTATGGACTTTTTTTGCCGAATATGGTTTAATATATAGAAAGGAGATGTTTATTTACAATGAAACGTACAGTTATAAAAGATCTTTACACTAACTTTGAAAACTTAAAGGAACAGGAAGTTTTTGTTTCGGGTTGGATCCGCAATATCCGTGTTTCCAAAAACTTTGGTTTTATTGAAATCAACGACGGTTCTTTTTTTAAGACAGTTCAGATAGTAATTGACGAAGCAATGCCCAATTTTGCAGAAGTTGCAAAATATAATGTTGGCAGTGCTATTGGTGTTTCGGGCAGCATTATTGTTACTCCAGATGCTCCCCAGCCTTTTGAAATCAGGGCGAAAGAGGTTACCTTAATAGGTGCCGCTCCTCCTGACTATCCTATGCAGAAAAAACGTCACACCTTTGAGTTTTTGCGTACAATGGACTATTTAAGACCAAGAACAAATACTTTCTCGGCTGTGTTCAGAATACGTTCAATGGCGGCTTTTGCTATTCACGAATTTTTTAATAAAAACGGCTTTGTGTATGTTCACACACCCATTATCACCGCAAGCGACTGTGAAGGTGCGGGTGAAATGTTCCGTGTTACAACTCACGATATGGAAGCAAAGTATGAGCCGAAGGAAGATTTCTTTGGCAAGGAAACAAGCCTTACCGTTAGCGGTCAGCTTGAAGCTGAAGCAATGGCTCTTTCGTTTGGCAAGGTTTACACCTTTGGTCCTACCTTCCGTGCCGAAAATTCAAACACTCCCCGCCACGCGGCAGAGTTTTGGATGATTGAACCCGAAATTGCTTTTGCTGATTTGGCTGACGATATGGACCTTGCAGAAGCTATGGTAAAATATATTATTTCCTACTGCCTTGAAAACGCAAAGGAAGATATTGAGTTCTTAAACAAGTTTGTTGACAAGGGACTTATAGAAAGACTTACTTCTGTTGCAAATGCTGATTTTGCAAGAGTTACCTACACAGAGGCAGTTGAAATTTTAGCTAAAAACAACGAAAACTTTGAATTCCCTGTTTCGTGGGGCTGCGATTTACAAACAGAACACGAAAGATATCTTACCGAAAAAGTTTACGGCAAGCCTGTTTTTGTAACAGATTACCCCAAAGAAATCAAAGCGTTTTATATGCGACTTAATGATGACGGAAAAACTGTTGCTGCAACCGACCTTTTGGTTCCCGGCATTGGTGAGCTCATAGGCGGAAGCCAGAGAGAAGAGCGTTACGATGTTTTGGTTTCCAGAATGAAGGAAATGGGTATGAATCCCGAAGATTATGACTGGTATGTAAAGCTCCGTCAGTACGGCGGTACTCCTCACGCAGGCTTCGGCTTAGGTTTTGAACGTGCAGTTATGTATATAACAGGTATGTCAAACATCCGTGACGTACTTCCCTTCCCAAGAACCGTAGGTCATATAGGAGTTTAATATGAAATTACTTTTTACATCTATCTTACCTTTGGTGGGTATGTTTTATGTTTTTAAATTGCTCCCTGTTATGCCTGCAGTTTTAGTGGCTTTGGCACTTTTTATTTGTTTTCTGTTTTTTAATATGACAGGTTTTATGATGCTGTATGGTGCAATGATATATAACAAAACGCCCAAAAAAGCCCTTGGAATAATGCTTAAGGCTTTGAATATAAAGCTTTCAAAACCTAAAACAGACTATGTTATTTATACTTCATACGTTTGTTTGCGCGAGGGCGAATTTGATAAAGCCGAAGAAATTCTTGACAGAATTTATAAAATGAAGCTTAACTACGATCAGCAGCTTCGTACAGATATGAATAAATCTCTCCTTTTATGGAAAAAGGGAAAGCTTGATGAGGCTATAGAACTTTTGCAGAAGTTGCACGACGAAGGCGAAAGCTCGAACATATACGGAAATTTAGGTTATTTTCTTATTTTAAGCGGCGATTTTGACAGAGCTCTTGAATACAACCTTAAGGGTTATGAGTATGACAATGCAAGCGAAGCAATAATTGATAATTTAGCTCTTACCTATTATCATTTGGGCGAATACGAAAAAAGTAGCGAGCTTTATAAAGGACTTATCAAAAAAAATCTTTCAATGCCGCTACCCTATTTTAATTATGGCGAGCTTTTGTATGCTATGGGAAACCGTGAGGGCGCAATAGAACAGATGGAACAAGCTTTAAGCTATAATTTTTCATCCCTGGCAGCTGTCAGCAAAAAACAGATAAGAGAAAGAATTGCTAAAATAGAAGCAGAAATTGAATCTATAAATAAATAAAAAAAAGAGCTGTAAAAAAATCATTTTTTACAGCTCTTTTTTTGGGGATAGGAAAAAATGTTCAGAATGGACAAACTGAGCTACAGCAAGGCTTTGCCTTGCTGTAGGTTACCCGAAGGCGTACAAAGGTACGTCGAGAGGCGAAGTTTGTTCATAGCAAAAAACATAAAATTATAAGAAAAAATCAAAAATTGATTTTTTCGACCTAATTTATCTGTTTATAAATTAGATTTGCAAAATATTTTTCTTATATTTCCTTGTTTTTTGCGGTCTGGACTTTTTTTACATTCCCTTTTTAAATTGAATTATTCTTTCTGTATTTAGCCGGAGAAACTCCGCAAATCTTTCCGAATTCTTTGTAAAAGCTCGAAACAGAGCCAAATCCCACTTTTGAGGAAATCATTTCTATTGTCATATTTGTTGTAAGAAGTAAAATTTCAGCCGTTTTTATTCTTTTTTGAGTAATGGTCTGATGTAATGAGGCATTGAATCTTTTCTTGGATATGCGGTCAAGCGTGCGTTTGCTTACAAAAAGATTTTCTGCATAATCATCTGAAGTCCAGTTTTTCATATAGTTAAGATTTATAAGTGCTTCAAGATGCATTATTCTTTTTAAATCAACTTTGCCTGTGTCCTCAAGTTTTTCTTTCAAAATAACATTGTGTTCCTTGGAAAGAAGATTTAAAATCAATTCAAGCATATGAAAAGCAGGTAAAAAGTTGTCGCTTTTCTTACTCTCTTCCAATATTTGTCTTACTTTTTCAAAAATTTCAAATTTATTTTTATATATTTTTATTTCTTTTTTCTCAAAAAAAATCAAAAAGGATTTATATAAGTCAGTTCGGTTTTTATTCTTATTATCAAAACACATAAAAGATATTGCGTACCCCTGACTACTTTCAGATAAGAGTTCTGCTCTATGAAAAACTCCGGGAGGGATAATTGCCGTATCCCCGGCTTTTAAAATTATTGTTTCGCCTTGCGTTTTTATTATAATTCCGCCTTTTCCGCAGGTAAAAAGTTCTGCCGAAGTATGGTTGTGCAGTTCTTTTTCTATGTCTGGTACTTGTTCATCGCAAGTCAAACCTAAAGAATCAATAATTGTTCTGAAAAAAAGGTTTTCAACGTGAACATTAAATTCACTTATAATTACAGACATTCTTTGCACCACACTTTCATCGATTAGTCTATCAAAGATTTAATATAAAAGTCAAGTGGATTCTATTGATTTTTGCCAAAAATTCTAAAAAATGGCGAAAAACAGTATTGAAAAAATTGTTTAAAAGAAGTATACTGTAGAAAGAAAGGTGGCTTGGTGATGAATATAATAGATTTAAAAGACAAACGAGAATTTTTTTGGGACAATTATCTTGTAGATGAAGAAAAAACAACTGCAACACAAAGGCTTATGGAGCCTGTATTCAAAGAAACTTGCTTTACCTTTGATCAGGGTGAAGAAGTTTATTCTATAAGCTTTCCTTGCATTTTAAAAGATGATAAAGGTTACAAAATGTATTATGTAATTTGGAATCAGGATTTGGATAATCCTGCTGTAAACCTTTATGTTATAGAAAGTAATGACGGAATAACCTGGACAAGACCTCATCTTAATATTTTTGACCACCCCGAGCTTCAGGTAAATAACATAGTAATCGACCATGGTCTTGACAATTATTTTGTTTTTTATGATACAAATCCCGCTTGCCCTCCAGACGAAAAATATAAGGCTATTGGCGAAGAAAAGGTTCCCGACGAAAACGGAAATATTGTTTTTGGACTTTATTGCCATACCTCGCCTGACGGATACCATTTTAAACGGTCGCATTTAATGACTCAGGATGGTCGTTTTGACTCATTAAATACTGCTCACTGGGACGGAGAAAAATATATAGCTTATATCCGTAATTGTCATTTAATTCCCGAAGAGTTTGACGAAAAAATCAATAAATTCGAATATGAGCGCATTGTGGATAAAAAGTTAGGAATAAGAGATGTTCGGGTTATGTACTCGGACGATTTTAAAAACTGGAGCAAACCTGAACCTATTAAATTTTATGACGGCAAAGACTACCCTGTTTATACAAATAATGTATTGCAGTACGAGCGGGCACCGCATATTTGGGTGGCTTTCCCAACAAGGTACACCGAAAGACCCGAGTGGACACAGAATGAAGAAGAAATTTTAAGCCGCGATGTAAAAGAAAAAGCATCTGAAAAGTATGAAAAGCGTTCAGGGATTGCTGTTACCGACTGTGTTTTTATGTTCTCACGAGATTCTGAAAACTGGTACAGATACAACGAAGCTTTTTTAACTCCGGGATATGAAACTGAAAGCAATTGGATATATGGCGACTGCTATGCAGCCTATAACCTTATAGATTCAGGCAGAGAAACCTATTACATGTATACAATAGGCGGTCATTTTCAAGAATGCAGTTCTCCTCTTTATCGTTACGAAATAAGAAAAGACGGTTTTGCATGCTACATGGCAGATTGCGAAGAAAAAACCATTGTAACAAAACCCCTTATATTTGAAGGCAAAGATTTACATATAAACTTTGCTACCTCTCCTTACGGATATATTAAGGTTGATGTATTGGATAAAGACGGAAACCAGCTTTCCAAAAAAGAAAGCTACGAAATTTTTGGAAATAATATAGACCGAAAAGTTTGTTTTGCTGACGGGACAGACTTTTCTGAATATGCAGGTAAGGAAGTTAGATTGAGATTTAAAATGAGAGATGCTAAAATCTTTTCATTGAAATTTGAAAAATAATATGAGAAAATTTTTAAAAGAAAATAAAACTTTACTAATAGGTTTGCTTATAACAGCATTCTTTATAACAGTAACTGCTATTATATTTAAGCAAGCTTTTATACGAATTTTGCCATTATACATATCTTTATTTGTTTCAGTATTGCAATCAAGAATAAACAAATACTCACATCTTTTAGGTGCGGCAAATTGTATTTTATATACTGTTGTATATTTTCACTACAAACTTATGCATCAATTGCAAGTACACTTTTAATATCTCTTCCCTTTCAGGTTTTTACGTTTATCCGCTGGAATACACGTCCCTGGGGAGAAACCACTGTTTTAAAAAGCCTTTCATTAAAACAAAGGGTTGCTATTATTTTGGGCTTCTTTGTTTCATCTTTTGTTTTGTGGAGAATTCTCTCATTAACCGATGCAAATCATGTTCTTTTAGATAGCATAGTTTTTATTTTAGGACTGCTTAATTCGACATTGACATTATTTGCATATATTGAATATACCTGGTTTATGCTATTAAGCACGATAATGAATATGTTTTTGTATGTAAGTATGATTTTTGCGGGAAATTCTGAACAAGTTCCATATTTGGTATTTTCAATTTATTCTATTGTTTGTATGTGTGTAGCGTTTAAAAAAGCTAATATTCTTTATAAGTTACAGCAGGAAGAATTGAAATATGAATCTCAAAAAAGTAATTGATTTTATAAAAAAGGAACTGTAAAAAAATGAATTTTTTACAGTTCCTTTTTTATCGTATTCCGTATTTTTCTATAATGTAATCCATATCCTTGTCGCCACGTCCTGAAAGATTAATAAGAATTGAACCCTTGCCCATTTTCTTTGCAAGCTTCATTCCGTAAGCAACTGCGTGAGCACTTTCAATTGCGGGGATAATACCTTCAAGTCTTGAAAGCTTAAAGAAAGCATCAACTGTTTCTTCATCATCTACAACGTCGTAGGTAACTCTGCCTAAATCGTGCAAGAATGCATGTTCAGGCCCACTTGAAGGATAGTCAAGTCCGCTTGCAACTGAATAAACAGGTGCAGGCTCGCCATTTTCGTCTTTAAGCATTATACTGTTAAAGCCGTGCATAATTCCTTCTGTACCATATTTAAGACTTGCTGCGTGGTCTCCCAATTTTTCGCCTCTTCCCAAAGGTTCAACGCCATATATATCAACAGGGTCGTTTAAGAAGCCCGAAAACATACCCATTGCGTTTGAGCCGCCGCCAACACAGGCAACTACCGCATCAGGAAGCTCGCCTGTCATAGATAAAAACTGCTCTCTTGCTTCAAAACCAACAACGCTCTGGAATTCACGCACCATCATTGGGAAAGGATGCGGGCCAAGTACCGAGCCTATGCAATAAATTGCGTCTTTATATTCCTTGCAGTATGCGTCAAAGGCTGCGTCAACCGCTTCCTTTAAAGTCTGCAAGCCTTCTGTTACTTCTATAACATTAGCACCTAAAATTTTCATTCTTGCAACGTTGGGCGCCTGTTTTTTAATATCTACAGCACCCATATAAATGTCGCATTCAAGTCCGAAATATGCAGCAGCAGTAGCAAGTGCAACACCGTGCTGACCTGCACCCGTTTCGGCGATAACCTTCTTTTTGCCCATATATTTTGCTAAAAGAGCTTCTCCCATACAATGGTTAAGCTTATGAGCACCTGTATGGTTTAAATCCTCTCTCTTTACATAAAGCTGAACATTTCCGAGAGTTCCCGACAATCTTTCAAGATATGAAATCGGGGTAGGTCTGCCCTGGAACTCTTTACGGATACCACGTAATTCCCTTATAAATTTGCTTGATTTACAGATTGTAAAATATGCTTCTGTAATTTCTTCCATTGCTTTTTGAAGCTCGGGCGACACATACGAACCGCCGTATTTTCCGAAATATCCGTTCTCATCAGGATAATTTTTTAAATATGTGTTAAAATCTACGTTATTATATATCATTATAAATTCCTCCGTTATTTATTTTAATACAAAACTATAGTAAGCTTCGCCATCGCTTTGTAAGTAATAACATAATAAAGTCTCCTCCGATTAAAAAAGTCCTTGACAGAAAATCTGTCAAGGACGAATATATAATATCCGCGGTGCCACCTTGTTTCACTGCAAAGCAGTGCCCCTTAAAGAGTACCAACATACTCCCGGCTTTTAACGCAAGCCCTAACGTCAGCGCATTTAACGCCGCCCTCAACAGTCCATATTACTCAGAGAGCCTTTGTGGAACTCACACCGTAATCCACTCGCTCGAAAAGACCTGCTCTGCCTTTTTTCTGCCTCAACGGTTTATTTGTATCAAATTATTGTAATTATAGCACCACTTTTTAAAAAAGTCAATACTTTTTATTATATATTACTTTTGAATATACCGGTTGTTTTTTAACACCATATAATTTATTTATTCCACTCCCAGGGTTTTATTACAACGGGTTCGATTTCTTCTGCAATTTCTGCAATTTTATCGGTCACGCTCTTTGAAAGAAGCGGCATATCAAATAAAGCTAAGTTATTTTTTAGCTGGTCTGCTGTTTCACATCCAATTACCAATGAAGCAACGCCGTCTACACTTCTCATATAAGACATAGCAAGCTCTGCCATACTTATACCATTGTCGGCTGCGAGCTTATGCAGTTTTTCGAGTGCGGGTTTTGCCGATTGAATTTTTAAAGGTAATGAGGATGGATCCTTAAAAAACAGACCTTGCAGATAAACACTTCTTACATATACCGAAACGCCCATATCCGAAAGCTTTTTCATTGTGCCCGAAACAATTTCTGCATTGTCAAACATATTGGCAGGAATCTGAATACTGTCAAATATTTCGGGGTCAGTAAACTGCATTAACTGGTCTTTATTTGAAAATGAAATGCCTGCACTTTTTACAAGACCTTCCTTTTTAAGTTCTAAAATTGCATCAAGCATTGTCTGCCCGTATGTATTTAAATAACTTTCGGAATGAAGTAAAACAAGAGGAATCTGCGAAAGTCCCATAACCTTCATTGAATCTTTTACCTTTGAAAAAAGGCTGTCTTTTACTTCAGCGTGAGTTTCTTTTTCAAATTCAACTTTTGTTATAAGAGTTTTTTCTGCCTCGTTTTCTGCAAAAAATCTGCCGAGTACTTCCTCGCTTTTTCCATATCCTTTAGCAGTATCAAAAGATACAATACCGCCTTGTATGGCTGTTTGTAAAATCTCTGCCGACTCTTCGTAGCTTGGAAGTCCGTTAGTGTTATTTATGCCATAAGGGATACCTAACTGAACGGTACCCAGGGTTAACTCGGATATTTTGTATCCGTTTTTTTCTGTGATTTTCATATAAAGCTCCTTTTATTTTGCGCTGTATCCACCATCAAGAGGTATAATAGCACCTGTCATATATACTGACGCATCACTTGCAAGATATACTATAAGACCTTTTACATCTGTATCGTTTGCCATTCTTCCAAGCATTGTGCTTTGGTTATATCTTTCTACAAAACGGGGGTCCTGAGTGCCGTCAAAAAGTCCGCCGAGTTCTATGCAGTTTGCCCTGATACCATATCTTCCGTAGTGACCTGCAAGAAATTTAGTGTAGTTTGTAATTCCGCCTTTGTGGAAGAAATAATCTCCAGGTGTTCCGTTTTTGTTCATTTCGGTGCCTTCGTAAAGATTATAATTTGGCCCTAAAATACCCATATATGAACCAATGTTTATAATAGAGCCAGTGCCCGCCTTTGCCATTTTGTCACCAAATGCACGTGAAATTACAAATAACCCTGTGGCATTTGCATGCATACTGCGGTCAAAATTTTCGGCAGTATCAGTATAGCCATTAGTGCATCTTAAAACTGCATTGTTTACTAAAATATCAGCCTTGCCTTCTGCCTTGTATACCTCGTCGCACATTTTTAATATGCTCTTTTCATCCTCAAGATCAAATTGTAAAACATTTATTTTATAGCCTTTTTCTATAAGTCCGCCAAGCTTTGCAAGATTGTTTTCGCGGTTTCTTGATGCTACGTAAACTGTTGCATTAGCTTCAGCAAGGGCAGAAACTATCTGATAACCGTACAAGCCTGCTCCACCGCTTACAACTGCAACCTTACCGCTTAAATCAAACATTTTCAATACTGTCATATAAATCTATATCCTTCCTTATAAAATTGTGTATATAATATCACTCGATTCATTTATTTAACTGATTTTTTGAGTTGCGTTTGTTACAATATAAATATAATACGCATAAGTTGCAACATTTACATATCTTATATTGAATTCTCTTACTTTTCAAAAGTGAATTTTGTTCCGCCGTCCTCGTTATAGTATTCGAGCAAGAAGGTAAAGCCTGCTGCATCTGCAAAAGCTTTATAAAGTGTCCTTGTCTGTTCTATGTAGTATTCACTCATAGTTTGATTTAAAGTTTTTGCATATTCAATTACAGGGCTTTTTTCTATTGTTACTGTAAGAGAGTTATCTGTAAGCTCTGTTTTTAAAAGATGCGAAGCTTCTTCAATCTCGTAAACCTTTTCAATCCACTCTTTAACAGATACAAGTCCTCTTTGTTTTGCATCCTCAATTTGAAGGGAGTAATAATGAAGAGTGTAAGAGGTTAAAAACTTTATAGCTTCATCGTAGCCGAATGTGTCGCCGCAATATGCGATTGCATTATCACCTAAAAGATGAAAATCTCGATGAAGATATTTATTATCCTCCGATTTCATATCTATAAGCTCTATGCCTTCTTTATCTTTAAACTGTTTAAAGTAATCATCAGAAATGGTTTTAAAATCAAAATCGGGAGCATTGTCTTTTTCGTAAAAAATCTCGCAACATTCCGCGTTTTCGATTTTAGAAAAATCCATAACAATATCAACGCCGTAATTATCCAGCACTCTCTTATATATAACGTTGCAATGACCACAGTAATCATAATAAGGGTCAACGTGGCGAAGAGCGTTGAGCATACCTCTTGACGGGCAGTGGCGCATGTGTGTAAAGCAAAACTTTTTGTTTTTGTCAATACACTTAAACAAATCGCAGGCTTCTTCTGTTAAAGTATGTCCCCAATAAGATAGAGCACCTTCAAATCCGCCAAGCTCCTCGCATTTATATGCTAGTGAATTTGGATTTGTTTTGTCGCCGATAGAAGTATCGGAAATATGAAACCAATACTTTAAAACTTCATCGTGACCGCCTTTTTCCTCGAGGAATTTAAAAAATTCACTGTAAAGAGGAATAAACTCTGTGCACGAAATCATGCTAATTCTCCTATCTTAACCATAGTTTCTTTTACAATTTTTTTACCTTCTTCTGTTGCAAGAGGCGAATAATCCATATGGAATATACCGTCACATCCAAGAAGGTTCATACAATATGTAAAGCAGGACATAAGACGATGATCGTTCATTGTATCGCGAAGGAGTAAAATGTTGTCGAGGTATGTTCTTGCACCTTTCATATCACCTTTTGCAATGCAATCATACATCTTTCTGACATTTTTGGGTGTACATGCAAACATTCCGTCAAGATTTTTGTCAATTCCCATTATATTTGCATAGTCAAAACTGTCTAAACCGCTGTATAAGCATTCAAAATCAGCATCAGGGAACTTTCTGCCGATTGCCTGAATGAGCTCCCAATCAGCAGTTTTTATACCTTTAATGTTTTTGTGATTTATAAGCTTCAATATAACATTTAAATTCATTTTATATTTTGTTATAACAGCAAGGTCGTAAACGTATATGGGATATGGAGATTTATCAGCGATAGACAGATACCAGCTTGCAGCCTCTATATCATCAATGGGTTCATAAAAAGGTGCAGTTAAAACAACAGCTGTAATATCAGCATTTCCCATAAGTTCAATTTTTTCCATAACCTTTGCGATTGAAGTGTCCATTGCGCCAACAAAAAGGGGAACTCTGCCTGCATTTTCTTCGACAGCAACTCTTACAATTTCTTTGTATGCACTGTTTTTGATATAAGGTTCAATACCCATACTGCCCATTAAAAGAAGACCTGCTGCACCTGCCTCAATCTGCTGATTGATGTGCTTTCTGAGTGAAGCCTCTACAAGGTTTCCGTTTTCATCTAAAGGTGTGCCAAGAGCTGTGTAAAATCCGTTATTAAGTTTCATAATTATTCTCCATTCTAAAAAATTCGTTTTGTTAAGTTAAATGAAAATTGAGACCTTGAACTCCTTATGGTATAATAGTTTCACCACAAAACCAATTACCTCCCTGAAAATCAGAGAAAGGAGAACAAGATCTCATGGTAAAAATTATATCACATTGTTGCCC
>JAZSDN010000005.1:0-17491 GCA_045531205.1 Clostridia bacterium | reverse complement strand
GCAACAATGTGATATAATTTTTACCATGAGATCTTGTTCTCCTTTCTCTGATTTTCAGGGAGGTAATTGGTTTTGTGGTGAAACTATTATACCATAAGGAGTTCAAGGTCTCAATTTTCATTTAACTTAACAAAACGTTTTCATAAAAAAGGAGATGACAAAATGAAAAAATTTATTGTACTTATGTTAAGCATTCTTTTAATGCTTACAAGTATGCAATCACTTGTTTTGGCGGCACCTGCCACAACAGCTGAAAGAATTGTAAACTCGTGGCAAGGTGACGGAACATTGGTTCCTTTTATTGAACGCTGGTACGAAATAGAAAAAGGTATTACAGGTGATGCCTTAACAGAGTATCTTGAAAAAGATTACGACTATATAATTCCCTTCTCAAATGTGGAATTTGACGATATAAAAGGTCTTGATTCTGAAAATGCAATAAAGCTTTTAGGCAAGCTTGGTATTGTAACAGGTAGAGAAGAAGGAAAGTATTTCCCCTCGGCTTCTTTAACGCGTGCAGAAATGGTTACAATTTTACTGCGTGTTTTCGGTCAGGAAGAATACAAGGGCGATTTTAAGTTTGAGGACGTAACTGATGCTCACTGGGCATACAAAAACGTAATGATGGCTTATGGAATGAAGATAGTAAACGGAACTTCGGCTACTACCTTCTCCCCAGACCTTGCATTAACTTACGAGCAGGCAGTTAAAATGCTTGTTTCCGCATTCGGCTATGATGCAGATGCAGTATCCCTTGGCGGATGGCCAAATGGCTACATAGCACAGGCAGAAAAGATGGGATTTTTAGGCACAACAAAGCCCGAAAATACTTCTTCTGAAATAAACCGTGGTACTATGGCACAGCTTTTAGCAAACGCTATTGAAGTAGAGGAATATGCTATAGACTACGTTGACCCATACAGAAAAGAAATTGCTTTAAAGAATCAGGAAGCATTAGTTTCGTTTGACGTACCTATGATTAAAAAGGACCGCACAGTTGCAAATCCTGCAACTGATTGCAACGAATGGGACACTATGGCAGTTCTTTCGTGCAAGGCAGATGGTAAGACTGTTGGTGCAGTTATTCAGGACTACATGGGCGGTGACAAGAGCCTTCGAAACAAAGATGCTTGGGGTTTTGCTGACGAAAACAAACTCCGTATGATGTACGGAATGCAATCCTTCACCGAAGTTTATAACTACGAGCTTGGTGACTCACTTATTGACGCCGGCATAAACCTCATCTGTGTTGACTTTATAGGCGGTGTTGAGCAGTATGACAGATTTTCTAATGTAGAAGATATCCTTGATGCTCTTGATGCATACTGTGCAAAGCACCCCGGTGTTAAAGTAGTTATTTCACAGCAATGCGGTACAGGCAAAAACAACACTCTTTACGGAAAGTTCCATTCGGGAACAAGCAGAGAATACACTAAAACTCCCTGTCCTTTATCCGAAGAATATTGGAAGGTTCAGGCATTTGAAAAGCTTGCACTTGCTGCAACTCACCCTTCGGTTTACGCTGTAAACTTTGACTGGGAAATGTACGAAGCAGATTCAACCCATTATTCCGATTTCTGTCATTGTGATGACTGCTGGGCACTTTTTGTAACAGGCAGAGGCTATGAAAATATGGCAAATACCCCTGCTACAGAACGCAAAGCTACACTTCAGAACGCAGGTCTTATGGATGAATACAACTGGTACCAGAAGGAAAGTATGATAAGTATGGTTCAAAAATGGGTTAGGGCTTTGCATGATATAAACCCAAACCTTATTTTAGGATATATGCCTTTCTATGAAAAGGGTATTACGGGTATTACACGTGCTCTTGGTACTCCCTCGATGCCTTGCATAAACTTTGAAGAAGGTACTTACTGGGGCAGTGTTTACGATGTTTTGGACAACATAGAAAAATATAAAAATCAGGGTGTGCCCGTTGTATCTTTAACAGGTCTTTATAACGACCCCTTAACTCCCGAAGAATTTACAGAGCATATAGAAGAGGTATCATATCATACAGACGGATACTGGGTATATGCATCCAAGTATTTTGCAAAGAACGCACTTTACACATATCAGTCACTTGACAAAATTGAACGCAGTCCCGAAATGTATCTTGAAGCTTTAAGAAAAGGTAATGCTCTTATTGATGATTACTTAAAGACAGGCAGAGAGGTAGAAAAACCTTATCTCCCCTCTCCTGAATATGAATGTGCAAGAGTATCAGGCGTTCCTACAGAAGAAGACTGGGAAAAGGCCCCGTATACAGAGCAGTTTTTACAGCCTGTACTCCATTACCTTGAATCTTCTGTAAGCTCTGTTGCAAAAATGCTGTGGGATGGCGAAAATATGTATGTACGCATAACAAACTACACCAGAAACTTTGCTAATATTCCCGAACAGCAAAAGCTTGAACGCGACAAGCTTGTAAGAAGAGGTCAGGAAGTAAACGATGTTTTATGGGCGTTCCCGGGTTCAAGGGAAGGTGTGCATATTTACGCAAACAAGGATGCTTGCAGTATTTATGATGCTTATATAAATAACGGTGTTGAAGATGCTTCCCGAAACTGGGATACTGTTGAAGCTTCAAGCTTTGATATAGAAAATGAATTAAACAAATGGGCTATGACCTTTAAGATTCCCCTTACCATTGACGGACAAAATTATGCAAAGGCAGGGGATGTAATTAAAGTGTTGCTTTATACTTCAACAAGCAATACCTCTGACTCACGTCCTATGGTTTGGTCGGCTACAACAAATTCCTATTTAGGTGCAGGTCTTTTAACAAGTGCCAATATGGAAAAATGGAGTAATGTTACTTTAAAATAAAAATACTAAATTTTGCGGACTTTGAGAAGTTTTGAGAAATTTTGAGAAGAAATTTGAAAAATGTCTGTTTGGATATCCAAACAGACATTTTTCTTTGCTATAATTCCTTCCCAAAGTTTCTCTTTTTTAGTAAACTTTTATACAATTCTTTTTTCTAAATATTCAAGTGAAAGACGTACCATTTCGTCGCCGATTTCGGTGCTTGCTTCTGCTGCACTCTTTGTAAACCAGTGGTCGATATCGCCAAGTCTTTCAAGCTTTACAGCGTCAGGATAAAGTGACATTAAAATTGAACACTCATATTTTCCTGCATGGTCGTAACCTGTTGCATTCTGCACTTCGGTGCTCATTGTAGGAATAACCTTTATCCACGAGAAGGGGTCATCTCCGCCGCCTAAATTTTCGTAATAGGTTGCATAATTTTCGGAACCCCACCAGCCGTAGCCTTGAGTTTTTTCAAGGTAACGCATGGTTGCTCTTTTTGCCGCTTTCATATACGAAAGTGTCATTGGCATAAGATTTTCCTGCTCAAACTGATGGTGGATTACAACATAAATGTTGCGAAGTCCTGCACACAGCATATTAGTGAAAATCTGGAACAGATACGCTTCAAAAACATCTTCGTCTATATGTACTGTACCGCTTGTTTCATCGGCAACAGCATAGCTTGAAGGACTGTAATAAATTGTAGGAGCTATCATAATCTCCTTTTTTTCGGCAAGCTTTTTTATAAGGCCTTCTGCAACAAGCGTGTCGCATCCATAAGAACAATGAGGGCCATGGTATTCAACTGTTCCGCCGCATAAAACTACAGGGATTCTGTTTTCTTTAACCTTATTTATTTCTCTTGGGAAGCTCATATTAAGTTCCATAATAAACCTCCTTATTCGCTGTAACCCATTGTGGTATAAAACGAAAGGTTTGCCTGGGTGTTGTCAAGTCTTCCGTACTGCACAACAATATTTGTATCGGATGTAAGCTTTATAGCATACTGTGTTTCAAAGGGAACTTCATAGCCGCACATATCGCTTGGCTTGTTTGTTCTGAAACAACGTACCTTGCCTTTGCCTACTGTCCATTTTATTTCTTCGTATGGTTCTTTGTCAACAAAGAAAAGCTTTACCGAAATGTTGGCATCCTTATCGCTGTCGTTTACAACGATTACAGATTCGTGGCCTTTTGCTATTCCTTCGCCTTCCTTTGGAAGTTCACAGTCGGGCAAAATCCATACTTTTTTTCCTGCTCCATTACACATCGATTTCTATAATTCCTTTCTTGAGGTAGTCTGTCATAGCGTGGCAACCGTCTTTTGTGATGGCTGCGCCGATTTCCCATCTGCAACCAAAGCCGTCGCCCGAAATAAATGTGTCAACCTGGAATGTCATATTTTCCTGCAAGGGATAATCTGAAGATGTTTCCATCCAGGGAGCTTCAACCTCTATCATACCTGTTCCGTGGCAGGGGCCATAAACAAAGTTATCTTTAAAGCCGTTGTCAACGTACATTTTATAGAAATCTTTAGCTATGCTTGAAGCCATAACGCCTGCTTTAAGTTGTGAAACTGTCCAGTCGTGAGCATCTTTACAGAACTGAACAACTCTTCTTCTTTCGCCGTCGAGTTTACCCATAACTACAGGAAGACCTATAGCAGGTGAATAACCGTCGATTTTAGCTGAAAGGTTTAACTGAACGATATCGCCTTTGTTAATTGTTCTGTAACAGCTACGGCTGATAGCGTGTCTTGTTGATTTTTCGCTGAATACATACATGGGAAGTCCTTCGTATTCTGCGCCTTCTTCGTAAATAACCTTCTGTGCAATACCAACCATCTGCAATTCTGTTACCCCGGGTTTTAAGTTACGGATAACTTCATCTGTAGCAAGCTCAACTATACGGAAGCCTTCCTGAATACAAGCAAGCTCGTTTTTGGATTTAATCTGACGAAGTTCAACCATAATATCGTTACATTTAACAATTTCTGCTTTGGGGAAGCTGTCTTTTAAGCCTTCAAATATAGGCATTGTGCATTCAACATAGCTTCCAAGACCTATTTTAATATTTTCGCCTGTTACGCCGATAGCTTTGAATACATCCTTGAATGTATCTGCATGAAGTTCGGGGTATGCAGGGTCAGCTGATTCTCTGAATTCTCTGAGGCAGAAAATCTTGTCGATTTTAGCAACGTCCTGTGCAAAAATAATACATTCAGGACCAACCATAAGTGCTGCTTCGCCTGTTGCTGAAATAGCAACGCCTGCTCTTTCAAACAGGGGCCAGAAGCCGGAGAAGTATCTCGCGTTTGCATAATCTGATTCTGTGCTTGATACTACCATAACGTCAAGTCCGCGTGCCTGAATAAGTTTTGCTGCTTTGGCAATTCTTTCTTTGTATTCGTAATCGGGTATACATATTCTGCTCATAAATTCTTCCTCCTTATATTTAGCAGTATTATTACTGCTTAATCTATTTTAATTTTAACAGATTTTTTAGTTTTTGTATTTATACAATGTTAAATATTTTTTGCACAATATTAAATATTTTTACTAAATTCATCAATAAGATTTTCGCAATTTAATATTTTTTCGGTCATATTGCTCTGGTTATAATAGTAATGGTTTGCTGCCTCGTAGCCCATACAATAGTTTTTAATCATTATTCTGTAAGCCTTTTTGGCAAGCTCTTTTTCATCCTTTAATATATCTATTATTTCGGAGGCATTGCCGCCCTCATTGCGAAGTCTTATATATTTTATCTGGTTATGGCTTGAACGGAAGATATTATGTACCATTTTTGCACAGTCGCAAAATTCACACTCTGGCATATCTTCTATTTCCTTTAAGCCTTCTTCCCACATTGAATATACAAGATTATACTGATTTTCGTAATCTTTTTCGGATGTAAATCCGTTTGCCCAGCGAAAAACACTATCATAAGCAAAGCATGTCATTGTAGAATCAAGGCCCACTTTTTCTTTGTACAAAAGATTTGAAACGCCGGGGTTTTGCGGTCCTTCATAAAGTCCTTCTGTATTTGGAAAATTTTTAAATGCTTTTGAAAACAGATGGCTTGCTTTTTTAACCTTTTCTGCCATTTCCCCGTATAAAACTCTGTACATATCGGGCGAATCGTTAAAGAAATATGCCGATATAATTTTTAAGCTGTCGGACGGATATCCGCCAAGTGTCCAGCTGAGCATTATGTTTCCAACTCCTAATTCCACTACGTCCTGAACATTTCTTTCTATTGTTTCAAATACAGGTACAAATGGAGTTGTTGAACATTCCCACGAGTTATTTATCTGCATTTTTGCAGTAATAGTATGCCCTGTTTTTTTAGCTGTATCCCATCCGCGCAAAGCAATATCCGAGGGTATTCTTTTTGATATTGTATAGTCTTTTATGCGCATTTGTGTTCCGCACATGGTAAACTCGAGTCTTTCCTCTGCCGCACACATAATTGATACATTTTTATTTGTTTTTTCTATCGCGGTATCTATGGCATCAACTCCGCCAATATGGCTCAAGTACCCCCATGTCCACCCTATAACCTCTATTTCGGGATTCACTTTTTTTGCAGCGTCTGCTATTATGTTATTTATTTCGCTTACTATGTCTGCCCCTGTTCTTTTTTTACATTCGGGGCAGTCAATCTCTTTTAAATACATTCTTGAATAGCAGTTTGTAAGATTTTCGCCTGCGTTTATTGTTATAAATCCACCTAAATCCGGCACATTTTTACAAATTTCTGTTGTAGCCTTTGCAAGATAATCTCTGACTCTTTTTTTGCTTGTGCAGAAAGCTATATGATTATCTATTTTCTGTCCCATTAAATCTTCATTGCCCTTAAAATACTCCTCGGGCAGAGCTCTTGGTTCGTTTATGTAAAGCCAGAATTTTATGCCGTATTTAGCTAAAAGAGTGCAGGTGCGGTTAAGATTTTCAATTCGTTTTTCATAGCCTTCCGACAAATCTTCTCCATAGGGGAATTTTATAAGCTTATAGAATATGCCCTGGTTCCACACACCGTTTATTCCTAGAAGAGCATACTTTTCCAAAAGCTCTTCAGGATACGACTCTTCGGGGTCTTTATCAAGTGCTGTAGTGTATAATCCGCAGTATGAAAAAATTATTCTGTTTTCAAGCTTTGGTTTACGCTTATATTCTTTTATTTCAAATATTGGGCATCCCGCTTCGTTTGCTTTATCAAGCAAAAAGCCCAAACCTCTTAAAATACCAACGCTTTTGCCCGCTTTTATGCATATTGAATTTTGGGTTACTTCCACCTTATGTTCTTCTCCGCAAAGGGTAGTATCTTCTTTTAAAACAATACTCTTTTCGCCTTTTCCCTTTTGAAGATTTACACCAAAAGCTTTTGCAAAATGCTTTATAAAGATATCTGCAAAAAAGTCTGCTTCTTTAAAGTCTACATCTATTTTCCATGATGTATCCACCTTTACGCCAGAAATTTTCTGAACATCAGCTTCTGTTTTCTTATAGCTTTTATCTGTAAAGAAATCAAAGGGAACCGATACATCCTCGCCGTCAAAAATTCTTACGTTTTCCTGCATTATTTTTTTGATTTTTTGGGTTTTTACCCTTTCTTCCTCGGTAAGAGGGCGGTATACTACCTTTTCGCAGTAAGGCTTAAAGTTACCAAGCTTCTGTCCCAAATAATCATCTTCACGCAGGATAAATCTCAACTCTTCTGCACTTATATCTATAAGGTCAAGTATCTGCTCGTAGGGAAGAATATGCCAAGCATTTTTTATTATTGTGATATATCCCTTTGAAAGCCAGTTTTCAAGATTTTTTTGTTTTGCAAGTCCCATATCAAAAGCAAGCTTTTCGATGTTTTCTTCTGTAGTTTCTAAAACCTTTGCCAGGTTTTTTGCGGGTACCATTTCCCACATTCTGAAAACTACTGCCTGCATACTGGTAGGAAAATGTTTTAAAACTATATTTTCGTTTTTAATGGGTAATAATATGCTTGTATTTTTTGACATTTTGCATTCCCCCTTAAAGCTTTTTACTGAAACTTTCAATAAGATTTTCGCAGTTTAATATTTTTTCGGTCATATAACTGCGGTTATAATAGTAATGGTTTGCCGCTTCGTAACCTATGCAGTAGTTTTTAAGCATAATTCTGTATGCCTTTTTTGCAAGCTCTTTTTCGTCCTTTAATACATCTATTATTTTTGAAGCATTACCTTTTTCATCACGAAGTCTTACATATTTTATCTGGTTATGGCAGGAACGGAAAATATTATATACGGTTTGGGCACAGTCACGAAATTCACACTCCGGCATATCTTTTATTTCTTCCATACCCTTTGCCCAGCCTGTGTGAATAAGTTTGATTTGATTTTCGTAATCTTCGATAGATGTAAAGTCTTTTGCCCAAATCGAAACATCATCGTGTGTAAAGCAAGTCATTGTAGGTTTAGAAGGACATTTTTCTTTATATAAAAGATTTGATGCACCTGGGTTTTGCGGGCCAAAATAAAGACCGTCACAGTTAGGATATTCCTTGTATGCGTCCGAGAAAAGTGCAGTAGCTTTTTTTACTGCGTCAGCATAGCTTCCGTATAAAACTCTGTACATATCGGGCGAATCGTTAAAGAAGTATGCCGAAGCTATTTTTAAAGTATCGGAAGGGTATCCCCCAAGTGTCCAGCTGAGCATCATATTTGTAACGCCCTCTGCCAGAATGTTTTTCATATTCTGTTCAATGGTTTTGAATACGGGTACAAAAGGTACTGTTGAACATTCCCATGAGTTATTTATCTGCACCTTTGCAGTTAAGGAATGGTTTGTTTCTCGTGCTTTTTTCCATGATTCAAGTGTCATTTTAGACGGGCTTACCTTTGATATTGTATAGTCGTATATATTAAAGTCTTTTCCGTACATATTAAAGTCAAGATGTTCTTCCGCAGTACACATAACAGAAATTCTCTTATCAAGTTTTTCTATTGCACTGTTTGTGGCAGCTCTTTGACCAACATGCTGTAAAAATCCCCATGTCCAGGCAATAACCTCTATTTCGGGGTTTACTTTTTTTGCGGCATCTACTACTATGTTGTTTATTTCGCTTACAATGTCTGCCGGTGTTCTCTTTTTACACTCGGGGCAGTCAATTTCTTTTAAATACATTCTTGAATAGCAGTTTGTATGATTTTCGGATGCAGTTATGGTTATAAATCCGCCTAAATTTGGTACATTTTTGCAAATTTCGGTTGTAGCTGCTGCTAAGTATTCCTGTACTCTTTTTTTACTTGTACAGAAAGCTACCTTTCCTTCTGTTTTCTGCCCCTTCAAATCTTCGTTACCTTCAAAGTATTCTTCGGGCAGTGCTCTTGGTTCATTTATGTAAATCCAGAATTTTATGCCGTATTTAGCTAAAAGGTCGCAGGTGCGGCGAAGATTTTTAATTCGTTTTTCATACCCTTCCGACAAGTCTTCTCCAAAGGGGAATTTTATAAGCTTATAGAATACGCCCTGATTCCACACGCCGTTTACTCCTAAAAGAGCATACTTTTCCAAAAGCTCTTCGGGGTATGATTCTTCGGGGTCTTTGTCAAGTGCTGTTGTGTATAATCCGCAGTATGAAAAAATTATTCTGTTTTCAAGCTTTGGTTTGCGGTTATATTCTTTTATTTCAAATATCGGGCATCCCGCTTCGTTTGCTTTATCAAGCAAAAAGCCCAAACCTCTTAAAATACCAACGCTTTTGCCCGCTTTTATGCATATTGAGTTTTGGGTTACTTCTACCTTATGTTCTTCTCCATAAAGGGTAGTATCTTCTTTTAAAACAATACTCTTTTCGCCTTTTCCCTTTTGAAGACTTATGCCAAAATCTTTTGCAAAATGCTTTATAAAGATATCTGCAAAAAAGTCTGCTTCTTTAAAATCTACGTCTATTTTCCACGATTTTGTAACTTCTGTTCCCGAAATGTTTTGTACATCCGCCTGTGTTTTTTTATAGCTTTTATCTGTAAAGAAATCAAAGGGAAGAGCTGTATCCTCTTCATCATAAATTCTCACACTTTCAAGCATTGTTTCTTTTATTTTTTGAGTTTTTGCCATTTCCTCCTCGGTAAGAGGGCGGTATACTACCTTTTCGCAGTAAGGCTTAAAGCTACCAAGCTTTTCGCCCAAAAAGTCATCTTCACGCAGGATAAATCTCAACTCTTCGGCACTTATATCTATAAGGTCAAGTATCTGCTCGTAGGGAAGAATGTGCCACGCACTTCTTATTATTGTGATATATCCCTTTGAAAGCCAGTTTTCAAGGTTTTTTTGTTTTGGAAGTCCCATATCAAAGGCAAGCTTTTCGATATTTTCTTCTGTAGTTTCCAAAACCTTTGCCAAGGTTTTTGCAGGTACCATTTCCCACATTCTGAAAACTACTGCCTGAATCTTGGTAGGAAAATGTTCTAAAACTATATTTTCGTTTTTAATGGGTAATAATATGCTTGTATCTTTTGACATTTTCATCGCCTCCATACCCTAATTTTACTCTATTTTTTTTAATATGTATTTACACAATATTAAATATTTTTTGCACAATATTAAATAAATTTAATCCCCTGATAAATCAGGGGATTATCTTATAATAAAACTTCTTTGTTTGTACCATAGAAAATATCGTCGTGACCTGAAATAAGTTTAAAAAACTCTTCAATTTCCTTCCAGCAGTCACGGTCGTTATGAATATCACATTCGTAAGAATGTACCCATACATAGAAAAGCTGTGGTGTTTCGGGCTTTAAGTTTATAAACTTTTCTGCAACCTCAAACGCCTTTTCCCCTTCTTCTATAACATGCACAGAAGGGTTAAAAAGAAGTAAATCGTCCTGCTTATCAAAATTAAAGGTTGACTGAACTGTTCTTGCATACTTCATACCTGTGTTATTGCGTATAACATCTGCAACGTGCTGATTTACTCCCCCCGAAGGATACGCCATACCCACTACCTCGTATCCGCAAAGCTCGGAAAGGCGGAGTCTGTCTTCTTCTACTTCTCTTATTATCTCTTCATCGGTAAGGTTTGGTAAATAGGGATGCGAAAGTGTGTGCCCCGCTACCTCGTGCCCTTCATAAACACTTTTTACCTCTTCGTGTTTTATTTTTTTGCGAAGCATTTTTCCGCCCCAAAAAGTAGAGCCTAAAAAGTCTACCCCCAAAAGCTCGTAATTTAAGTTGAAGGTGCCCTTCATTCCATATTTGTTCAAAAGCTCTATCATTCTTATATCCTGACGAACTCCGTCATCAAAGCTGAAGGTTACAGCTTTCATTTTGTTTTGAAACATAATTTTCCCCTCCTGCAAAATAAAGGAAAAGCAATTTTGCTTTTCCTTTATTTTAGCATCTTAATTAAAACTTTTCAAGCAAATCAAGGCAATTTATTATTTTTTCCATAAGCGAGGTACGATTATAATAATAATGGTTTGCCGCTTCGTATCCCATACAAGCATTTCGTTGCATTACCTCATAGCCTTTTTCTGCCATTTCTATTTCATCGTGCAAAAGTCTGTGTATTTCTTCTTTTTCGGTTCCGCCTTCGTTACGCAAGCGTATAAACTTAACCTGATTAAATACCGAACGGAAGGTTACATAAAACATTTCTGCCGAGTCCATAAAATCGCTTTTTGGCATATCTGTCAGGGTCTTCATACCCTCTTCCCATCCGATATATATTTTTCTTAACAGATTTTCAAATACAAGGGGCGGAAAAGCACCAAAGCTGCTCCACCAAAAGATATTATCATACGAAAAACCTGTCATAGTAGAGCGAAGCCCTGTTTCTTTTTCGTACAAAAGATTTGATACGCCGGGGTTTTGGGGGCCTGCATGCATAATGCCGGGGCCACAGGGGAAATTATAAAATGCATCGGTAAATATTTTGCCTGCATTTTTAACTTTTTCAGCCATATCTCCGTAAAGCACTTTAAACATATTACAGGGTGCACCTTCAAAGAAATATTCTGATACAATTTTCAAGTTATCAGAAGGGTATCCCCCTACTGTCCAGCTAAGCATAATGTGTTTTATATCAAGCTTTAAAAGTCTTTCTATATGGGTGGTTATTGAATTAAATACAGGTATAAAGGGTACTGCACAGCATTCCCATGAGTTGTTTACCTGGATTTTTGCCGCAGTTTCTCTGCCCGCTTCTTTTGCAACATCCCAAAAATGTGCGCTCCTTTCGCTTGGCCCTGTTTTTGAGGTTGAATATTCGCAAAGCTCTATTGTTGCACTTTGAAGCTCAATTGTCATGTGCTCTTCGCTTGTAACAAGCATTGGGATATCTTTGTCGGTCATTCTTATACAATTGTCGGCGTGTTCACCATTTAAGTGTCTTGACCACCAGCCTGCTGCCCAGCCTAAAGTTGTTATTTTGGGGTTAACTTCTTTTGCCGCAGTTGAAATTATATGGTTTACTTCTGCTGTTACTTCTTCAGGACTTCTTTCACTGCAGCGTGGGCAATTTACATAGTCTGGGAATGAACGGGAATAGCAATGAGTCCAGTTTTCACAGGCGGTAATGCTTATAAACCCGCCCATATCGGGCACAGCTTCACAAACCGATTTTACTGCATCGTGCAAATATTTCTGCACTTTTTCGGTGCTTGTACAAAAACATCCCGATTCTCCGTCAACGTGTCCTAAAATATCATCCTGCCCCTCAAAATATTTTAAGGGCAGGGCTCTTGGTTCGTTTAAGTAAAGCCAAATCTTTATGCCGTATTTTTTAGCACGGGCAGCAAAATCTTTTAACATTGCCTGACGGGCTTCCCATCCTTCCGACAGTTCCTTTGCAAAGGGAAACTCAACAAGCTTATATAATATTGCCTGATTCCAAAGTCCGTTTACACCCAAAAGTGCATACTGCTCTAAAAGCTCGTCGGGGTAGGATTTTTCCTGAGGCTCGTCAAATGCATAAGCATAAAGCCCGCAATACGAAAAGATTATGCGGTTTTCGAGGGTGGGTTTTCTTTTATATTCGGCAAATTTATAGCCTGGTGTATTTGCTTCTTTTGCTTTGTCAAGAAGGAAAACAAGCCCTCTTAAAATACCAACATCTTCTTTTGCTGTAATTTTAATTTGGTTTTCTGTTATTTTTATTTCGTGATATTCGTCTGATACATCTGCAAAAAGTGCATTTGTTTCAAGCACTATATTTTTTTCTGCCTTTTCTTTTTTTAGGGTTATTCCCCACGCTTTTGCAAAATGCTTTATAAAAAGGTCGGCAAAAAAGTCGGCTCCTTTTGCTTTTATGTCAATGCCCCACTCTTCTGTAATTTCTAAATCAACATTTTCTTTTGTGCGGGGGATATTTGTATCGGCATACCTTTGTTCAAAAAATGCAAAGGGCTTTGTTCTTTTATCATTATCGTGGGGACGGATATATTTTTCCATTGCCTCACGGATTTTTGCTGTTTTTTCCTTTTCTTCTTCTGTAAGCTCCCTATACACTACCTTTTCGCAATAGGGTTTAAATCCGCCAAGCTTTGCTCCCAAAAAATCGTCTTCACGCAATATAAACTGCAGTTTTTCTTCGTCACACTGCAAAAGAGTAAGAATCTGCTCGTAAGGCAATATATGCCACGCATATTTGATAATTGTGATATAACCCTTTACATCCCATTCTTCAAGGTCACGCTGAGGTGCAAGCCCCATATCATAAGCTAATTTTTCAACATTTTCAAGCGTTGTTTCAAGAGCTTTTGCAATACGCTCTGCAGGTACCATTTCCCACATTCTGAAAACTACTGCCTGCATTTTGGTAGGAAAGTGTGAAAGAACTATATTCTGGTCTTTTACAGGCGGAAGTCCTGCCGTAATTGTTGCCATATTTCTCCCTCCGTATTATCAATACTTATAAGTTAAGTATATTCTTTCTTTTATTTTTTGCAAGGGGTATATCCGCATTTTTTAAATTTTTTTATTAGTCACTTTGACCAATAATTTTTATATTTCTTTATCTCCGTGTTCTTTTAAGTAATCGTGCATCATATAGGATGCTTCAAGATCGATATCGGCACAGCAGTTTGAGCAAACTATTACGCCTTCTATTTTGCCCTCCCTCATAAGCCTTTCGTAAGTATCAAGCTGAAGCTGCATAAGCTCTTTAGGCATTGGCTTTGTGTTGCCGTAATCCCAAAGGTAACAACCGCAATATACTTTTTGGTCGTGTTCAAAGAAGGATTTAAGCTTTTCTACATTTTGTTCAATGTTAGGAATTTGGTTTGCGTCCCAGTGCCAGAGAGTAAGAATATCGCACTCGTTAATATAGGGCTTACGGTCAGGGAAAAGCTCGTATTCATAAATAACTGCCCATAAAGGGAGCTCTCTGTCGCCTTCGGTATGAAGCTTTTTGCGGAATTCTCCAATACTTTCGGGTGTAAAAACCTTCATTCTTCTTTCCCTGAAAATATCGTCCATAATTCCGCCCACAATATTTTTATGAGTTTTTGAAACTTCAATTACGGCATCGGTATATTCCATTTGTCCCGAGCTACCGTCACCTACAATTGACCACACAACATTATCAAGGCTTTCAAGCTTGTCTGCCTCAAAATCAAATGGTGGCTGCGGTCTTCCTCCGTAAAGCACCATACACATATTGGGAATTCCAAAATAATATGCTCCTTCAAGAGGTGTCATTCTGCTTATCCCGGGCATACCAAACCCACTTTTTATAGAATGCTGGCAGCCTGCCGTTTGTCCCCAAAGCCAATATTTTTCACGAATTTTCATATTTTCCCCTGCCTTTCAATTATATCTCTTCATCTGCGTGCTTTTTAATCCATTCTTTGGTAACCCTGACAGAGTCAAAGCCCAAATCGGCACAGCCGTTTGAATGAATTGCAATACCGTCTATTTCCCCTCTCTTTAAAAGAGAATATAAGGTGTCAAGCTGAAATTCCATAACATCGGCAGGGGCAGGCTTATTATGGTCGTAAAACCACATATATGCAGCAGCATACAGCTTTTGATTTTTTGAAAGAAGGTCTTTTGTTTTTTGAACATTTTCTTCCATAAGATGTAGCCTTTCGTTCCAGAAATGCCACATCAAAACTCCGTCAAGCTCTGCGATATGTTTTCTTCTGTCTTCTTTTATTTCAAGTCCCGCATCATCGCCAGCATCTGTTATTGTAGCCCAAAGCTCAAGTTCTCTTCCGCTTTCTTTTAACTGATTTTTTATATTGCGGATGTCTTTTGGCGAAAAAAGATTTATTCTTTCGGACGAAAGCAAATCCTGCAAAAGTACACCGCAAATATTTTTATGTTCTTTTGCCAGAGCAATAATTTCGTTTACGTGTAGGGTGTTTCCCGATGCAGGGTCGCCTAGTGCTGACCATATAACATTGTCAAGCGTGTCAAGCACCATTGCTTCCTGACGGAAGGGTGCAAAAGGGTGGCCTGATATAATCTGTGAAAATAAGTTTTTTATTCCGAAATAATATGCACCTTCCATTTGTGACATTCTGTTGTCACCCGGGATATAATTTCTCATTCTTAGCTTGTCTACCCCTTCACTTTGTCCCATAAGCCATAGCTTGTCTCTCAATTTCATTTTAAAAACCTCCTTTGTTTTTTATTTTACATATTGTTTTTTATAAAAACAATGGGAAATTACAATTTAAAAATAGGTTTTTTCTAACAAAAAAGCGTTGCAAAAATTTTTGCAACGCTTTTTTTGAAATATTTAGTTTGTGTAATTATCAAAGTATCCCTGTACCAAAACAACAGGTGTACCCTTGTCACCCGAGCCGCTTGTTAAGTCGCAAAGCGAGCCTATAAGGTCGGTAAGCTGTCGGGGTGTTGTTCCCTGAGATGCCATATTACCCTTTAAGTCAGCATCCTTTTTACGGATACTTTCGCTTATTGCATCCTTTAAAGCCTGTCCTGATAAATCTTTAAAATCATTATCGGCAAGATATTTTAACTTGATTTCGTTAGGTGTTCCTATAAGACCATCGGTAAATGCGGGGGAAACAACGGGGTCTGCAAGCTCCCATATTTTACCCTGCGGGTCTTTGAAAGCACCGTCACCATATACCATTACTTCAACGTGTTTGTCTGTTTCGTCTAAGATACGTTTTTGAATATCTAAAACCAAATCCTTACATTCACGGGGGAAAAGCTTTATTTTATCTTCCGTAGACTTATTTGAACCCAAAAGTCCATACTTTTCGTTATAGCCGCTGCCGTTTACGGGTGCGTTCATAATATCGTCAAGACCGCAAACAACTTTTGCACCTGCTTCTTTTAATATACGTTTGGTTCTTTTTCTTGTATGAATATCACAAGTTAAGATGCAATCTGCATAATCCAAAATTGCTTTGGGCTGGTTTGCAAAAATAATTTCTGCTTCTGCACCGCTTTCTCTTATTATATCGCCGTAGTATTCAACATAGTCAACACCTGTGAATTCGTGACGGTTTACGCCAAAAAGTTCACGGTAGCGTGCTTCTGTCAAAACATCGGAATAAGGATTTACTCCTGCTTCATCTATTTTGTCAAGACTTACAAGTGCGTTGCCCACTTCATCGGAAGGATAGGAAAGCATAAGAACTACTTTTTTTGCACCCTTTGCAATAGCTCTTAAGCAAATTGCAAAGCGGTTTCTTGAAAGTATGGGGAATATAACGCCTACAGTACCGCCTCCAAGCTTTGTTTTTACATCCTGTGCAATATCGTCAACCGATGCATAGTTACCTTGTGCACGTGCTACTATGGATTCTGTTATGGAAATAACATCTTTATCATAAATGTCAAAGCCTTCATATTCGGCAGCTTCCAACACGCTGTCTGCCACTATTGCGGCAAGATCGTCGCCTTCTCTTATAATAGGGCAACGTATACCTCGTGATACCGTTCCAACTCGTCTTTCGTTTTCTTTCATACATATATCTCCTTTATTTAAAAATAAACACACCGATTCCCCGGAAAAAGGAAAAATAAAAAGAGGGTATGATAACACAACAAAAGAGGCATAAATAATGCATTCTTTTATCTATTCACGTTATCAATTACCTCTTATGGTTTGGTATAAAATATACCTTTTGGTGCAGGTAACAGGACTTGAACCTGCATGAAATTGCTTTCACATGGACCTGAACCATGCGCGTCTGCCAATTCCGCCATACCTGCATATTAAATTATAACCTCATAATTTTTACACGGGAGAGGTAACCCCGAGGAGGAGCAAAACCGCTTAATCCTCAAATATGAAAACGGATAAACCGAATTCAACAACTTTTCACCGATGTGACGCGAGCAGAACCGTACGCGTCTGCCAATTCCGCCATACCTGCATATGTGTTGAATATGCGAAACAACCTGTCGCATACTCAAATATAATAGCATAATCAAATGTAAGTTTCAAGTATTTTTTATAAAATTATATAAACTTAAGAACGTCGAGAGGAGTTTGGGCAATTTCGTCTGCGTTGTTGTTTTCCAATTCTTCTCTTTCTCTGAATCCCCAGAGTACGCCTATTGTATAAAAGCCGGCTGCTTTGCCTGTTTGCATATCAGTATTGGTATCGCCTATGTATATACATTCGCCGGGGGTTGCACCTAGTTCTTCTGCTATACTTAAAGGAACTGTCGGGTCGGGCTTTTTGGGATATCCATCTCTTGCTCCGTAT
>JAZSDN010000088.1:0-2559 GCA_045531205.1 Clostridia bacterium | reverse complement strand
TTGGTAATTCTTACCGTTATGTTTGCTGTACCGATGATATGGAACAAAATTAAAAAGAAAGAGTTTTCATCGATTCTGCTTGTGATAATTTCGGGAATACTTGGAATTGTTCTATATGGCATCTAAAAAACAAGAAATACAAATTTGTTGAACTTATTATTGAAACAAAAATCAAATATACATTTCATCAAACCGTTTCACTTTCAGTGAGGCGGTTTTCTTTTACCTGAAAACACCACTTTGTAAAAGTGCGCAATTATACACCTCGTCAGAACAAGCTGCGTATCTTTCGTTTCCGCGCCTCAAACTTTGTTTGCCCGAAAACTCAATCACTCCGCTGTTCTTCCTCTTCCCCAAAAAGTTTTTTGAACTTTTCGGGGACCCCGTGTGAGGTGTCATTGCGATTTTTTGCAAAAACACTCGGAACTCAGTTCCTCTGATTTCATCAGACAAGGGTTTCACCCCTGCGACTTCGTCTACCCCAATTTTTAAAACATAATGATGAAGAATCGGCACATTTCACTTATTGAATATTTATCTTTATGACGGTAGATTACCATAAATTTTACACTTGTTCTCACTTCCTTTCTGTGAGCGAGAGAAAATCCCGCATCAACTCATTTTCCATTTCCAACGATTTTATCTTTGCTTCTTTTCGGGCAATGATATATTTCAATTCATTGATTTTATCTGTTTGGACGTATTTATCGTCTTTCGTTGGTCTGCCTTTCTTCTTTAAAGCTATACCTGCTGCAACTTTCTTTTGGTTTGTATTATGTCGAGTAATGAAGTTGGTTAATTGTTTCATTGAAAATCCATATTTTTCACAAATTTCCCGTTTTGTTTTTCCTTGCTTTCTTAATTCAAGAATTTCTTTCTCATAATCTTTTATGTGCCGATAGCTTCGGGGCATAACAAAACCTCCTATGGTAGTTTCTTTAATTCTACCATAGGAGGCTCTTTTTTTCATTGTCCGTTTTTACTGGACCTGTTCAAAAGGAAGCTCTGATTTTTTAAAATAAAATTTTTGATTTTTTTTAATTTAGCTATTGATTTTTTTTGTTATATGTGATAATATACTTTGGCAACAGAAACTTAATAAGATTTGCGCTGTTAGCTCAGCTGGATAGAGTGTTTGGCTACGAACCAAAAGGTCAGGGGTTCGAATCCCTTACAGCGCGCCATCTCGAGTGTTCATAACGGATTCAAGTTGTGAACACTCGATTTTTTTATTTCATTTTTATTTTTGAGCAGGCGGTATGCCTGCTCTTTTTGTTTGTTACGGACAGTTTTTATGCCGAGATATTCTTTGAGATATATTCAACCGCAACTCCCTGTCTTGTGTCGGCTCGGTAATATTCCCATTCGCTTTCGGTCAGCGGTATTTCGAGATAGCCTACCAATCGGTAGTAAATTACAATTCTCTGCGTTCTGTACTTTCCCGTTCCCTGCGTTTCGTAAACAACGATTTTGTCTATCAGTTCTTTGAGCAGCGGCGCTGTCAGGGTTTCCATTTGCATAAACTTTCTCACGGCTGATATGAATTGCTCCTTAGTGAATCGCTATAGGTTTTTACAATTCTGTTTATGTATTCATCGGTACCAAATGAATTCATTTACTGTAACTTCCCTTCACCAATAAAACAAATGAGTCTGGTAAAGTTTTTCATCAAAACAGAAATTTTTATTTATTATTCAACGAACAGTCTTGTTTTGTCAAGATTTGTTCGATACTGGTATACCTGATTTTAAAATTTAGTTGCTTTTAGAATTTTTGTTGAATGAATTATCGAGGTGTTATTCAATATCGTTTACTATAAACGACAAATAAGATATATTATTTTTAACACAAAACGGAGGATAATCTGTATATTTAATGAAGCTGCTTCTTTTGTATTTACATGCAGTTAAAACGATTGACTGCATAAACAAAAATAATCCGAAGACTTTACCAATCGGTAAAAGTTTCGGATTATTTGTTATAGTGAATATTAAAATTCCGTATGCTCATTCGGTAAAATGCGGTATTATGCGGAAAACTTTTCAACAAACTCTATGATAGGTGTATTGTCCTCCAGCCCGTGGGGATGGTGTGCACAGTTTGCTTTGCCGATGGAAACGATTATTCCGCCGTTTTTCCGATAATACTTTTCAAGAACAGCACCGTTTTCTTCGTAAGGAACAATGTTATCGGAATCTCCGTACACCAGTATAACGGGAATCCTGTTCTCCAGAAGTAATTGCATTTTATCAATGGGATGCTCTCTGTAGCAGATAAGCTGCGACAAATCCATGCCGGTCGCTTCTATAAATTCCGGCAGCATTTCATTATTATTTGCTTTTCCAAAGCCGGCGGGGCACGAAAGGAGATTCATTACCGGCGCATCAAGATAAAGAGCTGAAACGCATTCCGGGTGTTTTGCTGCGAATTTGCTTGCTATCAGTCCGCCGCAGCTCATGCCGACAGGAACGCATTTTTTATATAAGCCGTATTCTTCCGATAAATATGCGGCAAAACGCTTTTTTAAATCAAGGTCTTCATCAAGACACCAACGGGTAA
>JAZSDN010000062.1:0-31152 GCA_045531205.1 Clostridia bacterium | reverse complement strand
CTTTATCGCGGATGCGAAATCCAAGGGGCTGTACGTCAGACCATTTCATCTCTTATTATAAAAAAATAAGTGCAAGCAATCAACTACATCAATAGTTAATTTACTTACACTTTTATTGTACCAGGGGATGTAAAAAAAGTCTAGATCGCAAAAAAACAAAAAAAGCAGCTGTAAAAAATTTGATTTTTCACAACTGCTTTTACGGCTTAAAAATTATTTACTTTATAAGCTCATCACTTGAAACTGCAAAAATTTCTGCAAGAACTTTAAGTTCTATATCGGTTACAAACCTCTCGCCGCTTTCAATTCGTTGAATGGCATTTTTGTCTACATCAATACCTTCAACCTGTAATCTCTCGGCAAGTATACGTTGTGACATTTTTGGTACATGCTGTTTTCTTAATAGATAAATTTTTTCGCCGCAAATATTGTTTTTCCCTGTTTTTGATTTGTTTTTAAACATAATATCCCTCTTTTTGACATTTAGTACTTGACAAAATTATAATATCATGTTATAATAAATAGGATGACATTCACAGAATGTCATCCTATTTATTAAGGGATAATTAAAATATTACTTTTATTATAACTTAAAAGCAAAAAAAGATACCTTGAAGGTATCTTTTTTTTGCTTATTTTAATTTACTTACAAGGTTAAAAACCTGATGTGCTGTTTCTGTTAGGTTTTTATATGCATTCGAAGAATCCATCGCTTCCTGCAAAGTGCATGGTGTTCTTAATATAGGAAAAAAAGCGTCAATACCATGCTCGTTACAGATAACTGCATCGGACGTAACACATCCCGAAAATGCTATTACGGGCTTATTATATTTTTTTGCGAGTTTTGCAACTCCTACGGGGACCTTTCCCATATATGACTGACCGTCAAGTCTTCCTTCCCCTGTAACGACAAGGTCAGAGTCTTTTATGTATTCTTCAAGTCCCGTTTCTTTTATTACCAAATCAATCCCTGATTCAAGCTTCGCCTTGAGGTATGTCAAAAAGGCAAAGCCAAGTCCTCCTGCTGCTCCGCTTCCTTCTGCGTTTTTATCTGCACAAGGAATTATTATTTCAGTTAAGGCTGCATAATTTTCAAGCCATAAGTCCATATCCTTTATCATTTGTTCTGTTGCACCTTTTTGAGGCCCGTAAACTGCACTGCAACCATTTTCGCCACAAAGAACATTTTTCACATCGCAGGCAACACAAAATTCACATTCAAAAAGCGCAGGCTCTGCATTATCTGTCTTTATTTTGGCAATTTCTTTTAATCCTTTTGCACCCAAAGGTACTTTTTCTCCGTTTTTATCCAAAAACTCAAAGCCAAGTGCCGAAAGCATACCTATTCCGCCATCGTTTGTTGCACTTCCGCCTATGCCTATTATGAATTTTCTGCAGCCCTTTGAAATGGCATCCAAAATCATTTGTCCTACCCCGAAGGTTGTGGTATTGAGCGGATTTCGTTCTTTTTCACAAACCAGAGTTATTCCTGCCGCTGCCGACATCTCTATTATTGCTGTTTTTGTTTTAGGTATGATTCCGTATTCTGCCTCTACAGGTCTTCCAAGCGGGTCACAAACCGTAACACGAATTAAATTCCCTCCTGTTGCGGCTACTATTGCATTTGTTGTTCCTTCCCCGCCATCTGCAATAGGTAACACATTTACCTCTGCATTTTTACAGGCTTTTTTTATACCTTCTTCTGCTGCTTTACCCGCTTCAAACGTGGTAAGGCTGCCTTTAAATGAATCTATTGCTATTGTTACTCTCATATTTATCCTTTAAAACATATTATTCATATTGTTCATACTGTCCATCTGACGCTGTGCATCAGCCGCCATTGTATCGGAAGGGTTAAATCCGTCGCCCTGCATATATCCGCCGTGGTCAAAAGGAGTTGCGGCTTTGCGTGCTTCTTCCATAGACTGTTCCAGAAACTGTCGGTTCATTTCTTCCTGCATAAAGTCTTGTGTATGGCTTTCGTTATTGTGTACGTTATTACTGCGGAAATTATTGTTTATTCTTGAATTGTTAATATGAACGCCTGCTTTTCTCATTGCTGAAAGGAACAGCTCTTTTGTTTCTTTTGTAACCGTTTTGCTTTGGTTTACAAGGCGCCAAAGGTCTCTTTGTTTATTCCAGTAATTTGGATGGTTAGTATTCAATATAAGATGCTTACTCATTAAATACTCTGCATAAGCCCTTACTGTTTCTTCTGTAGGATTCTGCCATACTGCATTTTCAAGTGCACTTCTGTTTATAACATTATCTGCTACCCAGTACACTATCATAGCAATTGTTCCTACTGGATACAAACAACAAAGTATTATTTTCCCTACAAGGGAAAATCCTTTTATAAAATTTACATAAGCTTTCATATAATTCACTCTTTTCTGTTTTTAATATACAAAGATTTATGAACAATAAAGTTCCTTTAGTAAAAGTAATATATTGTTCAAATTTACATATCTCAACTTTTTTAAGTGTAACACACTCTCATTTTCTTGTCAATACGGTTTTTGACAGCCTTTGCTACAATTCGCCTTATAGCTGACCGAAGATCAATTTAGCTACGAATTTAGCTGAAAAAAGCGTACTGAAAATTCAGTACGCTTTTTTCTGGTGATCCATCGGAGATTCGAACTCCGGACACCTTGATTAAAAGTCAAGTGCTCTGCCGACTGAGCTAATGGATCATATTTTTGGCTGGGCTGGTTGGACTCGGACCAACGAATGCAGGAGTCAAAGTCCTGTGCCTTACCACTTGGCTACAGCCCAGTATTGTTTGGGGTGGGTAGCCGGACTTGAACCGGCGACCTCCAGAGCCACAATCTGGCGCTCTAGCCAGCTGAACTATACCCACCATAATGGCGCGCCTGAAGAGACTCGAACTCCTGGCCCACTGCTTAGAAGGCAGTTGCTCTATCCGGCTGAGCTACAGGCGCATATAAATTTTAGTGGAGCGGGTGATGGGAATCGAACCCACGCGATCAGCTTGGAAGGCTGAGATTCTACCATTGAACTACACCCGCACAACCGACTTGAATAAGTATAGCAGTTTTTAACTCATTTGTCAATAAAAATTTTATTATTTTTTAAAAAAATTTTTTTCTTGCCAAAAAACTATTGATTATAACGCTTTTTAATATTATAATAATGTACGTGAAAAGGAGTGTTTACTATGAAGGATATTTTAAAACTTTTAGAAAACAATGGCCATCTTTCTGCAAAAGAGATTGCAGTAATGCTTGGCAGAGACGAAGCCGAAGTTGCTTCTACTATCAAAGAACTTGAAGAAAAAAAGATTATTGTAGGCTACAAGGCTTTAATCGACTGGGACAAGGTTGACGATACTTATGTATCGGCTCTTATTACTCTTAAGGTTACTCCCCAGCTTGGCGAAGGCTTTGACGGGCTTGCAGAGCAGCTTTATTCTTACCACAGAATAAAGAGCATCTGGCTTATGTCGGGCGCATTTGACATTGCGTTGTTAATTAAAGGCCATAATATAAAGGAAGTGGCTTTGTTTGTTGCCGAAAAGCTTGCTCCTATGGACGGAGTTATAAGCACTGGTACACATTTTATGCTTAAGACTTACAAAGATTGCGGTGAAATCTTTACTAAATCCTCTAAAGATGAGAGAGGAGTTTTCGGCGCATGAGCAATTTTTCAGCAAAAGATATGATTACAAAAAGAGTTGCCGAAATACCGCCTTCCGGAATACGAAAGTTTTTTGATATTGCAGCACAAATGGATGATGTTATATCCTTGGGTGTTGGAGAGCCTGATTTTGTAACCCCTTCTCATATAAGAGATGCGGGTATAGTTTCGTTAAGAAAAGGTCGCACCTATTATACTGCAAATGCAGGTCTTGCAGAATTAAGACAGGAAATTTCAACCTATTTAAAAAGACGTTTTGATATTGAATATGATGCGTTAAGTGAAGTTTTGGTAACAGTTGGCGGCAGCGAAGCTATTGACCTTATGGTAAGAAGTATTATAGGGCCGGGAGATGAAGTTTTAATTCCCGAGCCGTGTTTTGTTTGTTATTCTCCCTGTGTTGCTTTGGCAGGCGGTACACCTGTTCCCATTGTTACACGGGCGGAAGATGAGTTCAGGCTTACACCCGAGCAAATTAAAGAAAAGCTTACAGATAAAACTAAACTGCTTATTCTCCCCTTCCCCAATAATCCCACAGGGGCTATTATGGAAAGAGAGCATCTTGAAGCTATTGCAGAAGTTATAAGAGAAAGTAACATTATGATTTTAAGCGACGAGATTTATGCTGAACTTACCTACGGCAAAAAGCATATTTCTATTACTCAAATAGAAGGAATGAAGGAAAGAACCATACTGGTAGGCGGTTTTTCGAAGGCTTACGCAATGACAGGCTGGCGTTTAGGTTTTGCCTGCGGCAACGCTGATATTATAAAGGTAATGACAAAAGTTCATCAGTTTGCCATTATGTGTACCCCCACTACAAGCCAGTATGCAGCTATTGAAGCTTTAAAAAACGGCGACAATGACATTGAGCGTATGAGACAGGAATATGATTACAGACGTAAATTTATTGTAGACGGATTCAGAAATATGGGGCTTGATTGTTTTGAACCAAGAGGGGCTTTTTATGTATTCCCTTCAATTCAAAAAACAGGTCTTTCGTCTGATGAGTTTGCCGAAAAGCTTTTACGCAGTAAAAAGGTTGCGGTTGTACCAGGGTCGGCCTTTGGTGCAAGCGGCGAAGGCTTTATAAGATGTTCGTATGCTTATTCTATAGAAAACATCCGCACAGCTCTTGGCAGAATAAGTGATTTTGTGTCGGAATATTTATAAAAAGTATTGATTTTAATTACAAAAAATGATAAAATATTCAGGATGTAAAAAAAGAAAGGAGATATTATCATGAATTTTTCACATGAAGTTCAGCAGATGTACTGTGTAAAAAAAGGCGTTTCTCATGATCCCGCTCCCATTCCCGAAGAAGGAAAATGGGTCAAGGCTAAAGAAATCAAAGACATTTCAGGTCTTACACACGGTATTGGCTGGTGCGCTCCCCAGCAGGGTATGTGCAAACTCACTCTTAATGTTAAAGAAGGTATAATCGAGGAATCCTTAATAGAAACCTGCGGTTGCTCGGGTATGACTCACTCGGCAGCTATGGCTTGCGAAATTTTAGCAGGTAAAACTCTTTTAGAGGCTTTAAACTCTGACCTCGTTTGCGATGCTATTAACACCGCTATGAGAGAATTGTTTCTCCAGATTGTTTACGGCAGAACTCAGACTGCTTTCTCGGAAGACGGTCTTCCCATTGGTGCCGGTCTTGAAGACCTTGGTAAAGGTTTAAGAAGCCAGATTGGTACTGTTTTCTCAACAAAAGAAAAAGGTCCCCGTTATCTTGAGCTTGCTGAAGGTTACATAACCAACATCGCTCTTGATGAAGATGACCATATTATAGGTTACAAGTTTGTTCATCTTGGAAAAATGATGGACATGATTATGAAGGGTACAGACGCTAATGAAGCTTTGGAAAAGGCTTCAGGTCAGTACGGCAGGTTTGATGATGCCGCTAAGGTTATCAACCCCCGTCAGCAATAAGAAAGGAGGATTTTGAAAATGCCATTATTTGAAAGTTATGAAAGAAGAATAAATCAGATCAATGCTGCTTTAAACAAGTACGGCATTGCTTCTATTGAAGAAGCTAAAGCTATTTGCGACGAAAAAGGCATTGATGTTTACAACATTGTTAAAAACATTCAGCCCATTTGTTTTGAAAATGCTTGCTGGGCTTACATTGTAGGCGCTGCTATGGCTATTAAAAAGGGTTACAAGAGTGCAAGTGAAGCTGCTGAAATCCTCGGTGAAGGTTTACAGGCTTTCTGTATTCCCGGTTCTGTTGCTGATGACAGAAAGGTTGGTTTAGGTCACGGTAACCTTGGTGCTATGCTTCTTCGCGAAGAAACAGCTTGTTTTGCATTTTTAGCAGGTCACGAATCTTTTGCTGCTGCTGAAGGTGCTATAGGTATTGCAAACTCTGCAAACAAGGTTAGAAAGAACCCCTTAAGAGTTATCTTAAACGGTCTTGGTAAAGACGCTGCTCAGATTATTTCAAGAATCAACGGCTTTACTTTTGTTGAAACAGAATTTGACTACTACACAGGCAAGCTTAACATTGTAAATGAAACTGCATATTCAAAGGGCGAACGTGCAAAGGTTCGTTGCTACGGTGCAGATGATGTTAGAGAAGGCGTTGCTATAATGCACTTTGAAGGTGTTGACGTTTCTATCACAGGTAACTCAACTAACCCCACACGTTTCCAGCATCCCGTTGCAGGTACATACAAAAAAGAATGTATCGAACAGGGTAAAAAATACTTCTCAGTTGCTTCGGGCGGCGGTACAGGCCGTACATTGCATCCCGACAACATGGCTGCCGGCCCCGCTTCCTATGGTATGACAGATACAATGGGAAGAATGCATTCCGACGCACAGTTTGCAGGTTCATCTTCAGTTCCTGCTCACGTTGAAATGATGGGACTTATCGGTGCAGGTAACAACCCAATGGTTGGTATGACTGTTGCTGTTGCAGTTGCACTTTCTGAACTTTTATAAGATTAAAAAAGTTTAAAGGAGTAGCGAAAGCTACTCCTTTTTTATTGACATTTTTGTGTTATTTTTCATCTTTTATATTTTCTAATGCGACCTTTACTGCTTCAACTACAAATGCTGTAAATGTACAATTTTTACCCTCTATCGCCTTTTCTACTTCTTCTATTATATTATTTGGAAAACGAATGCATTTATTAGTTGTTGGTGGAATAGATGGTATTTTAAATTTTTTCATTTTAATCACCTCTGCAAAACAATTATATGTAATTTTATTTATATTGTATGCATAACAAAAGTATTGCAATTTATAGTGTTATCTGTTATAATAATTAAAAAATAATAAAATTTAAAAAGAAAGGATGTAGCAATATGCCAAATTACAAGGAGCTTTATTTTGAACTGTTTGCTAAAGTTTCAGACATAGTTGAGAGGTTAAACGAAATTCAGCTTGAATTAGAAGAAAAATATATTTCAGATGAAGACGATAACGAAGAATTATAGTTTTATTTTTGATTTTTATCTTTGTAGAATTTTTAAAAAAGAGCTGTAAAAAATTATTTTACAGCTCTTTTTTTACATTCCTTTTATTATTTCATCTTAGGTTTAAATATAAGTGATACTAAAAAGCCGAAGAATACGGCGGCGGCAAGGCCTGCTGATACGGCTGTAAAGCCGCCTGAGAGGATTCCTAAAAGTCCTTTTTCGGTTACGGCTTTTATTACTCCTTTGCAAAGACTATAGCCAAAGCCTGTAATGGGAACTGTTGCGCCGGCGCCTGCATATTCTACTATTGGCTCGTACACTCCTATAAGAGTGAGAAATACACCAAGGCACACAAAGCTTACAAGTATTCTTGCAGGGGTCAGTTTTGTTTTGTCGATTAAAAGCTGACCGATTACACAGATAAGTCCTCCAACCCAGAAGGCATTAAAAAATTCCAATAAAACCACTTCCTTTAAAGGTAGTATGTTTATATTGGAATTTTTTTATTCATATATTTGGTATTTGCCAGTTTATAGGGCTTTTTATATTACTTATAAGTATTTCGTTTGCCATTTTAAAGTGACCGCAACCAAAAAAACCACGGTGTGCTGAAAGAGGGCTTGGATGTGCAGCAAAAAGGCATTTATGTTTTGGATTATTTATAAGCTCTGCCTTTTCGGCTGCGTTTGCACCCCAAAGAAGAAATATTATTGGCTCTTCCGAATTATTAAGTGCCGAAATTACTGCACCTGTAAAAGTTTCCCATCCTTTGCCTTTATGGGAATTAGGCATTCCTTCCCTTACCGTTAAAACTGTGTTTATAAGCAGAACTCCCTGCTCTGCCCACGGCATCAGATATCCGTTATTTGGAATAAATGTACCGAGTTCATCCTGAATTTCTTTATATATATTCTTTAATGAAGGCGGTGCTTCTATCCCTTTTTGAACTGAAAAGCACATTCCATGTGCCTGAGATGGTCCGTGATACGGGTCCTGCCCCACTATTACAACCTTTACTTTAGAAAAGGGGGTTGCTTTTAATGCCGAAAAAATATCGTGCATATCGGGATATATTGTATGATTTTTATACTCTTCTTTTAGAAACTGACGAAGCTCAAGATAATAATCTTTTTCAAATTCTTCGCCTATAACATTATCCCAATCATTTCCAAGCTTTACCATAATTATACTCCTTGCAAATATTCAAGCGGATTTTGCGGTATGCCGTCCTTTCGTATTTCAAAATGAAGGTGCGGACCTGTGCTTACCCCTGTATTGCCTGCAAGAGCAATTATCTCCCCTTTTTCAACAAAATCGCCTTGGTTTACCAAAAGCTCGCTACAATGGGCATAACAGGTTTCAAACCCTTCTCCGTTATCGAGAATAATTATTTTTCCATATCCTGTCTGCCAGCCTGAAAAGGTTACTACTCCGCTTGCTGCTGCAATTATATTATCACCTAAATTTGCCGCGATGTCAATACCCTCGTGCGTTTTTCCCCATCTTTCACCAAAAAGGGAACTTATCTCGCCCTTTATTGCCCACACAAATTTGCTTTCTTCTTTATACTCTACTGTTACAGGGTCTTCCCTACTTGCAACTATTGCTACTTTATGTTTTATTTCAAAAAGTTCTTTAAGACGTAATATTACGTCTTCTTTTTTAGTGTAGTCATCTTTTAGAACAAATTTCATATAAAGTACAGGTTTTTCAATTTGTACATTTATAGCTTGGCTTACTTCTTTTATTATAGCCTGTGTTTCCTCGTACCCTTTTACAATTCCTATATGCTCGTTTCCTATGTATGCGTCAAATCCAATATTAAAAAATGTGCCAAGCACTCCCAAAATCACTGATAAAATCAAGCACAAGGTAACTATTTTTGAAATGTATTTCATTATTTTCTCCTTTATATAAATTTTGTAAAAACTTTGTAAAATATTTATTTTAGAATTAGTGTGTATATTACTGTTTAGGAGAAGTTTGTTTGGATAATTATATTTATGATTTATGGTTTAAATTAAAAGAATGCTTTTCTCCTTCCAAAGCCTTTGCTCTTTATAAGCACTTCGGCTCTGCACAAAATATATACAAAGCATCTGTAAGGGATTATATGATATTAAATCTTAAACCTGCGCAGATTGCGGCACTTGACGATAAAAATCTTGACGGAGCAAAAGCTGAAATGGAGCTTGCAAACAAGTTTGGTATAGGCTTTGTCCGTTTTGGAGACGATTATTACCCGGAGCTTTTAGAGCATATTGATGCTCCGCCAGTTCTTCTGTACGCAAAAGGAGATTTGTCGGTTTTAAAGCACAAGGCAAAGTTTTGTGTTGTAGGTGCAAGAAAAGCAAGTCCGTACGGGCTTTCTGCTGCAATGGGCATTGCTTCAAGTCTTGCCGAATGCGGCTTTACTGTTGTAAGCGGTTGTGCTGAAGGAATTGACAGTGCTTCTCACAAAGGTGCTTTGCGAGTTAAGGGGAAAACCATAGGAATTATGGCTTGCGGTCTTGATTTAAATTATCCCGCCCAAAGCCACGACCTTAAAGAGGAAATTGTAAAAAACGGAATTTTGCTAAGCGAATTTCCTTTTGGTACTCCTCCTATCCCTGTAAATTTCAGAATACGCAACAGAATTTTAAGCGGTATGTCTTTAGGTGTTGCAGTAATTGAAGCAGGGGTTAAAAGCGGTGCACTTATGACCGCAAGGTATGCGGCAGACCAGGGGCGTGATGTGTTTGCATTGCCAGGCAATGTTTCAAGCCATACATCAAAGGGGACAAACCTTTTAATAAAAAATGAAGGGGCTTCTCTTTTAACAAGTGCCGAAGATATTTTGTCGGAATACATATACAGATTTCCTGAATGCTTTATAAAGGAAGAATTTGAAGAGGTAAAAACTTATTCTTCTCTTGAAACAGAAAAAACTGAAATTAAAAAACCTGCCCAAAAAGAGGTTTTTGATTCTTCTTTAACAGAAGATGAGAAAAATATTTTATCCGTTATAGGCAAAACGCCTGTTCACATTGACCAGATATGCCGTCAAAGCGGACTTGAGCCTGCAAAGGTTAACTCTTGTTTAACTTTATTGCAAATCAAAGGCAAAATCCGTGACACGGGCGGCAGATTATATATAAGATGAGAAAGGAAGCTTTAACTATGAAAGATTTTATGGATCAGAATTTTATGCTTGAAACCGAAACTGCTGTGAAGCTGTATCACGAGTATTCAAAAAACTTACCTATCATAGACTATCACTGCCATTTGAATCCTAAAGAAATATGCGAAGACAGACAGTTTAAAAACATTACCGAAATAATGCTTGGCGGAGACCATTACAAATGGCGTGCAATGCGTTCAAACGCTATCCCTGAAGATTATATGACAGGTGACAAAGATGATTTTGAGAAGTTTTTAGCTTTTGCTAAAACTTTGAAGTGGGCTGTTGGTAATCCTTTATACCACTGGACACATCTCGAACTTCGTCGTTTCTTTGGCATTGACCTTATTTTGAACGAAGAAAATGCAAGAGAAATTTATGACCTTGCTAACAAAAAGATAAAGGAAGAAAACTTCTCTGCTCATAAGTTCATAAAAATGAGTAATGTTGAAATCATTTGTACTACAGATGACCCCTGTGACAGTCTTGAATATCACATAAGAATAAGAGAAGAAGGCACGCTTGATACAAAAGTTCTTCCTACCTTCCGCCCCGATAAAGCTTACGAAATAAATGCTGAAACCTTTGTTCCTTACATGGAGCTTTTAGGAAAAGTATGCGGCAGAAAAATTGCAAGCTTTGCAGAATTAAAGGCTGCTTTAGCTGAAAGAATCGAATTCTTTGACAAGCAGGGTTGCCGCCTTTCAGACCATGCTTTGGCAGGTGTTCCCTATGCTGAAATTACTGAAGCTGACGGCGAAAAGATTTTTGCAAAAGCTTTGGCAGGAGAAAAGGTTACAAAAGAGGAAGAAGAAGGATACAAGACACTTATGCTTGGTTTCTTTGCTGCGGAATATGCAAAGCGCGGCTGGGCTATGCAGTTACATATAGGTGCTGTAAGAAACAACAACTCAAAAATGTACAAAAAGCTTGGTCCTGATACAGGTTTTGACTCTATAAACGACCTTTGTATTGCAGAGCCTTTAGCAAAGCTTCTTGACTCGTTTGCTTGTAATGATGCCCTTCCAAAGACAATCCTTTACACTTTAAATCCCAAAGACAATTATGTTTTAGGCACAATGCTCGGTAACTTCCAGGGAACTGAAGCTCCTTCAAAAATTCAGTTTGGTTCGGGCTGGTGGTTTAACGACCAGCGTGACGGTATGACAGAACAGATGAAATCACTTGCAAACTTAGGCTTGCTTGGCAGATTTGTTGGTATGCTTACCGATTCAAGAAGCTTTATGTCATACACACGTCACGAATATTTCAGACGTATTATGTGTAATCTTATAGGCGGTTGGGTTGAAAAAGGTGAATATCCTGCAGACTACAATGCCCTTTCGGACATTATTCGCGGAATATCCTACGAAAATGCTAAAAACTATTTTAACTTCTAAATTTCATTAAAATTTACGGATGGAGGATAATTTTTCCTCCACCGTAAAAAAAATTATAAAATAATTAAAAAAACACTTGCATTTTATGTGCTTGTGTGCTATAATCCTATTTAGTCACTTTGTATATGGAGGTGAATACACTTGCCTAACATTAAATCAGCGAAAAAAAGAGTTAAGGTTATTGCAACCAAAACACTTCGTAACCAGATGGTTAAATCAGCTTTAAAAACTGCTATTAAGCGTTTTGAACTTGCTCTTGCTAAAGGTGAAGCTGCTGAAACAGAAGCTGCTTTCCGCCTTGCAATAAAGAAAATTGACCAGGCTACAGCAAAGGGTATCCTTCACAAGAATACCGCTGCACGCAAAAAAGCTCAGCTGTCAATTAAGCTTAGAAAAGCTGCATAATTTTTTATCCCGTTTTTCAGGGCGGCTAAATGTGCCGCCTTTTTTGCGTTGCTGAAAATTTATTTAAACTAAACATATTAAAAGGCGGTGTAATTTTACACCGCCTTTTTTCTTTTATAAGACTATAAATATTTGTTTTTATTAACCTGGAGGCCAGTTTAAGTTTCTTTTTGCCAGAACGTGAAAGTGAAGATGCCCCACTGTTTGTCCTCCGTCCTGTCCGCAATTATTAACTATGCGGTAGCCTGAGTCTGCTATATCAAGCTCTTTTGCAAGCTTTGCTATAACTTCAAAAATATGGGCTATAACAGCAGAATTTTTGTCATTCAATTCATTTGCCGAAGCTATATGTTCTTTTGGTATAACAAGAAAATGAACCGGTGCTTCAGGGCTTATATCATAAAAAGCATATACTGTTTCATCTTCATATACTTTCTTTGACGGAATTTCACCCGCTGCTATTTTGCAAAATAAACAATCGTTCATATTTACCTCCGTATCAAAGTGCTGCTACAAGCTCTTCTGCACGTGCCAAAGCTTCTGCTACCTTTGCTTTGTCTTTACCGCCTGCCTGTGCAAAATCGGGCTTGCCGCCGCCTTTTCCTCCTGCAATTGCCGCTACTTCACGAACAATGTTTCCTGCATGGATTCCTTTATCAACTGCTTCTTTGGATGCCATTGCCATAAATATAATTTTTTCGTCTGTTATTCCTGCTAAAACTACAACCGCACAGCCGAGTTTTTCTTTAATCTTATCGCCTATGCTGCGTAATTCATCAGATGCCATTCCTTCAAATGCACTTGAAACAAAGTTTACACCGTTTATCTGTTTTGCGTTTTGCAGAAGTTCATCGGTTTTGCCGCCTGCCATTTTAAGCTTTAAGCTTTCAAGTTCTTTCTTTGTATCTGCAAGTTCCGAAATAGTTGCATTTATTTTATTTTCAATTTCGTTTTTATTTGCTTTTAAAAGTGATGCTACACGTTCTATCTGTGCATCTTTTTCTTTAATATAGTCAAGCACTGCTTTGCCTGTAATACCTTCTATTCTTCTTACGCCTGCTGCAACAGAACTTTCTGTAAGAATTTTAAAGAGACCTATTTCGCTTGTATTGTCAACATGACAACCACCGCAAAGTTCTATGCTGTAATCTCCCATTGCAACAACTCTTACTACTTCTCCGTACTTTTCGCCAAACAGGGCTTTTGCACCAAGCTTTCTTGCTTCTGCTATTGGCATTTCGTTCTTTGTAACTGCCATTGCAGAAAGAATAGCCATATTTACTTTTTGTTCAACCTCCAAAAGCCGTGCCTGATTTACCGCTTCAAAATGCGAGAAGTCAAAACGCAGTCTTTCAGGGGTTACATAAGAGCCTGCCTGTGCAATATGGTCGCCCACAACTTCTTCCAATGCTTTTTGCAAAAGGTGTGTTGCGCTATGGTTTCGTTGTGTTGAAAGTCTTTGTTCTTTATCTATTGAAAGTGAAACTGTATCGCCTGTCTGCACGCTGCCTTCAAGTACATTTACAAAATGTACTATTCTGCCGCCTGCCATCTTTTTGGTGTCGTAAACTTCAGCCTTAAAGCCTTCACCAGAAAGTGTACCCTTATCGCCTACCTGACCGCCGCTTTCGCCGTAAAATACTGTCTTATCAAAAATAAGAGCAACATTCTGTCCGTCGGAAGCTGTATCGCACAAAGCTCCATCAGCAATAAGTGCCAACACCTTTGCAGAGCAAGTATCTTCGTTATATCCTATAAACTCGGTGTTTATATCTTTGTCGAGCTTTGTATATATATCCTCGCTCCAGCCTGCTTCTTCCCCTTCTTTTCTTGCTTCACGTGCACGAACTCGCTGTGCCTGCATTTCTTTATCAAAGCCTTCTCTGTCAACAGTATATCCCTGTTCCTCAAGAATTTCTATTGTAAGGTCAATGGGGAATCCGTAGGTATCATAAAGCTTGAATGCTTTTTCGCCTTCCAAAACTTTTTTATTTGCGTCTGCAAGTTCTTTGGTATAGGACTTTAAGATTTCAAGTCCCTGGTCTATTGTTTCTTCAAAACGTTCTTCTTCACGTTTTACTATTTTCTTTATATACTCTCTCTTTTCCTCAAGTTCAGGATATGCTGATTTTGAATCGTCAATAAGAGTATCAACAACTGTGTAAAGGAAAGGCTTTTCAATTCCAAGAAGTTTTCCGTGACGTGCTGCACGACGCAAAAGTCTTCTTAAAACATAACCTCTGCCTTCGTTTGAAGGTAAAATGTTATCGCTTATCATAAATGATGTGCTTCTGATATGGTCGGTTATTACGCGAAGTGATATATCGGTTTTGCTGTCTTTTCCGTATGATACGCCTGCAACTTCACTTATTTTGTTCATAAGGTTTCTTACAGTATCAACTTCAAAGAGTGAGCCAACGCCCTGCATAATGCAAGCGATTCTTTCAAGTCCCATACCTGTATCGATATTGGGAAAAGCAAGAGGATTATAATTTCCGTCTTCATCCTTATCAAACTGTGTGAATACAAGGTTCCAGAATTCGCAGAATCTGTCACAGTCACAACCTACTTTACAGTCAGGACTTCCGCAACCAAATTCTTCGCCACGGTCAAAGTATATTTCCGAGCAGGGACCGCAGGGTCCTGTTCCTATTTCCCAGAAATTATCTTCCTTACCCATTCTTACTATACGTTCAGGTTTTACGCCTATTTCGTTTATCCAGATATCACGGGTTTCGTCATCATCTTCGTATATTGTAACCCAGAGCTTGTCCTCAGGAATTTCCAAAACCTTTGTTATAAACTCCCACGCCCAGGCTGTTGCTTCGTGCTTAAAATAATCTCCAAAAGAGAAGTTACCCAGCATTTCGAAAAATGTGCCGTGACGTGCTGTTTTACCAACTCTTTCTATATCAGGAGTTCTTATACACTTCTGGCATGTAGTAACACGCTTTCTTGGCGGTACCTCTTTCCCTGTAAAATAAGGCTTTAAGGGTGCCATACCTGCATTTATAAGCAAAAGGCTCGCATCGTTTTGCGGTACGAGCGGGAAGCTCTGAAGACGCAAATGCCCTTTGCTTTCAAAAAATGATAAATATTTTTCTCGTATTTCATTAAGTCCCAATTTTTCCATTTTGTAAAACAACCTTTCGATAAAAAAGTATTTACATTATTATATAATGATTTATTCTTAATGTCAACAAAACACTTGCTATTTTTTTTACTTTATTATATAATTATTTTATTAAAACATCCCGGAGGTTTTTATGCAATACATTAAAATTCCTTTAAAGTATATCGGTTGCAGACTTATTTTTGTTCTGATGACATTTTGTATTATGGGTCCGTTGTTCAGTCTTGCTCAAAAGCTTGGAATGTGGTTTTTTTCGTTTACCATTTGTATTATATACTGGCCCATTATTTTTGATGCGGCGTGGAAGGTTGGCAAATTTGATGCAAAGCCTTACACAGGTGTAAAGCCATATCTTGCAAAAGGATTTATACTCGGGCTTTTAAGCGAAATACCCGCATTTTTATTTTTAATTTTAAATGTTATTTTTAATTCTACAGCATTACAAACGATTTTCAACCTTATTTGTATAGGCTACTCTTTGCCTTATCTTGGATTTATAGGTTCTTCGGCTACGGCTGTTACAATATGGTATTTGCCTGTTTTGTTTGCCGTTCCCTTAATTTCGGGTATAGGTTATATACTTGGTACAAAAAGTGTAAAGGTTTTGGATAATCTGCCAAATATAATGTACAAAAAATAGTTTTAATATCACCCCTGCTTTATGAATATATTTTAAGCAGGGGTGATTTTTTGAACAGACTTTTACAACGTACATTTATTCTTTTAATAATTATGGTTATAATAGTTTCTTTTTTGGTGGCAAAACTTTACAGGGATATCCCCGCAATGAATGAGAAAATAAATACTGTAGTGCTTGATGCAGGGCACGGTATGCCCGACGGCGGTGCTGTAGGCAGCGTAAAAAAGGTGCTTGAAACAGATATAAATCTTGCCGTAACAATGTTTTTAAAGGACATTTTAGAAAAGGAAGGTATAGAGGTTGTTTTAACACGGGATGGCAAAAACAGTTCTGCTATAGAAGGCGAGGCACCCTTAAGAGAAAGATATCTTGCTGATATGAAAAAACGTGTAGATATTTCCAACAAAAGCGATGCTGACGCTTTAATAAGTATACACATGAACCATTATCCCGACCCTTCGTGTCGGGGACCTCAGGTTTTTTATTCTTCTTTTATAAAAGGGAGCGAGAAGCTTGCTTCTTCGATAAGGCAGGGTTTTATAGATAATATAAAAGAAAACTGTGAAAGAGAAACAAAGCCCGTTACAAATGAACTGTATCTTCTGCGTGAAGCAAAAATACCTGCCGTTATTGTTGAGTGCGGATTTTTATCAAATCCTGAAGAAGAAGAATTACTGTCTGACGAAAATTATCAGAAAATGCTTGCTAAATCCATTGCTGAAGGTATTATGAAGTGCTATACATAATTTATCCTTTTTTGTATATACTTACAAAAAAGGAGGTTTTAAAATGAACATAACAAATCTTAAAAAAGTGTTTTTTCCTGTTTTGGATGAAGTTCAAACAGATACCGAGCTTACAAGTCTTATAAAAGACACTTATAACGATTTAGCCGCTTGCAGAAAAAATCTCGAATACGCCAAAGACCCTACCCTTATTGATATGTATTCTCATGAGCTTATTTCCATTCAGATGAGGTGTAAATATCTTTTACAAATAGCAAAAAAACAAGCTAAATAAAAATTTTTTAATTTTTTTGTTTTTTCTATTGACTTTTCTTTTAATAATTGCTATATTGTCCTTAACACATAAAATTTTTAATATTGAGTCAAATAAAAAAGGATGTGTTTTATATGGATAAAAGAAAAGAAAGAGACCTTGAATCCATTTTCGTAAAAAGTGATGCTCCTAAAAAACCTTTGTTGACTTTATCTCGTATGTATAAGGATGACTGGAAGTCTTTTTTGCTTGCGGTCATCCTTTATATTGTTCAAAGCTCTCCTACCTGGATTGTCCCCCTGCTTACCGAACGTATTATAAATACGGTAACTTATGGTGCGGACGATGCTTTGAGGAAAATTTTCATATATTTTGTTATTGGTGCAATTGTTGTTATTCAAAACATTTTTTCAACACATGCAAGAGCTATGGTCGAATCTAAATTCATAAGACGTGTTGAGCTTTCTTTGCGTTCTTCTTTAGTAACCAAGCTTCAGCATTTATCAATTTCTTTTCATAAGCAGTTGAAAACAGGTAAAATTCAATCAAAGCTCCTCCGTGATGTAGATAATATTATAATGCTTTCGCAAAGTCTTGTTTCTTTAATCGAATATGCCGGCGTAAGTATGATAATATACGCAACCATCACTTTAGTAAAAAGTCCCGTGGTTGCCCTGATGTTTCTTTTAACCATTCCTCTTGTTTCGTCTATACTGGTGGCTTTCAGAAAAACCGTTCGCACAAGAACCTCTTCACTCAGAGAAGAAGTTGAGAAAATGTCGGCAAATGTTTCTGAAATGATTGAAATGATTCCGGTAACACGTGCTCACGGGCTTGAAAAGTTTGAAATAGAAAAGCTGACTCAAAAGCTTGAAAACGTAAGACTTAAGGCTATTAAAACCGACTCTACTCACGCTTTGTTCGGTGCCTCATCCTGGGTTGCTTTTCAGATAGCTCAGCTTATATGCTTATGTTGTACAGGTTATCTTGCTTTAATAGGCAAAATTTCCATAGGTGAAATTGCTCTTTACCAGAGCTATTTTGCTTCCCTTCTTGGTTGTATGACCTCTCTTATGTCTTCATACCCAACTATTGCAAAGGGACTTGATTCGGTATCATCTGTTTCTGAAATTTTATCTTCTACCGATATTGAAGACGATTCGGGTAAAGCTTTAGTTAAAAACTTTGGCGGTAATTTTAAGTTTGAAAATGTATCTTTTGCATATTCTGACCAGCCCGATTTTAACATAATAACCGACTTTTCGTTAGAGATTAAAAAAGGTGAACGCATTGCCTTTGTCGGAGAGTCGGGTTCAGGCAAATCCACTATACTTAATATGCTTATAGGCTTTAACTTCCCCACAGAAGGCACGCTTTTGGTTGACGGGGTTGATATAACAAAGCTTAACTTGAATTCTTACAGAAAACATATTGCCGTTGTATCGCAGACTAATATTCTGTTCTCGGGCAGTATAAGAGAAAATATAATCTATGGTATGCCGAATGCAACTGATGATGAAATTGAACGTGTAGTAGGGCTTGCAAACCTTAAGGGTGTTCTTGAGAATATGCCTTTTGGTATTGAAACAAATGTAGGTGAGCACGGTGGAAAACTTTCGGGCGGACAAAAGCAGAGAGTTGCCATTGCCCGTGCAATGATTCGTAACCCAGATGTTATTTTACTTGACGAAGCCACAAGTGCACTTGACAATGTTTCGGAATTTGAAGTGCAAAAGGCTATGGACGAGCTTATGCGCGGAAGAACTACTTTTATTGTTGCTCACCGTCTTTCAACTATAAGAAATGCAAATAAGATTGTAGTTTTAAAGAACGGCAGAATTGTTGAAGTTGGCTCTTATGAGGAGCTTATGGCAAAGCAAGGCGAGTTCTATACCCTTGAAAAACTGCAACATTTTGATGCAGAAAAGGCATAATCTCCTAAAAAATGGAATAAAATATGGATTTTTTTAAAAAAATATGCTTTTTTTATAATAATTTTATTCAAAACTGTTGAATTTTATTTTTATTAGTGTTAAAATATATTTAACAAATCGTGGAAGGAGGGAATTTTTGTGAATAAATCCGAATTAGTAGCAGCTATCGCAGCACAGGCTGAACTTTCAAAGAAGGATGCTGAAAAAGCTCTCGCAGCTACAGTAGACACAATAACAGCAGCACTTAAGAAAGGTGACAAGGTACAGCTCGTTGGTTTCGGTACTTTCGAAACACACAAGCGTGCAGCTCGTAAGGGTAAGAACCCCAGAACAGGTGCAGAAGTTATGATCCCCGCAACTACAGTTCCTGCTTTTAAAGCTGGTAAAGCTTTCAAGGACGCTGTAAAATAATTAAAAACTAAAAAAATTGTTTTTAATAAAAAAACAGAAACGGTTTCGTTTCTGTTTTTTTATTTATAAAATTGTATATAAAAAGGCATTGTAAAATACAATGCCTTTTTTACATTCCCTTTACGGTCTTTCAAGTGATATTTTACCTATTTTTGTAGAACGGAATTCGTCGAGTACTATGTTTGCACCTCTCTCGGTATTAAATTCGCCGCCTGAAACGATAAAGCCTCGCTTTTTGCATATATACTGCAAAATTTCGTATCCGTCCATATCATCGATATTTTCAAGCTTATATCTTGCCTTAATATCGTTTTTATAATTATCTCTTAAAAATTCAAGCAACCACATTGCAAGCTCTTCTACATCCAAAATTGCGTCTTTTATGGCACCGGAGGCAGCAAGCTTTACTCCCTGCTCTTTATCAGAAAACTTTTCCCATAAAAGACCCGGCATATCAAGAAGCTCAAATGCTCCTTTTACGTTAATCCACTGTTTGCCTGTGGTAACACCGGGTTTGTCCCCTGTTTTGGCGGTTGCTCTGCCAGAAAGCTTATTTATAAATGTTGATTTGCCTACATTGGGCACACCTACCACCATAATACGCAAGGCTTTGCCCTGTATGCCTTTTTTTGCACGGGCTTCTATAAGCCCTGCAAGGCTTGTGCGTACATTTTTATTTATAACATCAAATATTTTTGTATTACGGCTATCTGTTGGGATTGCTTTTATCCCCTGCCCCGCATAATATTTTATCCATGCATCGGTAACTGACGGGTCTGCCATATCTGCCTTATTTAATATAAGCAATCTGCTTTTATTTGAAAAGGCAGAATCAAACCACGGGTTACGGCTTGATAGCGGGAGTCTTGCATCTGCAAGCTCTATAACCATATCTACCAAAGACAGATTTTCGGTTATAAGTCGTCTTGTTTTGGCCATGTGGCCAGGAAACCATTGTATCTCCATTATACTGTTCCTATTGTATTAAGAGGCCATATACGGAATACAGCTTCTCCCATTATACTGTCTATGCTTACAAATCCTACATCGCGTGAACGGCTGTCATGGCTGTTACATCTGTTATCCCCCATTACGAATACGCAATTTTCGGGTACTGTATAGCTTCCTTCGCCTATATTATACTGACCTGCATTTGAAACATAAGCATAATCTTCTTCCAAAAGCTCACCATCAACATAAACATTTACTGCATCCCCTGATCTTTCAAGGGTTATGCTTTGTCCTTCGGTTGCAATTACTCTTTTTATATAAGGAGTTTTTGAGCCGTTTGCAGGTGTAAATATTACCACATCGCCCGCTTCAGGGGTATAGCCTATTCTTGTTACTATAAGACGCTGTGAATCAAGAAGAGTTTTTTCCATTGACGCACCGTCTACCCTTACAAGTGTTACTATATAATTACGCAAAAAAAGTGCTATAACAAAAGCTACTGCTATTGAAATTACCCATTCTGCTATTTCTCTCCCCAGATTAAATTCCTTCTTTTCTTCTTTTATTTCGTTTTCTTCAAAAACATTGTTTTCGTTATTTTCGTTCATTTAAAAAACCTCCTGAACCAAAAGTATTATACTCCTTTTGACAAAGTTTTTTAAAAATAAAAGGGGACAAAGTTGTCCCCTTTTGTTTTTACAGCTGTTCTTTAACTTTTGCAGCTTTACCAACTCTGTCGCGTAAGTAGTAGAGTTTTGCTCTTCTTACTTTACCGTGGCGAACTACTTCGATTTTATCGATGTTGGGTGAGTGAACAGGGAATATCTTTTCAACACCAACACCTGAAGCAATACGTCTTACAGTAATGTTTTTGCTGATTCCGCCGTTCTTCATTGCAATGAGAGTTCCTTCAAAAATCTGAATTCTTTCTCTGTTGCCTTCTTTTACCTTAACGTGCACCTTTAAAGTGTCACCGATTTTAAGGTCGGGCAAATCGTTTTTAATCTGCTCGCTTGTAATAGCGTCAATAATGTTCATATTATGAACCATCCTTTCTTATACGGTGTTCATGGACGCTATGCTCTCAGAGGAACACCTACATTAACGTTAGATATTTTACCACAATTTTCTACACATTTCAATAGTTTTTTGAAAATTTTTTATTTTTATTTGTAAAACCTTATTCGGCACTGCAAAATTCACGTCGTATAAGTGCTATACTGATGCTTGTGTTCAAAGCAAATGCTTTGGGCGGATAAATCTCTTTTATGTAATCCTTGAAATATTTATCTCTTAAAACCTCTATAATTTCTTCGTCAGTTTTTCCGTTTTCTATTTCTTTTACTATTTTATCTTTTAAAGCTATTGCTTCGCATTCTGCTTTTTGCACATATTTTTCACAAAACTCTCCGCTTATAACTCCAAAGTGTGGAACAAGAATATTCTCGGCATTTAGTGCCTTTACCTTTTGTATTGACTCTATTACTTCTTTATATCCTATAAGGTATGACGGCATTATAACGTCAGCCGAACCGTATGTGCCAAGCGATTCACACGAAATAAGAAACTTGTTTTTGCGACAGAAAAAGCCTATACAGCATCTTGTATGTCCGGGAAGGCTTATAACTTCAAACTCTGCATCGTTTGTTTTTATTATATCTCCTTCACTCACTGCAATGTCAACCTGCAAAGTATCGATTAAATCTTCGTATTCCGAAACTCCGTTTTCAAGAGCAAACGCCCTGTCAAGATTACGCATTACCTCTCTTGCTCCCGGTTTTGTAAATATTTTTGCAGCATACTCATGTGCAACTATTTTTGCATCGGGCCAGCGTTTTTTTGCATTCATACTTCCTAAAACGTGGTCATAGTGAGAATGGGTAAGAAAAATATAATCAAGACTCCTTCCCTGCAGAATTTCTTCAATTTTTTTAACCATAGCTTCTCCGGTAAAGCCAAAGCCGGAATCACACAAAATTGTGCTTTTACCGGTTTCTATAAGATATCCGCTGTCACCGGGCAAAACTTTTAAGCTTGTTACTTTAAATTCAGTCATAATTTTCTCCAATGTTAATTTTTTTACTTATTTTATTACTAAGGTGTTTTGTTGTCAAGTTTTTTATTAAACATATTTTTTCAGTTTTACAAAATATCTTCCTTTTTTTGTACTGCGGCTTACTCCAAGATATATTGCCTTGCCAAATCCACGCACCGAAATAACATCTCCTTCCTTTGGATGAAAAGACCTGTTTTCTGTTATTTTTGAATTTACAAAAACCTTTTGCGAGGCAAATAACTTGTCGGCATTTGCTCTTGAAAGATTTGTAATTGCAGAAACTATGGCATCAAGTCTTTCGGATGGCACATTCAGCGCTACTTCCTCAAATTCAGGTGCTATATCGGGCGTTTCTTCCGAAGCTCTACAAACTACATCTGTATGGCGTACTCTTGTAAGATTTTCGCCTAAAAAAGTAGCAATTGTATCTATGCAGTAAAACCATGCCCTTTTTTCTTTTATAAATATATCTCCTATAAGTTCCCGCTCTATCCCAAGGTTTAATATTGCTCCAAGATAATCTCTGTGACTTAGTTCCTCTGCAAACTTTATGCTTTTTGGAGATATCTCCATAAGCGTTATTGGAATATCGGGGTCATACCCCATTTCTTCCCTTGAACCAAAAATTATAATTTTTCTTTCGGTGTGTTCGTTCCCGCCAAAGAGCCAGGCTTTTACAAAATTTATTTCGTTTGCCATCAGGTAATATAAATTCTGCTCATCAAGATTTAAAAAATTAGTATTTGTATAAATGTTTTTTGTAAAAGAACGGTTTGCAAGGTCTGTGATATGATTTTTTAAAACTTCTCTGTCGGTCATTTTACTCTCCCAAAATGGCTTTATTTATTGCATTTAAAACTGTTTTTTTATCTCCGCTCCAAAGAGGAGCTATCAAAAGTTTTTTTGGTCCGTCTCCCGTAAGGCGGTGCACCACCATATCGGAAGGGAGAATCTCAACACATTTTTTTACAATAGCCACATATTCTTCAAGGCTCATTACTTTGAACTTGCCTTCAATATAATCTTTAGCAAGGTCAGTTCCCCGAAGCACGTGTAAAAGCTGAAGCTTTATTCCGCAGCTGCCCATTTTTACAACATGCTGTACAGTTTTAAGCATATCCTCTTCTGTTTCGCCGGGAAGTCCTAATATTACGTGGGTTACTGTGTGCACTCCTATGCTGTTCAGCTTTTCTATTGCCTTGTTATAGCATTCTGTGTCAAAGCCTCTTCGGATATATTTTGCCGTATTTGCGTTCACCGTCTGCAAGCCGAGCTCCACAAACACAGGTTTTATTTTACAAAGGTCTGCAATAAGCTCATAAACTTCTTCGCTTATACAGTCAGGTCTTGTTGCTATTGAAAGTGCTGCTATATCCTCTCTTTGTAAGACAGAAGTATAAATCTTTCGAAGATAATTTTCGGGTGCGTAAGTATTTGTATAAGCCTGAAAATAGGCTATGTATTTATTGCCTTTATATTTATCGGCAACAAGTTTTTTTGCCTGATGTATTTGCTCTTCTATACTTTTTGATTTATCAGCTGCAAAATCTCCCGAACCGCCTGCAGAGCAGAATATACAGCCTCTTGTATCTATATTTCCGTCACGGTTTGGACAGGTAAAGCCACCGTTTAAGCTTATTTTATATAATTTTTCTCCAAAGGTTTGTTTGCAATAGTCATTAAAAGTAATCATTGTACGCACCGTTAATGTTTTTCTAAAAATATTTTTCTTGTTATAAAGTTATACACCAAAACAACTGCTGTAGCCACTATTTTTGCAAGCATATAATGAATGTATATTACGCTAACCGAAAGCCACATAAAAAGCTCGTTTACAAAAAGACCGCCTATACTTAAAAGTACAAATATTACAAATTCGCGTTTTTTATTATCGTCTTTGCTTTCGAAAACGTATCTCATACTCATAAGGTAATTATAAATTACCGATACAGAAAAAGAAATGCCTGCTGCCCACAATACATTTACAAAAAACACTTCTTTTAAAATCACCAAAATCCCTGCATCTATTAAAAATGCTGTTGCACCTACAAAACAGAATTTGATAATCTGACTTATAAGATAAAATATTTTGTTGTATGTACCGTTTTTTTCGGTAGACAAAAAATTTTTAAAACTTTCTTTTATTTTTTCGTTTTTCAATGTAAATCTCCTTTGCACAAACTCAAAATTTATTTTAATACTTGTGTTTTATAAAATCAAGTGTTCAAAGCAAAAAATCTTTGTTTTGATTTTATGCTTTCTGTTGGGTTTTGTCCATAATACTTCTTATACATTCTGTAAAAAGAAGCGTAGTCATTAAATCCGCATTTTAATGCTGCGGTAGTAATATTATCACCGTTTTCGACATATTTTCTTATTGCCGAAATACGCTTTTCGCAAATATATCGGTAAACCGATATATTCAGCTCGCTTCGGAATTTGTGTGCAAGAGACGATACACTTATATTCAGATATTTTGCAATTCTCTGAACAGTAATATTCTTATCTATGTGTGAATCTATAAATTTAAGTGCTTCTCTTACCTCTGACGATATATTTATATTTTCACTTATCACTTCCTGAGTCCCTTGCTTTTGCATTATGAGAAGCTGTACTATAGTTGCCCTGATAATAAGCTCTTTTTCTTTATCAGTCAAATCGCCTTTCATTGCGTCAATAATATTTTCAAACACGCAAAGCATATTATCGGACACATTTTCATTAAGCTTTACTTCTGTCATTACATCGGATATTAAGTCTTTAAACTCGGGTATATCCCTGAAACCTATACAGCATCTTAAATAAGTGTCTGGCTCTGTTACGCAAAACTGATGAAAGGTTTCCTTTGGTATAATAACAAGCGTTGAAGGAACAAGCTTTTGCTGGATATTTTCGGATATAAGCTGTGAGTTCCCTCCCAAAAACAGCAAAAATTCATTAAAATTATGAAATTCCCGGCCTGTTACCGCAGGTTTCCCTTTTGAATATTTAAACCGTAAAGTTTCTGTTTCAAAGCAATAATCAAACAGTTCTGACATAATGCTCCCCCAAAAAGTTTTTTTGCAAAAATAACAATCTTTTTCGTTATAATTATAATTGAATTTTGAAATTTGTGCAAGTATGATTTTATTACAAATATAAAAAGTGTGATATGCAGTCTTAAAAGTATCTGACTTTTAAGACTGCATATCACACAATACGCTTTTTATGTTAAGCTGTTCTTTTTTGTAAAATATGTTTTGCCGCAATGTATCCGCACCAGATAATGCAGCAAAGGGCACAAAAGCCCATTAAGGTGAAGAATACTGCATTCCAGCCAAAATTGTCTGCTATACTGCCAAGTCCGTAAGAGCTTATTGTACTTCCAACATAACAAAAACCGTTTAAAACTCCTGCATACAATCCGGAATTTAATTTTGTCCTCATAAACATTGGAAATACACCTGTAAGCAAACTGTTAAGACTTGACGCTAAAAAGCTCGCCGCCATCAGCCCTGCAAGTGTAATTACTATTTGTTTAAGTGAAATGCTTGCTATTATAACACCAATACAAACAAGTATTGCAAAAAATTTCACACTGCAATGGGTTACATAGTCAGGAATTTTTTTATGTACTTGTTGTGCAAATAAATTACCAAATATAGCTACAACAGGTAAGAAAAGGGTAAGTAAAATAGATAGTGAATCAGTAAGCGAATACTCTTCTTTTAATATTGCGGGAAGCCAGGTCGTTAATCCGTCTTTTATTAAATTAACCCCCACTGCACAAAAACATAATGCACATATCAATATGTAAAAAATCTTTTTTTCGCTTGTTGTTTGTTCTTTTTTATCTGCAACATTAATGTTGCTTTCATATTTCTCAAATTCTTCACTTCGCTCGCTTTTTGCCATTTTTACCGATTTATTATATGACAACAACCAGAAAACTGCTACCAATGTCCCCATAAAGGTACTTGTATAGAACGCAAGTTTAAAGTTATTAAAAAAATTATACAAAGATGACAATCCGTATACAACCAGTGTACCGCTTGCAACGGTTGTACCCATAGCAAGAGTTGCCCTTCCCAAATCTTTTTGCGGTAAAGTTTCCGAAAGTAATCTTATAATACTTGGCCAGAGTATTGCTAACGCAATTCCATTTAACATCCACAACCACTTTATAATATCAAAATTTGAGCTTATGCCTATAATAAAGTTTATAACTGCGGAAATAATAAGACTTCCGAAAACCATCCATTTAATATTGTAATTTTTGCAAAAAAGTCCGTTTATAACCTGACCTATTCCATAAGCAAAAAAGAAAAAGGTAGGGGCTATTCCCGCTTGTGCCTTGGTCACGTGATAAAAATCTATAATGCTGGTAATGTTTGCAGAGTAATTGACCTTACCAAGGTATGATACTGAATAGACAAGCCAGCATAAAAAAATTAAAAGTCCTGCCCTACTTTTTTGTGATTTCATTTTCATTTCCTCTAAAAATATTGATTTCGTTTTCTTCATAAAGTTTTTTAAGTTCATCCGGTAAGTTGCTGTCAGTAATATACTGATACTCTTTTTTCATATCAGCAAGCTTAAGCAACGCCTTTTTTTCGAACTTACCGCTATCTGCCAGCACATAAACATCGCCTTTACATTCGAGCATTTGTTTTTGAATCTGATAAAAATCTTCCTGATAGTCACATATTCCAAATTCCATAGAAACTGCCGAGGGAAAGATAAAAATTTTCTGTGCGTGAATTTTATTCAACGCATCCAAAACTATGCTTCCGTAAAAAGTGTTTTCTTTTTTATTAAAGTGTCCTGCACATAAAATTACGTTAAAATTTTGATGATAACACAAGGTATTGAATACATCCATCGAATGTGTAATAACGGTAAGTTTTGAAAAGCGTTCTTTTAAAACCTCGGCAAACTGATTTGCCGTACTCCCTGCATCAATAAAGATAATGTCATTCTCATTAACAAATTTTACTGCATTTTCAGAAAGCTCTCTTTTTTCTCTCACAAACTTTTGGTTACGCTCTTTAAGCTCGTAAAATTCTTTCATTTCTGATATTTCAACAGCACCGCCATGAACCCGCTTTACCATTCCCTTTTTTTCCATAGTCAATAAGTCTCTTCTTACGGTTTCGATTGAAACATTGAATTCCTTCATTAAATTTGCTGTTGTTACGGCACCCGATTTTTTTATATGTTCATATATAATATTGTGTCGTTCGTTAGCAAACATATACAACCACCTCCACAAACATCCACATTTTAACACACAATTGCACATCTGTCAATATTAAAATGCAAATTTGTTTATATGTTTTATAAAAAGGCAAATCGTTTTTTCCGGGAAAGGAGAACCGTAAAGATATTTTTATTTTATTGGCGATATACTCACTCACGCTCATTCGATATATTTGCTTCGCAAATTCATAACCTCATTTCATTCGGTTGCGATATGATATAAGAACCTCCCAAAATATAACGAAATCAAAGATTTCTATATTTGGGAGAACCTTGATACTCGCAATCTCGTATTAAATTCCTTTATCTCGTTACCGCAAGGCAACATATCGCATCGAAGATATATCGCGTACGAAGTACATATAGCAAATTCCGTCAGGAATTTATATCGCTGAAAAAAGCGTACTGAAAATTCAGTACGCTTTTTTCATGGCGTCCCGGATAGGAATCGAACCTACGGCGTTCCGCTTAGGAGGCGGACCCTCTATCCTACTGAGGTACCGGGACTTATTAAGTTTATACTATTTATTATAAAAAGACACAATAAAAGAGCAAATACTCTTTTATTTCCTTTTTCTTTGCCCTCTTTTTGAATCAATGTTTCTTTTTATATCAAGCATACGCTCGTCACTCAATTTTTTAAACTTCTGCATCTTATCTTCAAAGGATAACCCGTTATCTTCGAAAGATGACAGCACAACCTCTTCAGGTGGTGTTCCGGGTTTGAAAGCCTCACCTGTAAACTTTCTTCTTGCAGTTTTTTTTGGCTCGGTCTGTTTTATCGAAAGACTGATTTTATCGTTTCCTTCAATATTTATTATTTTAACCTTTACCTTCTGACCAACCGAAAGAAAATCTTCAACCTTTTCAACATAACGCGAAGAAACTTCCGAAATGTGAACAAGACCTTTCTTTGAATCTTCAAGGTCGATAAATGCACCAAATTTAGTTAATCCCGAAACTGTACCTTCTACAATTGCTCCAACTTCCAGCGGCATCTAAAAGAGCCCCTCCTTTAGTTTTTTCTTTAAAATGTATAATTATTGCCCTGCTATGTCTATAAACACTTTTTCGTCAGGGCGAACTAACCCAAGCTTATCGCGCGCTATACGTTCTATTGATTCATCAGAACCATAGCTTTCTTTAGTGTCGCGAAGTTCTGCCAGTTTTTCTTTATTTTCTGTAATCTGATTTGTTAAATCATTTATTACCTTTTCATTTGAACTTATTGCGGCTTGCTGTGAAACTATAGCATAAACAAGATAAAGTGCAAATATTAAAACCGCAACAAAACCTATTTTTAAACGAGGTTTTTTATGTGTTTTTTCATTTAACAATTTATCATCTCCCCGCAAAAAATCAAATTTCCATAAATATATGTTAATTATATATTATTTTTTATCATTTGTAAAGTAAAATTAATATAATTTTAAAAATTTTTTTATTTTATTTATTTCTGACCTGATTTTGTATTTTAATCTGCGATACGGCATAAAAACAATAAAAAACGGTTTCTTTAAATATTTTGCAAATTTCACAAAAGGCTTTATGATAAAACCTGTAACTGTAATTACCGTTTTTGCAACAAATAAAATAAGTTTTACCATAAGCTTGCTTACTGTTGCATTATATATGAGTGCACCTACTGCAAGTCCCGCAAAAATATACCACCTTATCTGTGCTCCATTTATGCGGTAAATAAGTGCAAAAATCAAGTAACTCGACACCGTCCAGAACATAATATCCTGAAATGCGGTTGCCTTTTTATTACTTTTTACTTTAAGTCTGTATGCACGGAAAAAGTCGAACAGAACCCCTATAAGGGCTCCGCCGACCAATGCCGCACACAATACAAAAATTTCGTTTTTCACTTAAACAGCCTGCCAAAAAATCCACCCGCACCGCTTTGTGTGTTATCGGAATATACCATAGAATCAATTCTGCCTTCTATTATAACCTCGCCCGTATCAATAGAAAGCTTATTTATATGCATTCCGTCTCCTTTTACTGTAAGCATACCCATATCTGTGTAAAGAGAAATACTTTCCTCATCAAAGCTTTCTACGTCTTCAACCCCTGCTATGCTGAGTTTTTTTCTGTTTTCAAGTATAAGATTGTGCAAACTTTCGGTTTGTTTTGTAAATCTTTTTTCGTCTATCATTTCAAAAATCCTTTCCGCCTTTTTTGGCAATCTTTTGGGCAATAAAAAATCCCCTTACCAATATTTATTGGACAAGAGGAGTTTTTATGAAGATTTTTTAAAAATTTTTATACCAGGAAAGGCTTGAGTTCGTCAAACAAAGGTGATTCTTCTGTATGTATCTGAACTTCAATGGGATTTGCAAGGTCTAAACTGAAAATTCCCATAATCGATTTTGCATCAACAATATATCTTCCTGATACAAGGTCAATATCAAAGTCATACTTGGTTACAAGATTTACAAACTTTTTAACATCATCAATAGAATTTAACATTACCTGAAATTTTTTCATATCAATTCTCCTTTACTTTTTTATAATTATATAATAATTTTATATATATTGTCAATATCAATTCCAAAAATAAGCAACATTCATCATATCTTCAAAAAGCATAATAAGTGCTGATTGTCTTTGCTGATAAGAATCAGTTCTGTAGGCATTATATGCCGTCATAAGCTCATCGGTGCTTTGAGAATTCTGCATTGCCGAAAACATAAGCTCTGCCGTTTCAAAAGCATAGTTCATATTTACAAGCGACCACCACAGTTCAAGTGCCGATTTGTCAAATCCGTAAGGCTCTTTATATTCTTTAAAGCTTTTAAAGGTTTCTTCAAAAACGGCTCTATTTTCTCTAAACTTGTCTGCCGTTTTTTTATCGTATTTCCCTGACTGTACCATTGCCAGCATATCATTGTGAGCTATATCTGCTCTTGAAAGCTGCATAAGTGCAGGATAAAATCTGTCCTGAAAATATGCTATTTCATCATCAAAATATTCAATATCTGCACAAAAAACATTTGCTGTACGTTTTTCTTCGTTAAATACTACATCGCCTACCAGATTTATATCACGAAGCTTTACAGCGGTATACCCGCCTATATTATACGCTTCAATCTTTTTACCGCCAAAGTATACCTGTATATCTGTACTGTAAACATCAAAAAGCTTTGTTCCTACAGGAATAGTTTGTATAACGGGAATTTTAGGAGTGCTCATTCTGCTGAAATCTTTATAAAAATCAACTCGTTTTGAATACTCGTCCCACAAAACTGTAAACCCGTAATTTTCAAGGTCACGAACCAAAACCACGGTGTTACCGTCTATATTATATGTCGGTACCAAAAGATAATCTATATAAGCCGTAATATCGGTTGACAATACATTTCCCACTATATCGCCCACCGCAGCCTTTGCAGGCACGCAAGTTATTAAAAATGTTAAAATCAATATAAATGACAAAAGTTTTTTCATTGTTTTTTCCCTTCCTTTTGCTCTTTAATATATTATACTCTTTTTTGCTTGTTTTTGCAATAGCAAATTTAATAACATTGCTTATTATGCCCTCTTTTTTGAAATACAGTCAATTTTTTCAAAAAATAAAACTGAACGGTATTTTGATATGCACCCCAAAAGTTAGACACTTTTGGAGGTGCATATTTTTTATGGGTAAAACAGGAAGAAAAAACAAAACATACTCGCCAGAATTCAAAATATCTGTTATAATGGATATGCGAGAACACCACCTTGGGTATTG
>JAZSDN010000001.1:0-1654 GCA_045531205.1 Clostridia bacterium | reverse complement strand
TATTCCTCGGTTTTTAAGATTTTCCGCCATCTCAAGTCCTATAAAACCACCGCCGATGATAACGGCTGTCCGAGTAGGATTGTTGTCTGTAAACTCACGAATTTTAAGCGTATCTTCCACTGTGCGAAGTGTAAAAATGTTACTGCAATCACCTTTACAAAAATCAGGCATAACAGGCTTTGCACCGGGAGATAAAATGAGTTTGTCGTAGCTTTCTTCAAACACATTTCCGCTTTGCTTATTCAAAACCGTAACAGTTTTTCTTTTGCGATTTATTTTAGTTACCTCGTGGAGAGTTCTTACATCAATTTTGAATCTCGACCAAAATCCTTGAGGCGTCTGCAAAAACAAGTCCTCTTTGTCAGAGATTTCTCCTCCAATATAGTAAGGGAGTCCGCAATTTGCATATGAAACATATCCGCTTCGTTCAAAAATGATTATCTCTGCATTTTCATCAAGTCTTCTAATTCTTGCTGCAGCCGTAGCACCGCCTGCAACTCCTCCAACAATAACTATCTTCATTTTTACACCTCCGTTATTCAAAACTTTCTTATTTTATTCTATAATAGCAAATAGACTTGCCCGAACCTTCACGCTTTAGCTCTCCTTCGCTTACCATTTTACGAAGTGCCCCTTCAACGGAGCTTATGCTGAGTGACGGACAGAGTTCTCTGATATCCTGTTTGGTAAAACGCCCCACCTTATTCAGTGACGCCTTTCTCACCATTTCAATTGCAGGAAGTTTTTCTTCTACGATGGAAAATCTGTCTTCAAAGTCTTTATATGCAGCAAGGATAGTACCAAGGATGTATTTTATAAACGGTGTTGCATCCTCTAAGCCTTCATGCCATCCATCCTGAGATTTATTAAGGGAATCGTAATATAAATCTTTGTTGCTTGCAATTTTAGCTTCAAGCGAGATGTATTTACCAACATAAAATCCGCTTCTGTAGAGTAACAAGGTGGTAAGCAGTCTTGACATTCTTCCATTACCATCATTAAAAGGATGAATGCAAAGAAAATCGTGAATGAATGTTGGAATTGCAATAAGTGGCTCAAGTTCAAGATTGCCGATAACTTTATTATATTCTTCGCAGATTTTATCAAGCGCTTCTTCCGTTTCAAATGGTGCAAGCGGAGTAAATAAAACCTCTGAATGTCCGTCAGGGTAAGTTGTGCTTATATAATTTTGCACACTCTTTGTTTTGCCAGCCATGGGGTTATTCATATGACTGCACATAATTTTATGAAGTTGCAAAATATAGTTTTTAGAAATTGGAATTGCATCAAAATTCTCGTGGATGATATTAAGAGCATCTCTGTATCCCGCAATTTCTTGTTCATCACGGGTTCTGGGAGTCGTTTTTTCTGCTACAAGTTGTTTAATACGTGTATTTGTTGTAACGATACCTTCGATTGCATTGGAAGACTCTGTGCTTTGCACCTTTGCAATTTCCACAAGCTTTTCAAGCTCTTCCGGGCGCATCTTTAAATAGAAGTCCTGTTTTCCAGCTTCTTTATATATGCCAGCTACAAGACCGAGAAGTTCAGAATCCCATTTATGTTCTTTGATTATCGAATAATTAAACATTCTCATGCCCTTCACCTCCTTTCTTTCCCTTAAATATTATCACATATTAAGGGAATTGTCAAT
>JAZSDN010000106.1:0-2199 GCA_045531205.1 Clostridia bacterium | reverse complement strand
CGCCGTTGACATAGTACGTCACCTTACTGCCGTCGCCGAGATTTACCCCGCCGATATAGACATCACTGCTTAATGCAAGCACCACTGTCGGCAGCATTGTCATAAGCATGGCCAAAACCAACAGCCACGACAACAGTTTGTTTCTTGTCTTTTTCATAAATCGTACCTCCAATACACTATTCTTTGATGTCGAATAATTTGTACATATTTTACCATATTTATATATACTTTTGTTGCCCTGCACTAATTTTGACAGTTTTTGCACTAAATTTATTTAGTGGTGTAAAATTATTTGCTTTTTTTATTTCAAAAGTAACGAAATTAATTAAAATTCTCCCGAAATATCGACATAATACGATTTTTATGTTATAATTATAAAAATGGTTGTGAGGTGATGGATTTGAAAATTGCTGTATGTGATGACGATATGATATGTCGATCACAAATTATTTCTCTCTTGAATGAGTACATAAAACAAAATTCCAGCAGAATTATTACTGTTTCAGAATTTGCCAATGCTGAAAATTTGCTTGACGCAATCAACAAAAGCTGTGAGTTTGATGCTTTTATACTTGATGTAGTTATGCCCGGTATGAATGGCATTGAGCTTGGTGTTGAATTACGCAGGCAAGGTGTCAAAGGAAAAATAATATATCTTACATCAAATGATGAATTTGCGATAGATTCCTACAAAGCAAAAGCTACGAACTATATCCTAAAACCCGTTGCAGAAAGCGAGCTTTTTAACACACTTGATGATATAGCCGAACACATTTCATCCAAAGAAAAAAGTTTTATAGTAAAAACTTCCGAAGGTATTACAAGACTTTCGTATGAAAAAATCGTCTATGCAGAGCTTGTCAGAAAAGCAATCGTATATCATCTTGCAGACGGAAGCACATTAGAGAGCACAACTATCCGCACAGGATTTTCAAAAGCAGTAGAAGAACTGTTATGCGATAATTCTTTTTTCCTTTGCGGAAGCAGTATGTTGGTAAACTTGTATCATGTCAGTTCCGTAAAAAAAGATTCTTTGGTTTTTCGGAATGAAAACATTTTATTCCTGCCAAAGTCCGCCTGCCTTGATGTTCGCTCAGCGTGGATAGATTTTTGGTTTAAGGAGGAAAGCAGAATATGACAATATTTCGAGAATTATCTGTTATATGGTCTTTGGTTCATGTACTCATCCTGTTTATGTTTCTTTATGAGTCCAGATACCCGAAGAAAAAGGCTATGACGCTTACCATAATTGTAATGGTTCCGCTTGCTATATTTAATCTGGCTTGTTTTTTTATTCTCGGACCTGAAAAGTGCGGAGAGATAGTGCTTCTTACCTGTACGTTGCCGAGCCTTATATTCTTTTGGTTTCTTGCAAAATACCGTGACGGAAGGTTTTTGTTTACTTTCTGCGTAGTAGATACCATTTCGCTTGAAATCATATATATTACCTACATCTTAGATTATTATTTGCCCGGCGACAACTTTATTTTTATGTTTCTTTCAAGGCTTATTGCTTTTCCTTTGCTTGAATGGTTTGTTGCCAAAAAATTCAGAGCTGCATTTTTGGAAATACAAAAGCATACGAAAAAAGGCTGGTACGCATTTGCTGCCATCGGAGGAGTATTTTATGTCGTACTGGTTCTTGTAATGAGTTTCCCGACTATAATTACGGATAGACCTGAATACTTACCGCTTGCAATTTTATTGTTTGTGTTAATGCCTGTTTTGTATATCAATATTTTCATAACGCTGAAGCATCAAGCAGAATTACATTTTGCTAATGAGCAGGAAAACATATTAAAACTCCAGATTTCAAATATGAGAGAACGTATTGCCGAAATAAATTTATCCGAAGAAGCTTTCCGCATAGAAAGACATAATTTCAGGCATAAAATAGACTCCATTGCAACAATGGCAGAAAACAAGCAATATGATGAACTGATTGAATACCTGCAAAAATATCATAAGAAGCTGGATGAAACAAAGGTTAAGCGATATACCTCAAATGCTGTTATAGATTCCATTCTTGCATCATATCTTCAAAAAGCAGAGAGTAATCAAATAAAAATTACAACCTCTATCAAGTTGCCGGACACATTGCCGGTAGATGAAGTCGGGCTTTCGGTAGTGTTTGCTAATGCTATTGAAAATGCCATCAATGCCTGTCTGAAACTTAAACCCGAAGACAGATATATTGAA
>JAZSDN010000073.1:0-1663 GCA_045531205.1 Clostridia bacterium | reverse complement strand
GGCACGGTGGAATACTTGCCGTTCTTGTTGATTTCGGATACCGCTTGAATGAGCAGTTCCATCTTGTCTAAAACCAGCACGATGTCGCTCATCTGCGGGTTCTCTGTGACTTGTGTTTTTGAGGGGTCATCCCTTACATTTTTCTTTGCCATAACTGTGAGTTTTTAGCGTTAATAACTAATGTTGTCACCGCAAATATATATAGCAAAATTTGATAAAACATTGATATTTAAGTCGTTAGACTATACAAGTCATAAGATGTCATCACTTGTCATAGCAGGTACGAAAGCAAAGACACGAAAAGGGGTAAAACAAGGGTGAAAAGAGGGAAAACGCTCCACACCGAAACGAGGTCGGAATGAGCGAAAAACGAAGGCAAAAAAATGTGCGAGAAAAAGCGGTGGTATGACCAAAAAGCAATAACTTTTGTAATATGCAGAGTTGAGAGCTGAGCTGCTTTTGTCCCCACTTAAAAAATCGGGCACTAAAAAGATGGCGGTGGCTTGATAGACCTTATAATGAAATATAAATATGGCAGTCAGGTTGAGAATAGAGATGCGGCATATCTTACCGCAATGGATTTTTGACCTGTTGTTCTATGCGTCGTAGGTCGCTTCGCTTGCTTAGTCCCAACCTCTGTCTCAACTCGGACGGCGATACCGGAGCGTTTTTTCGGGTGAAAAATTATCGCAGAGAATTTTTTGCCCGAAAACCCTCGGCTTGAACGTGGAGGTATTGTCCCTCCGAGTTAACTTCTTGAAGGGACTTGGCGAGTGAAGCGGGATTTTCACGCTACATATACTTTTTGTAGTTCTATCTGTCTTTCATTCGTAAAAAACGGAGTACCTTTGCAACATTATAACATAGTTGTATATGGCTTATTTTAATGATAAATTCAAAAAAGCAAGATTGGATCAGAGTCCATATCTATTCCATTTTATTAACGGATATGACAAATCTCCCTGCGAGACTTTGCAAAAGATTTTGGCAGAGAAACAACTTATTAGTAAAAAAGGATATATCTGTTTTTCGGCTTCACCTTTAACAGCTATTCAAAGATTTTTTGAAGTCAAAGTTAATAGTACCGGTCAACCTTTGTACCAACCTTGGGGATTAGGTTTTTCAAGAGATATATTAGTTCGGGATTTTGGAGCTAGGAATGTTATTTATACAGATGGGACAGAGGGAATACCTGGGAATCTTGGCTGGCGCACTCAAGAATTAAAAGTCGATTCGTACGATTATGAATATCTACGTGAATGGCGCATCAAAGGTGAAATATTTGATTTTTCAGATTTTCCTCAGGGCGAGATAATCGTTATTGCACCAAATCAAGATGCTTTAAATTATTTGTGTGTAAAATTTGATATGGAATTTACCGGAATAGTAAATTATTACACCGGTGATGTAGAAGAGGATTGGAGTGAGGTATGGAAACGAGAATGGAAAGGCATATCTGTAGATAAATTAGAATCTAATCTTATAGATGATTTTGCTCTATCAGGTTCAACTATTTCCCAAGTAATCGGTGAAGATATGGTTGATAAATTGCTTGAAGCTTCTCCGCTGAAATTGTTAACATCAAATAAGAAGAAATGAAAAAAGCCAACTTAAGCCTGTGTTTGACAGACCTAAGTTGGCTTTATCAATTTAAGGATTTGGA